>NZ_JBWDLJ010000005.1:0-336352 GCF_056238645.1 Formosa sp. F44
ACAGTTACCTATTATCGTGAGGAATACCAACGTAATATAGCTCGAGTAAACAGTAATCAAGGGCGTTACATGAAAGGAAAACGGCAAAGCACCGTAGAACCCGTATTTGGAACCCTGACGCAGTTTATGGGGTTAAATAAGGTTTATACTATTGGTGTAAAACAAGCCAATAAATGCATGCAACTCTCAGCTATTGCTTACAATCTCAAAAAATGACACTATCCTAAAAAGTGTGTAAGTTCAAAATTTCAGGGTTAGGTTATTTATAACTTAATCCTGTTTTCAAATATAGCTAAAAATTGATTTAGTATCACTCCCCAATTTCTGATTGGCATGGTCCATTTTTTAGTGCTTTCTCTCAAAGCTAAAAACACGGATTTCATAACTGCTTCATCTGTTGGAAACGAGAGTTTGTTTTTTGTGTATTTCCGTATCTTTCCATTTAGGTTTTCTATAAGATTTGTGGTGTAGATTATGGTTCTTATTTCAATAGGAAAATCAAAGAATACTGTAAGCTCATCCCAATTATTTTCCCAACTTTTAATGGCGTAAGAATATTTAGAATCCCATTTAGTTTTGAAGTCATTTAAAGCAGCTTTGGCAGCTTCTTTTGTAGGAGCAGTATAGATTTGCTTCATGTCACGAGTAAATTCCTTTTTGTCCTTCCAGACCACGTAACGACACGAATTTCTTATTTGATGCACAACACAAATTTGAGTCGTTGATTTCGGAAAAATAGTTTTAATAGTATCCGTAAATCCATTTAAATTATCGGTAGCTGTGATAAGTATATCTTGAGTTCCTCGAGCTTTAATATCGGTTAAAACACTCATCCAAAAGGCTGAAGATTCATTTTTACCTAACCATAATCCTAGGACTTCCTTTTTGCCATCTGTTCTCAGGCCTACTGCAATATAAATAGTCTTGTTTATGACTTTAGAGTTTTCCCTAACTTTAAATACGATGCCATCCATCCAAACAATTAGGTAAGTGGCCTCCAAAGGCCTGTTCCGCCAAGCAATAACATCTTCTGTAATCTTATCTGTAATCCTTGAAATAGTGGATGTAGAAATATTAAAATCGTACAGCTCACGTATTTGTTCTTCAATATCACTGTTACTCATGCCTTTGGCATAAAGCGATATAATAATATTTTCGATGCCTTCTGTTGTACTTTCTCTTTTCTTTACAATTAAAGGATTAAAAGAACTATCACGGTCTCGAGGAACTTGAATCTCTGTTTCTCCTAAAACGGATTTTAATTTCTTTTTAGTGTAACCATTTCGAAGGTTGGCTGCTTTACTTTTTTTGTGCTTATCGTAGTCTAAATGGGCATCTAGTTCCCCTTCTAGTAACTTCTCAATACCACGTTTGTGCAACTGTTCTAAAAAGGATGTTAGCTCTGGTGCATTCTTGAATTGTTTTAAAAAGTCTTCGTTTAATAAATCTTCTGGTTTCATAAGTGTGTAAAAGTTAAAATTAATGAATAAAAAAATCTCAGATTAATATTTAACCTGAGATTTTAAAACTTACACAGTTTATGAGATACTGCCCAAAAAATACATGAAATTTATTGAAAAACGTACTAAAAGTGATGCAGGAGCATTTGCACTTTATTTTAATCTAAAAATACCTTTTATAAAGCTATTAATACGCTTTTAAGACCTTGTAAATCACCTAAAATATTAACTGTATAAAAACAGAAACCGTCTCTAAAGACGGTTTTTAATTAAAGGTGCACTATTTATTTTGGGCTTGTGCAACGATTACCGGTGTTGCCTATAGTTTTTTTTTGTTTTTCTTTGTATAATACTTCTTTTAGAAAACCATCCAAATTATCAATGTTATTTTCCCAATGTTCAATGATTTCATTTTTCACTTTTTTAAATATAGAGAAATTTAGATCCTGTCCAATGTTATCCTCTGTTTCAATTAATTTATTTAGAATTTCTCTTTGTAAAATCGGATCTATTGAATTCCATATGGAGGGCTTGATAAACCAATGATCAGAACCATTAATCATCCAATTTTCAATCATATTTAACATTAATAACGGAATAGCAAAATAGTTCGTGTAAGCTTTTAGTTGGACAGTATTTTTTCTTAATGTTGCTATAAAAATATATGTTTTATTTTCTAGTGGAAGAACGTTGAATATAACAGGAATATTCTTTTTTTTTGTAGTTAATTGAACTGTAAAGTTTCCACTTCCCGCCAATGTTACAGGAAGAACTTCATTTATTTGCACAAATTTATAAGCGATTTTCTTAAAGTTTTTTCTCTTTAGATCACTTTCCACGGACTCAAGCATTTTATACAAGAACTCATTTAGGTATTTTGTTGTTTGTTTTTTTCTTTTGTCTATTTCAAAAAGTTTCCTATCATGAGATTTAAAAATAATTTTGTCAAAATTATTTTCTGAATTGTTTAATTCATTTTTATCTAAATTATTTAGGACATATTCTTTTAATTTTTCATTCCTAAATTTAAGATAATCATTTTCTAATTTATTGGTTCTTTCAAGAATATTTTCATTTACAACAATTTCTCTACAAATGGTTCTGTACAGCTGTAGAGCGACATGTTCACCCGTTTTAAAATCTTTTAATTTTTCGAAATTCTCGAACAGTTTTTCATGTTCTAAACAGTAACCAGGAAAAGTTGACGCTTCATTAATTCCTTTGGAATACATTTCATACTTCCCAGATTTCATACTTACCTCAGGGGTCAAAACATGATTGTCTTCCGAAATAATTTTTATACTACCAGATTTTTGAATCGTGTGTGAACGTTCAATACTTTTTGCATCACAATTATTTATAATACAAGTTTGTTTTTTTTTCCAATTCTTAAAATATTCTGTGTTTTTGTATTGAAATTTTTTATTGTCCCTTTCGTTATCATAAATTAAATCTGGATTTTCTTTATACTCATTAATAGTTTTTTCTAAGACAGATTTTATTTTTTCTATAATGAGTTTGTTCATTTTTTTGGAAATTATAGGCAACTTGTTTATATGAATAATTGAATACACTATAACCTACCAAAATGGGGTGGATAACGATGGTTTTTTAATTTGGTATTCATAACTTATTATTCTTGTGTTTTTTGTTAATTACTAGAGCAATATAATAACTTTCTTACAATGTGTCGAAAGGATTTTTAATATCCTTTAAATTAGTTGATGTAACGTGCGTATAAATCATGGTTGTTTTAGGGCTGTTGTGTCCTAAAAGTTCTTGAATATACCTAATATCAGTTCCACTTTCTAGTAGATGAGTTGCAAAACTATGGCGCAAGGTATGTAGCGTGGCATATTTTTTAATTTCGGCCTTATGTAATGACTTTTTTAAAACTTGTCTAGCACTTACTTGCGTATATGGTTCTTGGTTTCTGCCTTCAAACAGGTAATGCTTTGGGTTGTAATGATCAAGGTATGTATGCAGGATAGGTATAATACTAGTTGATAATAAGGTGTATCTATCTTTTTTTCCTTTGGCGGCCTTAATATGTATTAATCCTCGATCATAATCAATAGCATTTAACTGCAAAGCAAGAGCCTCTCCAATGCGTAAACCCGTTGAATACAACAAACTTAATAAGGTTTTGTGTTTTAGGTTTTTGGTGCAATCTAATAATGTTTTAACTTCCATTTTGCTTAATACATTTGGGAGTTTCTTATCTTTATCTGGACGTTTAATATCTAATGCCTCAATATCAATTCCTTTAAAAGCAAAATAGTGTTTAATACCACTGATACATTGATTTTGAAAGGATACAGACTTTCTAGCCTTAAAAATATAATCGTAATTAAACTGTTCGATGGTGCGTGTAGAGAATACTTCAACCTGTTTAAGTTGCATATAGCGTAAAAATAGAGTTGTTACCTCTACATAGGTGTTTACTGTATTAGGGCTAAACCGTTTTTGTTCTAACCACCGTTTAAATTTATTCAGTGCTGTAACCTTCTCAACATGTAATGTTGGTAATTCTAATGTCCAATAAGAGACTTTGTCTTCAGCCTGTAGTGAGGTTTCGGGAAGGGATTTAAACTGATTGTAATTTACATACCAACTTTGTTTTCTGAAATATTTAAATAGATCTGATATGGCATTATTGTAATAGGGAATAAAATAAGTGTTATAAGTGTTACTATATCTCACGTTGGGAAACGATTTAACATAAAGTTCAACCTCATTCGTATCTTCAAATGATATTGCTATAAGTTTATTTTGCTGATGCCAATGCGGTTTAAGGGTAATTGTTATCATCAGTTTTTTATTAAAAATAAAGAACATTTATAATTTTATCGTATATTAATCGAATAGTATTCGTTTAATCTTTAGGTAATTGTGGGGTGTTTGTAAAAACTTGTAAATATTGTGGTGAAAATTTGAGAGGGCGGTCAGACAAATTGTTTTGCGATCTGCATTGTAAAAGTGCCTATCATTATAGAAGTGCTTTAGAGAACGAACCACGTTTTTTTAATCAGGTAGATAATCAACTAAAACAAAATCGACGGCTATTAAAAAATTATAATAAATCAGGAAAAGCAACTGTTAGAGTTCAGGTATTAGAACAACAAGGTTTTAATCCTAAATTTTTCACTCATTATTGGAAAAATAACAAAGGCGATGTGTACTTGTTTGTTTACGAATATGGTTTTCTTAAGCGGAAAGAACAACATATCGAAAAATATATTTTGGTACATTGGCAGAATTACATGAATTCATAGAGATGTTATTAATGCTTGTTTTTTATAAAGAGCTTATCCCACTCAGCCCATTCCCACTACATGCTGCGAAAAGCTCTATTTCGGGAAAAGCGCTTCCTTGAAAAAAGTCTTGAACGCAACGTTAAGGCTTACGGATTCCATTTTACTTGCTTGCTAATTACCTAGAAAAACGGGAAGCCATCAAACTCCACTACAGCCTTAACATTACGTTCGCTTGGCATCCTACTTCAGGAAGATGTTTCATTTATAGAACCCACTCAGCCCATTCCCACTACATGCCGCGAAAAGCTTCATTTCGGAAAAAGCGCTTCGTTAAAAAAGTCTTGAACACAACGTTAAGGCTTCCGTCTTCCATTTCACTTGCTTGCTAATTCCCGAGAAAAACGGGAAGCAATCAAACTCCATTACAGCCTACAGCATTAACGTTACGTTCGCTTGGCATCCTACTAGTTTAAAAAGATTTGTTTCATAACCCGGTTAGCACATTTCCACTTCATTTCACGAAAAAGTTACATTTCGGAAAAAGAGCTTACCTACACAAGTCTTGAACACAATCCCCAATTTTAGCTTTCCATTGCGTTACCCTTCCTGCTACGCCAGGAAGGACTCTCCATTCCAGAGCGAAAATCGTGAATAGCGTTCGCTAAATCAGAATTCTATTATGCATTTGATACCGCTTCCAATGTATTTGTACTTCACAAAAGACTTTAGACTTACACCCAGACCCTCACAATTACTTCCCTTTTTTCGATAGCAAAATACCAACATTTAGAAGTTGAACGGACTGCATAACCGGTCGTGCCTCCCTTTTATAAGTCCTTATCAATTCGAAATATTGAAACTGTATAAGCAACAAAAAAAGGTAACAGTGAGGGCACTATGGGAAGTAAATCTAAAATGAATCTTATGAAATCAGACAAAAACATACAAAAGGAAGCGACACCAAGACAAACAAAAAAGGAAAACGCTCAGGATATAATAAGTAAATCATTTAAAAAAAAATATAGACACAAGCCGTCTGAATGGTTCGGATGGTAATTTAATTAATCTTTAAATCTTTTATTATGAGTAGTATCAAAAATCACGTACAGTTAATTGGAAACATTGGACAAGATCCAACAATCACCAATCTTGAAAACGGTAAAAAAGTAGCCCGATTTTCATTAGCCACGAATGAGCATTTCAAAAATGCTAAAGGCGAAAAGCAAACTGAAACTTCTTGGCATGCTATAGTTGCTTGGGGAAGTATAGCCGAAATTATTGAAAAATTCACTTCAAAAGGCAAAGAAGTGGCAATAACTGGTAAGCTTAAAACTAGAAGTTATACGTCTAAAGACGAGCAAACACATTACATCACTGAGGTGGTTGCAGACGAGATTCTATTATTGGGTTCTAAGCCTGATAAAGCCTAAAAATTGAAATCAAAAAAAAGAGGGTGAACCTTCCACAGTAAAACCCTCTTTTAATTTTTTAACCTTTAAAATACTTTGAAAATGAGCACTAAAGTTAACATATTAGAAGAAGGATTACAACAATTTCACGGATCGATGGAATGTTTTAAAATCCCATTAATTAATACCCGGTATACAGAAGGTATTCAATATTTAGCCGAACATGGGCAATGTCATTGGTTAATCACAGACGCATCAATTATAGGAAAACAATTGATGAAAAAATCCTATTTTATAACCATCGATTTTAAACGTTTATCTGAAGCCGATCAAAAACAAAAAGGGTATGAAGCAGAAATTATTTACACAGATGGAAATGATACTGTTTTAGATATGCAGACCTATCGCGTTACAGATTTTCCACTTCAAAAAATACGGTTATATTTTATAGATAACATGTTAATGTTGCCTGGAGAATATTAAAATGTGTAGACATTTATTTTATGATAAAAAAGGAACACCTCTAAAAATTTGGAGGTGTTTTTCTATGTGATTAATTTTCAATTGATAAAAAAAGTGTATCTTTAAAATGCTGAATTTCAGAACTAAATTTAGTATACGGTTATCTCAATTCTACTTTCGCCGAGAACCGTTTCATCAAAAATATTAACCTATTGGAAATTTATTTTCCTAAAAGGGCAATTGGCTTTTTTAAGCAAATTGTAAGGAATTTTGTTCGCCTGGGGCGAACGAAAAGGAGTAGCAAGAGGGTAACACGCAGAGCGATGTTATGGACTCCTTTTCTGTTTTAAAACACTGACAATCAGTTGTTTGAAAATAATGTAATTTCTTGACTCTCAGCAATTTGCGACAAATGGCTTGCGAACGCCTAGTTTTAGGGAAGAATTTGCGACAAATCGGCGAATTATGGACTCATTTACTGGTATTAGATTCAAAGAGGAAACAGCTAAACGTTTTCAAGAATTTTCAAGAACGCATTTCAAATCGCACACAGAGGCGATGTCTTCTATGCTTGATTTTTTCTTCTATAATGAAATCTCTCCAAAAGAAACATTTGGGCCTACAGGGCGTACCATTGAAGCTTCTCTGAAGAAACGTATTAATGCGGTAATCGCGATTATGCGTGATATGGAAAAGACACAAACCAAACCCACAGTTGCGATGATGGAGTTGTTATTTCAAAACGAGGATCTTACTCAGAATCCATCGCATTCAAGTATGAATTTTAAAGAAGAAAAGAAGGAAGTACGCTTTAAAGAAAAGCTTAATCTAAACAAAGAACTCTAAAACTTGAAGCTATGTATATAACCATTACACCTCAAAAAGTAGGAGGGACGTATTCACAAAGTTCAGCAGATTTTGTGGGCTATTTAGAGAAAGAAAATCAAAGCCTGGAGCAAGAAGATTTGGAACACTTTTTTAATCAGTATGGAGATGAAATTTCAGCAGAGGATGTTATCAAAGATATTGATGGAAATGGCGCAAAGCTTAAAAAGACAGAACCCAAATTTTATTCTATTACGGTTAGTCCTTCAAAATATGAATTAAAGAAGATAGCGCAAAGTTCAGTCGATTTAAAAACATATACTCGGGAGATCATGAAAGATTATGTGGGCTCTTTTAATCGTGAAATCAATGGAAAACCGATAACGATTAACGATATAAAATACTATGCTAAAGTGGAACACCAAAGAACATTTAAAGGCACAGATAAAGCGGTAAAAGAAAATCAACCCTATGCCTCAAAAATACTAGATCTTAAAACTAATATTCGAAACATAGAGGAAGGACGGTTAGAAGGAAATATCCCCAAAATGAAAGCTGAAATTTTAAAACTAGAACAAGCAGCTCCACATCAATTAGATGGAAAACGTATTGTTCAAGGTATGGCAAAAGGCGGAGATCAAACGCATATTCATATTATCGTGAGTCGAAAGGATGCCTCAAATACATTTAGTCTTTCACCAGGAAGCAAGTATAAAGCGTCGGAAACAGCGATGCATGGTAAAACAATAAAACGTGGATTTGATCGTGATGGATTCTTTAAAAAAGCGGAAAGACGATTTGATACATTATTTGGCTATCAGCGGAATTTTGCAGAAACCTATTCTACTAGAAATAATTTTAAAAAGCATCCGAAATTGTATTTCGCGGCGCTTATGAAATTACCAACGAATGAAAAAGCAATAGCCTTAAAAATAATGAGAGCTGGTGATATTCCTATGCTACCAAGTATTCCAGTTACGCCAAATAAACTGGCTATAAAACTATTTAATAAACTACGGAAAGGGGTAGAGGTCGCTATAAAATCAAGTTCTATCGGAATATAAAATTAAAAAGATGCTGCAGGTAAATGAAATTATATGGGTATTGGTAACAGTTTCAGTTTGTACGTTTTTTTATGCCATGTATCGGTTCAGTAGGTATGCGTTTATAATTAATTTGTTGATGTTAGGTGCTTATGTATTTGCATTAAGTTCAATAATGCATTGGGTTTTTATAACGCTGTATATTAGTTGTCCGCTTATATTAATTAATGTGGTGATGTATGTGTTTTTGCATAATACGGAGCAGTCAAAGAATGAAAACATAAAGTATCAAATCAACTTTGAAACGACTAGAGGAAATTTTAAACTAGAGAACATAAAACGTGGTGCTTCGGTAATAGGATCTGCTGGAAGTGGTAAGACTGAAAGTGTGGTGTATGGCATTTTAAAACATTTTAGTCAAGCAAAATTTTGTGGTATAATTCATGATTACAAAGATTTTGAACTTACAGAAATGGCTTATCCACTTTTTAAGGACAGCGGTATACCTTTTAAGATCATTTCTTTTGATAAAATTGTACATCGTGTAAATCCAATAGCCCCTCGGTATTTGGAAAACGAAGAAAGTGTAAATGAAATTTCAAGAGTTTTAATTGAAAATTTATTGGAGCAACGCGAATCTGGAGCTTCGGGAACCACAAAGTTTTTTAATGATGCTGCAGAAGGCTTGATTGGAGGCTTGATTTGGAAATTAAAAACGGACTATCCAAAATACTGTACACTACCGCATTTAATTGCGATTTATCAGCATATCGATACGGATAGCCTCATTGCATTTTTAGAAACGAATACCACTTCTAGAGCGATGGCAGATGCATTCATAAGTGGAAAGGATTCCGAGCGTCAAACAGCTGGTGTAAAAAGTACGTTAGCAAATGCTTTAAAACGGATTAGTACCCAGCGTATTTTTATGACTTTATCTGCAGATGAAGTCCCTCTAAATATTAATAGTTCAGAAAATCCCTGTGTGATTTCGGTGGTGAATAATCCCAAATTTGAAACCTCGTATTCTCCAGTTATTGCAGCGATTGTACATACCATTACCAAGCAAATGAGTGTTCGGAATTCAGAACCTTCTTTTTTGCTGATGGAAGAAGCTCCAACAATTCGCCTATTGAATATGCACCGTATTCCTGCGACTTTAAGAAGTTATAACATTTCAACCATTTATGTAATGCAAGACAAGATCCAGAACGATATGATGTATGGTGATAAAGCTAGCAAAGCGATTTTGAGCAATCTGTCGTATCAGTTTTTTGGAAAAGTAAATGATCCCGACACGGCTAAATATTATGAACGCTTTTTCGAAATTATTAAGGACCCAACCAAAAGTGTAAGTCGTGGTCATAATCTTGATTTTGATACACGAGTAACTACAGGAGAAAAGGAAATTCCTAAAATTAGGGCAGATGTGTTTTTTAGATTGAAACAGGGTGAGTTTATAACCTATGCAGACGGTAAGGATAAAAAAGTACAGTTTGTATTACAACAGATTAAAAAGGAGCTTCCCCAGGATGTAAAGGTGTATTCAGATGAAGAAATAGCTGCTAATTTTGAGCGTATTTATGAAGATGTTCGGTGTTTGTTTCAAGGGTGAAATAATATGGGAAATCAAATGTTAGTAATATAAAGTTCGGTTCTTAACTTCTATGTAGCCAGTGGAAAATGAAGCAAGAACGCTTATCTCCAAGATATTCTACGCATATCAATGATATTATTCGGGTAAAGGTGTAGTTTATAATTATTGGGTGTTTTGCTTTTTTACACTAAAGCTTATCGTTATACGGTAAACCGTAATTTATTTTTAATATAAAGTAATATATTTAGTGATTAAACTAACGGTATCCCATTGTTTATTATCATTAAAAGAAGTTAATGAGTATTAAAAAATTCACTCATATAAAATGGAAACACAAAGAATTAAAGAATATATTGGTGAGTTTAAAAGAGCTCCATTTCTATTTGTAGGCTCAGGAATATCTCGCCGATACTTGAATATTGAAGACTGGAATGGATTATTAAATAAATTTACAGAATCAATTGGAGTTGATTATCAATACCTGCTTTCAAGTGCTGAACAAGATTTACCTATTGTAGCAAGTGAACTAGCTAAACGATTTCATCCAAAATGGTGGGAAGGTGATGAATACGAAAGAAGTAGAAAAAAATATAAGAGTATATGTACTGATAGGGATTCAGCTCTAAAAATTGAAATATCTCATTATATTAAAGGGTGTATATCTAATTTAACTATAGAACCAGAATTAATTAAAGAGATTAATCTATTAAAGAAAGTAGTTATAGATGGTATTATTACAACCAATTGGGATAATTTTTTAGAATCATTATTTACTGACTTTAAAACTTACGTTGGTCAAAACGAATTAATATTTTCATCACCACAAGGTATTGGGGAGATTTATAAAATTCACGGTTGTAGCTCTCAACCAAACTCATTAGTTTTGACTGAGCGAGATTATGAAGACTTTGATAAAAGGAATCCATATTTAGCAGCAAAACTATTAACAATTTTCACAGAGCACCCTATCATTTTTTTAGGTTATTCTTTGCAAGATGAAAACATCCTTAAAATCTTAGATTCTATATCATCTTGTTTAACTTCGGAGAATATTAAAAAATTACAAGACAGACTAATATTTATTCAATGGAGTCCTAATGTAAAAGATGCAGAATTTATTAATGAAACTATATCTGTAAATGGCATCAGAATACCCGTAAAATCAGTTATAGTACCAAATTTCCTATCAACCTTTAAAGCTTTATCTCAAATTGAGAGAAAATTTCCAGCAAGAATGCTAAGACAGCTAAAAGAACATGTGTATGACTTAGTTATAGATAATGATAAACAATCAAAACTTTATGTTCAAAACATTGATTCAAATTCAAAGAATATTGAAAATCTAGAAGTTGTGTTCGGAGTTGGAGCAATAAATAAAATTGCAGGAGCAGGTTATAAAAGAATTGGTAGAACTGAATTAATTGAAAATTTAATCAAAAACAAGCATTTAGATTCGAGTAAGGTTGTTAGCGACACATTACCTGAAACATTAAAAGGGACTAAATACGTTCCGTTTTTTAAATACTTAAAAGACAATAAAAATATTAATCCTGATAAGCAATTAGTAGGAATAACAGAAGAGCGTATTTGTATTCATTTTGAAGATGCTAAAAAAATAGGTTTTTATTATCCAAATGTAAGTAGTTATGTAAAACGTAAAAGAGATGTGGAAAATGAAAATATGAACTTAACTCAAATAATAAAAAAATATGATTGGAAAGTTTTTTTACAAATATTTCCATACATTAAGAGAGAGAATTATACATCTTTAGATATATTAGAAATAATAATTGAAAATTATACAATTCTAGAAGGAAATAATAGTACGGAAAAAAATGCTTTTTATAAGTTAATATGCTTCTATGATTGGGTGAAATATTATTCTGAATAATTAACAACACGCTTATACTGTATAAAAAATGCTGTTAAAAATAACGCACGAATGAATTCCCGTACTACTAACCTAATCCCAAAACCTTAAACCAACCCTTTACCAAAAAAATCAATAAAATAAAACAAAAGTAAACTTTACACTCATATACCTTACAAAGGTAATTTTTAACTATATTTACTCTCGTTAATAAAACGTGAGTAAATATTACCCTTGTTAAATATGGCAGATTTCGATAGAAACATACCTTACAATAGCTTACCGCTATTGCCTCCCAAAAAAATGCTAGAGACAACAAAAGTGTTGCGTAAAACTATTGATGCCAGTAGAGCGTTAGCGCAGCTTAATGGTATGCTAACTAATTTGCCAAACCCAACGTTATTTTTAGATACAATCCATCTACAAGAGGCAAAAGCAAGTTCTGAAATAGAAAACATTATTACAACTAACGATGACTTATATAAATCTTTAGTGGCTGATAAAAAGTTTGATAACCCAGCAACAAAAGAAGTGCTAAGTTATAAGGAAGCGCTTTGGAATGGCTTGCACGATATAGAAAAACGCCCTTTTATTAGTACAAATTTGTGTATTGAAATTGTACAAAGCATTAAAAAAAATACGGCAAGTATTAGAACCACTCCTGGTACTGCTTTAAAAAATGCTAAAGGAGAAACGATTTACACACCACCAACAGGAGAAACGGTTATAAGGGAGAAATTGGCTAATTTAGAAACGTTTATTAATGAAAATGATACTATAGACCCATTAATTAAAATGGCGTTAATGCATTATCAATTTGAAGCCATACACCCTTTTAGCGATGGTAATGGAAGAACAGGACGAATCTTGCTATTACTCTATTTAAAACTAGAGAAGCTATTAGACACACCTGCTATTTATTTAAGCGAGTATATTATAAAAAACAAAGCAGATTATTATAATAAATTACGTGAAGTCACCGAAAATAATGATTGGGAATCGTGGATATTATATATGCTAGAAATGGTAGAGTATACCGCTAAAAAAGGTTTAAAACGTTTAAAAGATGTCACCGAGTTAATGGAACAAATGACTACTGAAATTAAAGAGAAATTACCTAAAGCATATACTAAAGAACTCGTAGAAATACTATTCAGATTACCATACACCAAACGGCAATTTTTAATTGACGAAAAATTAGGTACTCCAAAAACAGTAGGTAATTATTTAATGGATTTGGAAGCTGCAGGCTTTTTAACTTCCGAAAAAGTAGGTAAAGAAAAACTATATCTCAATCATAGATTAATGGCTGTATTAGAGCAGGCTTAATGTACACTGAATAATAAATAAATTATAAAAATATAAATGACAAGCAATAACCAAAGAGCCGAATTACATAATCAAATTTGGAAAATAGCCAACGATGTTCGTGGTTCAGTAGATGGATGGGATTTTAAACACTTCGTATTAGGAACCCTATTTTACCGTTTCATCAGTGAGAATTTTAGCAATTATATTGAAGCTGGAGATGAGAGCATTAACTATGCAAGCTTTTCAGACGCTATCATTACACCAGAAATAAAAGATGATGCCATAAAAACAAAAGGCTACTTTATTTATCCAAGTCAGTTATTTGTAAACATTGCCAATGGTGCTAACGATAACGAAAATCTAAACACAGATTTAGCTGCCATATTCACGGCTATAGAAAGTTCTGCAAATGGTTACCCCTCAGAAGATGATATTAAAGGTTTATTTGCCGATTTTGATACCACAAGTAACCGTTTAGGGAATACCGTGGAAAATAAAAACAGCCGTTTAGCAAAAGTTTTAAAGGGCGTAGAAAGCTTAAATCTTGGTAAGTTTGAAGATAATCAAATCGATTTATTTGGTGACGCCTATGAGTTTCTAATCTCTAACTATGCAGCCAACGCAGGAAAGTCTGGTGGTGAGTTTTTCACGCCCCAAAGTGTATCTCGGTTAATTGCACAATTAGCCATGCATAAGCAAGATAAAGTCAATAAAATTTACGACCCTGCAGCAGGTTCTGGTTCTTTGCTTTTGCAAGCTAAAAAACACTTCGATAGCCATATTATTGAAGAGGGTTTCTACGGACAAGAAATAAACCATACTACCTATAACTTGGCTCGTATGAATATGTTTTTACATAATGTGAATTACGACAAGTTTCATATCGTATTAGGGGATACGTTAGAAAGCCCACAATTAGGAGACGACAAACCTTTTGATGCCATTGTGTCTAATCCACCATATTCTGTAAAATGGAAAGGTAGTGACGACCCAACACTCATTAACGACGACCGTTTTGCACCTGCAGGCGTGTTAGCACCAAAATCTAAAGCAGATTTTGCTTTTGTACTCCATGCTTTAAGCTATTTATCTAGTAAAGGTAAAGCAGCTTTAGTATGTTTTCCTGGTATCTTTTATCGTGGTGGAGCAGAGCAAAAAATAAGAAAGTATCTAGTAGATAATAACTATGTAGAAACTGTTATCTCGCTAGCTCCAAATTTGTTTTTTGGTACCTCTATAGCAGTAAACATCTTAGTGCTTTCTAAAAGTAAAACCGATACCAAAACCCAGTTTATAGATGTTAGTGGTGAAGATTTCTTTAAAAAGGAAACCAATAATAATGTGTTATACGATAACCATATCGAACACATAATGCAAATGTTTGATACTAGAGAAGAAGTAGCACACATTGCCACTACTATAGACAACACTGTAATTGCTAAAAACGATTACAACCTTTCGGTAAGCTCTTATGTTGAAGCTAAAGACACACGCGAAAAAATAAATATTACAGAATTGAATAAAGAAGTTGCTATTACAGTAAAAAAGATAGACCAACTCCGTGCCGATATTGATAACATTGTAAAGGAGATTGAAGGATGAGTGAGTTAGAAAAATTATTGGTAGAAGTTGATGTGGAGTGGAAAACTTTAGGGGAAGTGATTGAACTTTCAAATATTGGGGTAGATAAGAAAAGTGTTGAAAATGAAAAAAAAGTAAAACTTTTGAATTTTGTTGATGTTTTTAAAAACCAATACATTATAAATGAAACTCCAACAATGGTTGTAACCGCAAGTGAAAGAAAAATTAATGATTGTAGTATAAAGAAAGGTGATGTTTTTATAACTCCTTCATCAGAAAAAATTGATGAAATTGGCTTTTCAGCAATGGCAATTGAGGATTTTGATAATGCAGTATATAGTTATCACATAATGAGGCTAAGAGTTGTGAATGAAGATTTTTTATACCCTGCTTATTTAAACTTCCTATTTAGTTCTTCAGATGTTCGGAAACAAATACGTTTAAAAGCTCAAGGAATAACAAGGTATGGTTTAACACAACCTAATTGGAAAAAACTCAAAATCCCAATCCCTCCACTAAAAATCCAAAAAGAAATAGTTCGTATTTTAGATACCTTTACCGAACTTACTACCGAACTTACTACTGAACTTACTGCCCGTAAACAGCAGTACGAGTACTACCGTGAACAATTGCTAACTTTTGATGAAGGAGAGGTTGAATGGAAAACTTTGGGTGAAGTTGCAGTAATAGGTACTGGTCGTCATGATACAAAAGATGCTATTGATGACGGAAATTACACTTTTTATGCAAGAGGGCGAGAATTGCTAAAACTAAATTCATATGATTTTGAGGAAACAGCAATTATTACAGCAGGAGATGGTGCAGGTGTTGGAAAGGTTTATCATTGGGTAACTGGTAAATATGCATTGCATCAACGTGCATATAGAATTGTCCCTAATACTGATGTTAATGCAAGATTTATATATCATTATATTTTAACTTTTTTTTCTTTTTACTTAGAAAAAACATCAGTTTCTTCTTCGGTTACTTCTTTAAGAAGACCAATGTTTTTGAAGTTTAAAATCCCAATCCCTCCAATAAAAGAACAAGAACGCATCGTAAATATCCTAGATAAATTCGATACCCTTACCACCTCTATGAGTGAAGGTTTACCAAAAGAAATAGAACTGCGTAAAAAACAATACGAGTATTATAGAGAAAAGTTATTAACCTTCCCTAAACCAGAATAAGAATGAATACCTACAAAACCATAGCAGAGTCCAATAACTTTATTGTCTTAGACAAGTACACGAAGTTTTCAGAACTTAATGAAACCCCTGCAAGCTACCAAACAGAGGCAGATTTAGAAAAAGAGTTGGTGCAAGATTTAATAAATCAGGGGTATGAGTATGTTAAAAACTTAACCACTCCATCGGCTATGTTGGCTAATGTACGTGAGCAATTGCAGCATCTTAACGATATGCAGTTCTCAGATAAAGAATGGGCGCGTTTTGTAGTAGAATACCTAGATAAACCAAGCGATAATTTAGTAGACAAAACAAGAAAATTACACGATAATTATATCTACGATTTTGTGTTCGACGATGGACATATTCAAAATATTTATTTAGTAGATAAAAAGAATGTGGTACGTAATAAAGTACAAGTTATTTCTCAGTTCGAACAAAAAGGGACACACGCCAACAGGTACGATGTCACTATTTTAGTTAATGGTTTGCCATTAGTTCAGGTAGAAGTAAAAAAACGAGGGGTTGCTATTCGCGAAGCTTTTAATCAAGTACATCGCTATACCAAAGAGAGTTTTAATGCTACAAACTCATTATTTAAATACTTACAGATATTTGTAATTTCTAATGGTACAGACAGTCGCTATTTTGCCAATACAGTAGAGCGCAATAAAAATAGCTTCGATTTTACTATGAATTGGGCAAAGTCAGATAATTCATTAATTAAAGATTTAAAAGACTTTACAACGACGTTTTTTGACAAACGTACACTCTTAAACGTATTGCTTACCTATTCGGTGTTTGATGTAAGTAATACGCTATTGATAATGCGACCATACCAAATTGCAGCAACAGAACGTATTTTATGGAAAATAAAAAGCTCATTTAATTCTAAAAATTGGGCAACAACAGAAAGTGGTGGTTTTATTTGGCATACCACAGGCTCGGGTAAAACCTTAACCAGTTTTAAGGCTGCACGTTTAGCAACAAAATTAGATTTTGTAGATAAGGTGTTTTTTGTGGTAGATAGAAAAGATTTAGATTTTCAAACCATGAAAGAATACCAGCGCTTTTCGCCAGATAGTGTAAATGGTTCCGATAGTACAGCAGGTCTAAAAAGAAATATAGACAAAACCGATAATAAAATTATTGTAACCACCATTCAGAAATTGAATAATTTAATGAAAGGTGAAAACGACTTAGAGATTTATAAAAAGCAAGTCGTATTTATTTTTGATGAAGCTCACCGCTCGCAATTTGGTGAAGCTCAAAAAAATTTAAAAAAGAAGTTTAAAAAATTCTATCAGTTTGGTTTTACTGGTACGCCTATATTTCCTGAAAATGCTTTAGGTGCAGAAACTACAGCAAGCGTATTTGGAAGAGAACTGCATTCATACGTTATTACAGATGCTATTAGAGACGAAAAAGTTTTAAAGTTTAAGGTAGATTATAACGATGTACGCCCGAAGTTTAAAGGGTTTGAAACCGAACAAGACTTAAAAAAATTATCGGCTGCAGAAAACAAAAGAGCCTTACTACATCCTACAAGAATTAAAGAAATATCGCAATATATTTTAAACCATTACCGCCAAAAAACACACCGTACAAAAGGAACAAATAATGGGTTTAACGCCATGTTCGCGGTGAGTAGTGTAGATGCAGCAAAGTGTTATTATGAAGAATTAACTAAACTTCAAAAAGACAGTGAAAAACCACTAAAAATAGCAACCATTTTTTCTTTTGCAGCAAATGAAGAACAAGGTGCAATTGGTGAAATACAAGATGAAACTTTTGAGCCTACCGCAATGGATTTGAGTGCTAAAGAGTTTTTAACAAAAGCTATTGAGGATTATAACGTTGCATTTAAAATGAATTACGGTATTGATAGCAAAGGCTTTCAAGATTATTACCGTGATTTAGCAAAAAAAGTTAAAAATAAAGAAGTCGATTTACTAATTGTAGTAGGGATGTTTTTAACAGGTTTTGATGCTCCAACCTTAAATACCTTGTTTGTAGATAAAAACTTGCGCTATCATGGCTTAATGCAAGCCTTTTCACGTACCAACCGTATATACAATGCCACAAAAACCTTTGGGAATATTGTAACCTTTAGAGATTTAGAACAAGCCACTATTGATGCCATTACACTTTTTGGTGATAGCAACACTAGAGATGTGGTGTTAGAAAAAAGTTATAAAGAATATTTAGAAGGATTTACAGATATTGCCTCTGGTAAAGCACGTAGGGGTTATGTCGAAGTCATAGAAGAATTAAAAGAAAGGTTCCCAAATCCAGAGGACATTGTAACAGAAAAGGATAAAAAAGAATTTTCTAAACTCTTTGGGGAATATTTACGCGTAGAAAACATACTTCAAAATTACGATGAATTTACAAATCTTAAAGCTTTTCAATCTGTAGACAAAGACGACCCAGAAGCTATAGAAGCATTTAAAGACACGCACTTTGTTTCAGATGAAGAAATAGAGGTGATGAAAAAAATCGAGTTACCTGCAGAACGCACCATTCAAGATTACCGCTCTACTTATAATGATATCCGTGATTGGTTAAAACGAGAGAGAGATGGTAAAGAAGCCGAAGAATCTGGTATAGATTGGGATGATGTGGTTTTCGAAATAGACCTATTGAAATCACAAGAAATTAATCTAGATTATATTTTAGAGTTAATTTTCGAAAACAATAAGAAATCTAAAAATAAAGAAGATTTAGTAGAAGAAATCAGACGTGTAATTCGTGCAAGTGTAGGTAATAGAGCAAAAGAAAGTTTAGTCGTAGATTTTATAAACGACACCGATTTAGATACTATTGATGAGAAAGCAACAATAATAGATGCGTTTTTTAACTATGCTCAAAAAAAGCAAAAAAGAGAAGCTATAGATTTAATTGAAGAAGAAAAGCTTAATGAAGATGCAGCGAAACGTTATATAACAACCTCATTAAAACGTGAATATGCTAGCGAAAACGGTACAGAGCTTAATTCCATATTACCTAAAATGAGTCCATTAAACCCGCAATACTTAACTAAAAAGCAAAGTGTCTTCCAAAAGATAGCAGCTTTTGTAGAGAAGTTTAAAGGAGTTGGTGGGAAGTTATGATCTTATAACACAATTATAAACTGCATGTCAATATCTTATAATTAAACTATGAATATACCATTACTGAAAACAGAGTTATTATTAGAGGAAATCTCAACCGATGGACATGCGCCTTTGAAGTTCCTTTGTAGTGATGGTCATATATACTATTGTAAATATTTAAATAGTTTTAATCGAGCAGAAATAAATTGTTTGGCCTACGAAGTTGTGGCAAACTTTTTGTTAAATGAATTAGCTATTCCTACTCCAGAAATAGCACTAGTGGAAATAGGACCTGATACTTTAGATAGATCCAAAATAAAATCAAATAGAAGACTTCGTGTTGGGGATATGTGTTTTGCTTCAAAGGAAGTGCCTTATGTTCAGGAATTACAGGAAATTCAAAATATAGGTAAAAAGGACTTTAATAAATTACTAGATCCTAATGATATTATTAGAATTGCCTGTTTTGATTTATGGATAAACAATGTGGATAGGGGGAGAAAGTTTCCAGGTGGTATAAATTATAATTTGTTAATTCAACCCATAGGCAGTAAACAAAAAGTATATGCTTTTGATAATGCCTTTATTTTTGGTGGTACAAATGAAATCGGAATTTTTAACCCGAAATCTGCTGTAAGTTTTCATAACAAATTGGTGAGTTCTTCATTTTATGCAAATGTGGTAAAACACTTGGATGTTATTAATTTTAATGAAGTTGTTAATAATTTTATACCTTTGTTGAGCGTTAATTATAGCGTTAAGCTTAAAGATATTATTGATATATTGAATCTTTATTGGAACTTAATGCCTAACTTAGATCAGAGAATTAACACATATTTATCCGATGTTGGTCATATAAAAAACTGTAAAAACATCATGTTGCAATCAAAAAAATGAAAACGTTTTTAAGCATAATTTCTGTTAAAACTAACAATTTTTCAAATGAAAAATTGGTTGTAGGTCTTTTGGCAATGTCTGCCAACAAGGTGTTTTTTGCGTATTCTAAAAATAAAATTAAGCTGTTATCAAAGGTTATAAAAGATGTAAATATAGAAGGTTTTGTATTCTCTATTTTGCAACAGATTGAGACTACGGTAAAAAATACTAATTCTCAACTTTCTAAAGGCCAGGAATCTTTACCGTTTAAAAATGTGCTTATATCAGAAGAGTATATAGATTATTTGAATAACTATAATAACGGTGTATTGCAGTTTTCTGAACCGCAATCTATTTCTTTTGACTTTAATTTAGCAGATTTTTCTAAGTATTATAAAAATTTTATTGGAGAACCATTACTAGTTGAAAAGTCGAATAAGCCGGTATCGTTTCATAAGAAATTAAAACCTTTATTCAATAAAAAAGGTTTGGATAAGAAGGCGGATATTAATTACAATTTAAACAGTGATACATTTAAAGGTATTTTGACAGACGTACATGTCCCTTTAATTACTAAAAATGGTAGAATTAACGTGTTACAGGAAATAGACTTTAGTACGCAACCCAATAATATTAAGAATCATTTGTATGAAACTAAAGTAATCTTTGATGCTTTGTCTGCTTTTTCGAAAACAATTAAATGTGATGTGGCGAAAGTAAAAGTGGCGTTTGAAGAACCTGATTTGAAATCAGAGCAACATAAACTTTTTGATTTAGTAATAAAAGAGTACCAAGAAAGCTTCAGTTTTATTACGCCTGATGAAGTAGATAAATTCACAGATAAAGTTTTAGAAAACAATTTCACAAAATTCTCTGCATTAATACCAATGACATAAATTCCTAAATAAATATAAAAATCCAGAATATACTGGATTTTTATATTTTATAAAGTATCTTCAAGTAAATAATATATTAGAGAAATGAGGAATTTAGCAAGAACAGAACTTTTTTTTGTAACGCGATATTAAATAAATTTGGAGTAGAATTAATATAGGTTAATTGAAAAATGTTTTAGAGTTAGTAGATCGAGAGTCATTTACTGATGAGAATGATTTTTAGTATTTTGATGTTTCACAATACCAATTAAAATATATCCTTTTTAGGAATTCTGAAACATAAAACTTTACTAAAACCATAAGCCAATTCACATGTGCTTCCACACATCACAAACCGCAAAAGTTAAAACCTTAGAACGAAAGTTCAAGGTGAAAATTAGTGATGAAAACTTAGAGAGTTATTTCGATATACCTCAGTACCACTTAAACGGTTTCACACATCCTAATATGCTAGTTATCCCACAACAAAAGTCTGAAGTTTTAGCACCAGGGGTTTGGGGAATCGTACCCGAAGGTACAAGTAAAGACGAGATTACGGGGTATTACAAAGAGTCTTTAAAATTTGGAGGTGGTTTAAACGCAAGGTCAGAAAAGGCGTTTGAGCATTTTATTTATAAACACTCCATTATGGAAAAGCGCTGTATCATTCCGGTGTCTGGTTTCTATGAACCTCATGAATATAAAGGTAAAAAGTATCCGTATTTCTTTAAAAATGAAGATGAATCTCCTTTAGCGCTAGCGGGCTTATATTCCGTAATCAATACCTATATAACATTTACGATATTAACTAAAGAGGCGTCACCTTTATTTGCCAAGATCCACAACAAGAAAAACCGTCAACCTCTAATTTTAGGAGCAGACCAAACAGCTTGTTGGTTAAGCACGGACACTTCTGAATCTGAAATTAAAGACGTATTAAAATTTAATTATAACGAATCTTTATTACAGACCTATACAGTGAGTAAAGACGTGTTCAGTCCAAAAATCGATAGTAATGTCGCGAGTAGTATTGTTCCATTTCAGTATCCAGAATTTAATACACTCTTTTAATCATTAAAATGGACCACGCTCCCGAGGCCCATTATGAGTAACCTTCCATTGATTATCTTCTTTTACTAATTTGAAAATGCCCGGTTTAGAGTCAGAGCGCATAGTATATTTTATCCACACGATTTCACCATCTATTGCTTGGTCGACAACTTTAAAATTAATATCAGAATTTTTATCTTCTATAAACATCTCCTGAATACTTGTAAGGTTGGCATAGGCAACAGCTGTGGTGTGTTTTTTAAGAGTAGGTTTGTCGTTGTGTAAAAAACTTGTGGCCACAATTTCGGCAGTTTTGGCAGGAGAATAAGTTTTGTTTTCTGAACAAGATGAAAACAAAAGAGCGGTAGTAAAAAAGATGAGATATTTCATAACAGTATCAATTTGGATGGTTTATAAATCGGTGCGATATTTTTAATTCTATATTGCGTTCGCCCTTCTTCTCGTTTAATTCTAAAACAGCCCGACGGTCATTTGATAATGAAAATTTAGGTAACACATAAACGAGTTTAGTCGTTTTCTGTCTTGCAATTTTTGACGGCATATTCTGAATAAAAATAGGCTCGAAATACAAACGTTGCAGAGATTTTTGTTTTCCTTTTTGTCGCGTTTCAACCGAAAGTTTTAAAAAATTCAAATCGAAATCTAAGCTTGATTTATTTTTAATCTGAATGACGAAATACAATTCTTCAGTATCAAAAACGATGTTATCTACACTTAGCTCAATCCCTTGATAATGTTCGTTAATCTTACCTAGTTTCTGTTGTCTTTCTAGTAGATAATCACAGAATCTTTGGTAATAATAATCTCTACTATTAATTTTAGGTTGAACAGAATCAATAGGTTTTGGATTAAGCGTTTCAGGTCTTTCATTTCCAATGCTATTAGACAATGGAATAAAATAATTGAATTGCGATAACTCCTTTTTGTACTTTACAATATACGAAAAAATTGAACCGTTTTTGTTGATTACCAGTAGATTACTTTCTTTTCCTGGTTTGGCTTGTAACAAGCCTAAGTAATTTTCGGTTTCACGATTGAAGGTAAATATAAAATGATCTGCACCTGTTATGCCTTGACGAATGGGCTCAGGAAAAAAGAGCGCCACGTTCTTAGTATCATTGGCGTAAATGGTATCTACTGTAATGTTTTTGTGAATAGTGCCTTGCGCAATTGTGGTTATAGAACTAAGTAAAAACAGGAGGGATGATATGGATATAAATGGTTTCATAGCGTTGGTTTAAGAATGAGTTTATAATTGTTTAAAACGGTCACTTTTATGTTTCGATTTTTACGTTTCAGCACTTTTGTAATGCCTCCAACTTGAGGTACACTAGGAATATTGATATCTCCCAAAACATCATCTAAAACTTCAGTAGATATTTCACTTCTGAAATTGTTTTCGATATAAATACCTTCACTACCATCTTGTACATCGAAAGCTTTGAGTTGCGTTTGGTGATGATTAATGGTCTTTATTTCAATTAAAGCGCGATTGGTTTGGAAACTTATAAAACCGAAGACAAGCATACTTTTAGGCATAAGTTTATTGTTGATTAAGGCTGGTTTAGTTAATCGCATACGTAATCTGCTGTTGGTTTTAACCACTTGGTTGCCATCTACAACAACAAAGATGCTAGCATCTGTATTTGCTGTTATATAATTGCTGTTTTGTTGTGGAGCTGCAGCAAAAAATAATTGATGTTCTAAACCGAGTTCCTTGGCTGCAATCTGTTGATTCTTTTTAATATCTATGGAATCTACAACTTGAATTATTTTGGGCTTGATGCGCTTCTGACCCAAATTTTGATAGCTTATTTCAGAATATTTAATTTTCTCGGAAGCATAAATACTATCTACAATACGTTCTTTTTCACGTTCTGGTAATTCAGGGTCAAAAAAGCCGAGGGAATCAATTAATTTTTCATCGTAAATACTTGGTGCATTAGTTTCACGAACTTCTTTAAGATCGTTAATAGCGTCTAACTTAGAATTATATTCTTTTTGATTTGCGTCTAATTCGGGTACTTCGGTTTGCTGAAGACTTTTAGTTTCATTGTCGTCTGCTCCCATAATCATGACAGCGTATGAGATTAGGAAAATGACAATCACGGCTAAAACCGTGGCAAATACGATTTTATTTTTTTCTATTTTCATCATTTAGTTTTTTTAAGGTGTTTTCAAAATAATCTGTTATAAGTAGTCCATGTGGATTGTTCGGAAAGTTTCTATTCACGACCATAAGACTACCTGTGGATATTAGTTCGTAGGTATCAATTATAGAACCTCTATTAATTTCAAAGATGGTAGTTGTTGTAAAACTGTAAGCGCCATTAGTTTCAATAATATTAGAATTGATACTTAAAACCTTCTGCACTAGTGAATATTGTAATAGGCGATTATACACACCATCGGCTTTCTTTTGGCGGTATAAATTGTCTACCGTACTGTTTCCTAACCAAAGTGCTTTTTCTAAATTACGTTCATAATTACTGGCATCGATATTATAGAAGTAGTTGTGAAATAAATCTAAATGCGCTAAAGCTTCAATCTTGAAATTTTCCTTTTGGGTAACGAGTTTCAGAGGTATAATACTACCATCGGTATTAATAGCAAAGGCGCTATTAAGTGCTTTTTTATTGGTGTTAAACGCTATCCAAACAGAAAATGTACAGGTCAGAAATGCACATATAATTACGGCTAAAACAATAAGTCTGTTTAGTTTTAAAATAGTATAAATGTTTTTATATGGCGTTTTCATTTTAGCTTGAATTAGTTGGTAAATAATCTAAGGGTGAAGGAGGTTGCGCGTCTGTATAATTTAAACTTTAGAAATACGATGAAGCCTACAGAACCCAGTTGAACTACTGGAGCAAATAAGCCTTGTCCGAAATCTGTTCCAAAAAGATTTGTCCAAAAATTAGCATTGATTTCCGTATAAATGGCATTTACAAAAACATTGACAAGGAAAAAGGCGGGAACAAGCATATACACAGCGGCATACAATTTGAAAAATGTAAATGCTAACGAACGAAATTCTTTGAATACGGATAAACTAATCACTAGCGGAAAAAAGGCTTGCATTATCCCTAATAAAAAATACCGTTCAGCTAAGAATAATGGATAGATAAATAGATCTAAAATCCAAAGAAATAGGCTTGTAATAAAAGCTAAAATCTTGAAGCCATACAAAGGAGTTACTAAGGCTTCATAAAGCAATGTCATACCTTTTTTAGCGGCATCCATCAAGTTTATGTCCTCCTCTATAGGAATATCTTGCATTTGTAAAGGTAATAGGGCAGGAGCTGTTCCACGATATTGCGCTTCTATGGCAACAAGTATGCTATCAAAAAAGCCTAGCAGTTGAGTTGAAAAAATGGCTAGAAGTACTATCGCAAAATTTTTCATTAAATCTCCAGGACTTAATCCCCAGGTATACCCCTCTTTATTCGCGACGCCTTCGTTATATTTATCCAAAATATTAACTAGAAAAAACATGACAGCAAGTGTTTTCATTCCGCCAATGGTGTATTGCGAGAAACTACTGCCTTGTATGGTCTGAAACACCGAGTCGATATATTCTAATCCAATTCCTAAGAGTATAGTTGCCATTTTTAATATTGAGTTTCACGATTATTGATTTTATCCTGCATTTTTCTAAATGAAATAATATCCTGATAGCGTTTTGTTTTGGTACTCACACTGGCAACCATTTCTTTGGACTCTTCTTCTTTTTGATTTAGAATTTCGGTACGTTCGGCATCACTCATTTTCAGGTAATCACTAGACAAAATTTCATCTATAAAGTCCATAACGTCTAAAGAGTTTTCTACTATGGCGGTAAAGGAATTTGAGACTCGTGCAACTTCCTCAGGCTTTATATAAGGACTATCCAAAATATCCTTGAGATCGCCTTGAAGAACAGAAATAAGGCGCTGGTTATTTTGTCCAATTTCACGTACAGCTTTTAATTGTTTAACCACATCGTTTACCTTCTCGATGTTCTCTTTTTGGGTTTTTAGAAACTCGACTGTCTTTATAATGTTTGCCGTTTGTTTTCCAGATTCTATAAGCTGTTTTACAAGACTTACAAAATTGGTGTTGTCGTAAGTAGGCATACCTTGAGCTTTCATGTGGAAACAGAAAAAAAAGGGTAGGGATAGAATAAAAAATTTTAGAGTTTTCATAATATTATGTTTTAGAGGTGAATGCTTTGATGGCTTTTTCCATATCTTGAGTTTGCTGATAAAGCGTCATGATTTCTTCATTTTCTTTACCATCGGTTAGGTAGGCTGCGTAAACTTCTTTGGGAACTTCTAATCTGAAAATGTTACTTTCTTTCCCAATTTTAATAAACATCTCGGTATATTTTCGAGCACCAGAAAGATTGTTTTTAATGGATTTTAGTTGATTTAAATCGTGACTTGATAAGTGCAGTCTTTTAACTAATTCGTCATAGCCTTTTTCGTTATTTAGGCTATAGATAACCTGAGTGTTTTCTAGTATACTTGCCGAAGTTGAATTGTTTGGGAGCTGATTTATGGATTGAAGAATAATACCAATAGCACCATTTTGTTTACGGATGGCTTGATAATAGAATTCTACGCTTTCTAGAACATTCTCAAATTTTAGTTGTTTGGCAAATTCATCAAATAGAATGATGCCTTTTTCTGCACGATTTTTCCAAATGGTGCGTTGTATCGCTGATTTGATAAGCTTAAGCATCACAGATAAAATTTCTTTGTTATCCTTAACTTCATCCAATTCAAAAACGATTAATCGCTTGTCTTCAATTTTATAGGTTTGGTCCTCGCTAAGCTCAAATAGAAAACTATATAGACCATCTCCGACATATTCAGACATTATGTGTAAAAAGTTAGTAATGTTGAAGTAGTCGGGATGGATTTTTAGGGTATTCAGAAGGTCTTTTTGATCCCTTTCGATAAAGCTATAAAAATCATCTAGGGAGTGATTGTCTAGGGTGCTATCATAATAATGACGTAAAATCTTTTTAATAGATACAGATTGTGCTTTAGTAACTTTTAAATCTGAAGCAAATAGTTCAAATAAAAACACAGATAAATCCTCTAGGCGTTCCGGTGTGAGGTCGTTCTCGCTACTAATATAAAAGGGATTAATACCAAGGTTTTTACCGCTTTCGTAACGGAGGACGGTGTATTTCTCAGGATACAGTTTAGCGAATTTTGTATAAGAACCACCTAAATCTATGATGACTAATCGTACACCACTTTCAAAATACTGACGTAAAATATTATTAGCTAGAAAGGATTTTCCTTCTCCAGTAGGAGCGAAAATGGCAAAATTTCGTGCTTTAATTCTTTTTTTGTCTTCATCCCAAACATCTTTTAAAACAGGGATATTGTGTTCACGATCGTTAAAGATGATACCCGTTTTATCTGATTTATAATTGGTGTTATTAATAAATAAACACAAAGCGTGTTTTAAATCTGTAACATATACATCTGCATTCGAAAAATTAGAGGAGAAGCAGCAGAAACTATTCAAAATATAATTTTTGCGTTCTTCGCCGCGTGGATAATAGGGTGTGATATCTAGTTCCTTAAACTCTGTTTTAATTTTAGAGGTTATTTTCTCTAACTCAGATACTTTTTTATGCCAGTACATAACATTAAAATGACCTCGAATAATACGTGAATTGTCATCTGCATTAATTTGTTCGAGTATGTGCTCGATTTTGCCAAGTATAACTTTGTTTTGGGATCCGAAATTTGAACTTTTGTTAAGCTCTTCAACTTTCTTGTCAAGTAGCTTGCGCCATTTTTGTTTATCATCTAAGTAAAGTATTTGGTTTACAATATGATTTTCATTTAGCGTAAGTCCTATACCATCAACAAACCCTTGATGAAATACAAAATCGTCAGAAGTGAATTTCTCATTGGTTTTGCTACTTTGTACACTTTCGCCAAAGCACAGTTCGCTATTGATGGCAAGGACATCAAAATAATTTTCGCCTATATGGATGTTTTTTTTGTCTAGTAAAATATCGGTGTCAAAACCGTCATTAAATCCGTTAAAATAAACCGTAGTGAGGGTTTTAATATCTATAGCACTGAGTGGTTGATATGTCGTTTTTCGACTATTATTTATAAAGGAAATAGCATCTCTAACGGCATTACCAAAACTTTTTATCTTCTCATCTAAATCCTTTATCACTCCTTTTGAAACACTTCGAAACGGATTGACATACTTTGGATTATTTAAAGCTTTGTTTCGTGTTAAAACAAAAAACAAATAGCTTTTATGCTCTAAATGCTCACGACCTTTAAAATGATTACGAGTTGCTTTTTCTAGAAACGTATTATTAGGCAGTTGACTAGCTGTATAAGTCTTTTTTAAATAGACATCTTGTTTATGAATAACTGTTCCAATAGGCAAGGATTTAAAGGCTTGAAACCAGGTGCCGTGCATATCTTCAAAATCCTTTTCTGAAAGCGAATAAATTTCAGGAAGAGAACCTTCAAAACAAAAGATTACATTGCCATTATTGGCTAGAATGATGTTATCCTGAATATCAGATATGGGATGAAACGCTGAAAGGTTAATCTTATTCATAATCGAAGTCGAAATTTCTTTTGTTACTAATAATTTTAGGAAAGGGTTTTGAGAATTGAAATAAGTTTGGATTAGTACTTATTCGGGTTAAGAGGATATAAAGAGCTCCATTAAAAAAGAGAACGCCTATAATCATTTTGAAACTCAAAGAGAAAATGATGATAAGTAAGGAACCTACTATAGAGACAATCATTAACGCAAAAAGGGTAATGGGTAGTCCAAAAATTACTGCTCGTTTTCTAATATTTTTATATACTTCATATTGTCTCATATTACACCACGATTCCAATTAAATAGGTGAATATTCCAACAACAGCCCCGGCAATAAGAACAAACACTAATACTCTTGTTATTCCCTTTTTTAAATCGGCGTTTTCTCCAAAAAAATGACCGGCATTAAATAAGAATCCAACTAGGAAAATAACCCCTAGAATGATAGGGAAAATGGTTCTAATGGTGTTCGAGACATCGTCAACAGAATCTTCGATGCCTCCAATTTGAGCAAAAAGCATTGTGGAAAATAGCGAAATCACGGCGGCTAAATAGATTGATTTTTTCATCACGTTTGGTTTTAAAATTTGTATTTGTTTTGATATCAGTAAATTACATATATTTGTTTTTAAAATACTGTAAATCAGTATTTTAAATAAATAATTTTATTTGAATTAGCTTGGTTTTATTTCATCTCATATGATATCAAAATTTATGATTTCAGACCAAGCACTAGTGAGAAACTCGAAATTTAAAAATGAAAAAAGGGCTTAAAAACGTCAGTTTTATGATTTTACTCTTCCAAATGTGCATCTGTTTTGGTCAAGACCTAGGTGCTCAAAAACGCATTGTAATTGATGCAGGTCATGGCGGAATAGATTCAGGAGCTCTAGCTAGAAATGGAACTCAGGAAAAAGACATTGTTTTGAATGTGTCTCAAGAGGTCTTGCGATTAAATTCTAGCTTAAAAGAACCCCATCTCATTTTTTTAACCCGATCTACTGATACTTTGATTTCGCTTGGTGATAGAACCCGATTGGCTATGGCGTTAGATGCCGATTTGTTTTTGTCTTTGCATTGCAATCATGCAAAAAATGTAAATGTGAGGGGAGTTGAAGTTTATGCTTATACACATTTTTCCAAGTATTCCAAGACCGCCGTTTGGATAGCCTACCTGTTGCAAAACCAGTTTAAAAAACAATTAGGCTTTGAGAGTCGAGGCGTGAAGTTTGCAAATTTTCAGGTGTTACGAGACACTGCAAAGCAGTGTCCTGGGCTACTTTTAGAGTTGGGATTTTTATCTAATACAGATGAAAATAGCTTTCTGACTTCCAAGGAAAATGTCACAAGAATGGCTTTAATTATTTTAAACATACTAGAAACCAACTAAAATAAATGATCATGAAAGACCTGGGATTAGAAATTGTAAATTGCTTAAAAGCCATAGCCAAAGCTTTGATCTTAGAATTTTTAAAATGGAAAAACTCTAATAAAAATCCCTAGGAGCGTTTGTCTTTTGAGTTTTTATCAAAAGCAATTAAATTAAATAATTCACGCATTCGACTTCGAACTCGGTTCCCGTAGCGTTCTTCCAACTCTTCAGCATTGAGGTTGGTGGTGGCATGGGTTTTAATCTTGTGTTTGGTTTGTAGATAAAGCTCGTAGCGTGATAAAAGCACTTCCCCCATAACATTCAAATCCTTGCCGTAATACCTACCTGAAGGCTCAATGCCGAGGTCATCAAAACAGAAAAACTTTGTATTGCCGTAATCTTCAATGGTTTTAAAACCTAGGTGATTAAAGCTGAAAGCGATATTACGACAGGGAATGATTTCATAAGGGCGTTGCAAGGGGGTGAGATGTCGAATGAGCTTCATTAGGCTTGTTTTGCCACAGCCTACTGGTCCAGATAGTAGTATGCCTTTATCCGGATCGATATTGTCTTTATTGCAATTTTTCTGATCCTTGATTAGATAATGGCATAGCTTACGAATAATCACCAGGTCGTCGTCGTAAATTTTAAAATGCTCTCCGAAAAGTAATTTACCTTTGGCGTTCAAGTAAATCAAAATCAGGTCAAAATCGTAGATTATATTTTTGCCATCAAATTTTCCTAGGGCATATTCTATGCCGCCTTCAGTAATTTTAGAGGGGTTGTCCATAGTCTTTGTCTTTAGTGGTTCGTAAGTTGTCCTTAATATGGGATACTTGTTTTTTGATTGATTGTTTTCCTAGGCTGAATAGCTCAGTTCTGTCCATCCAATTTATGGCTATAGATTTCCAATCTCGAATGTCATTTCCATCGCTAGTTTGCCAGTCTCGGTTTTTGTAATACTGAAAGAATTTTTTTCCTTCATCAGCATTAAAATCTTTTTCAATAAAAAATAATTTTACCTCCTGCCAGCCCTTTGGCTGTTTTATATTGTTTACTTGTTTAGTAATGTTTATAGTAGATACCAGTGCTTGTCCATTAATGGGACGGTTGTGTACCAATGCTTGTCCTCTCATGGGACTGTAGTGTATCGGAGCTTGTCCATTATTGGGATTGTTGTGTACTTCTACTTGTCCAGATGTGGGACACTCTTGCTCGGAATTAATAGAGTCATTTGAATCCAAAACAGTCATTTTTACCATGCTTCCTTTGTATGGATTATGAGATGGAAAATAGCTTAAATATCCCCAAGAATTTAAGTCGGAAATACATCTGTGATATGTGGATTTTGAGCCGATTTTTGATGCTTGCATCAAATCGCCTCTATTAATGAAGAATACTTCTACAAAACGATTACTATTCCACTCTAGAAACAAGGCCATATATAGGCTGACATGAGTTGGATTCAATCTTGTATCAAGATGGAATTTTTCAAAAGCTGCGTGAAGTAACTTTATGTAATTCATAATCTACATATTTTTGTCAATATCTACTTTGTTTTCTATCATAACAGCTTGAATTTCTTCGGCAGAATAGTAGATTATACCACCAATACGTGTGTATGGAATGGTACCATTAAGTCTTAAATTTTGTAAAGTTCCGGAGCTTATTTTAAGCAAACTCATAACCTCTGTTGATTTGAGATAGGTTTTTAATTGTCTTTTAGATTGTTCTGCTAATAATCGTTTGATGTCGTCGATTAATTCTAATTTGAATTCGTGTAGATCGTCGGTGGTGATGATACTTGTTGGCATAATGAATGATTTTTAATTAAACATATAAGCTACAATTTTTTAGGAGTGATGTGCTTTGGCGTGAATTGAGCTTCTTTTGACAAATTTGGGGTAGTTTAGTGGAATTTTCACCCTATCACAGCTCTACTAATGCCATATTTTAACATTTGTCAAAATGGAGGGTTTTGTAATCTTTTCGACAGATAATCAAGATGAAAATGCAGAAAAACGGATGGTTTTATGGGGATTTCAGTGCAGAAGAATATTCACAAGAAAAATACCCCATAGGGTAGTAATAGGGAGGTAATTAAACAACGTAAAATTATTAGTCATTAGGGTCTACGCTATCTTTTTTATTCAGTTCATTTAAATATGCGATTAACATAGCATCTGTAAATTGAGTTGGTCCTTTTGACCTTGTAGCATTTTCATTACGAGTATTATAAAACCCTTTCATTTCAATATCAATTATTTCTTGAAATTTTCGTGCTAAATCTATAATAGTTATATTGTTTTTGGTATGAAGTCCAGATGCACTAAGTAAAGAGATAAGTTCAACAAAAGCCGAAAAACCAAATGGCCATATTAGTTTAGTGTTTTTTGTATGGTCATTTAAAGGGATAGGGTTTTCAATACAGAAGAGTCTCTTTTGAAGATAGGCAACAAAAGCAGAGCATGCCTTAAATTCTGCAAGTAGAGTGCTTTTTGGAGTATTAAAGTCTAAATCTTCATTATATAATTTTGAAATTGCAAAACCAGTATTCGAATTGTGTTTTCTCGTAAAATAATGCTCGTCAAAGTGAGTACTCTCTAATTCTAAATATTGCCCGAAATCTATGTTCCGCAAAAAGAATCGGTTAAAGCGATGCAGTTTAAATTCAATTAATTGACGTTGTGATTCCTTATCACATTTAGGTAATTCGAGTTCAAAACTAAATACTTTTAAAAAGTAAATAAGTTCTTTTTGAGGAATAATTTTAGTGTATTTAAAAAAATCAATTTCGTGTTGAGTAGATTTGAATCCATAGGTTATAACCTCTTTTCTAAGAAGCCGTAACACACGTCTAGATAATTCAATAGAACGCATTGATCTTAATTTAATTCCTGGGGCAGAATTTTGAATATTTAATAGTTCTTCTTTAAATTCAGTTAGTAGTTTCTGCTTCATATTATTGGTTTTAGGTTGTTAATATGAATACGTAATGCATTTAAAAAAATAGTAATGCTTAAAAAAACATGTCTCATTACAGAATACTATTTTTTTTAAGCTTATATCTTAGATGTTTTTTAGTTTGTTTGGTGTTAAGTATGGTTAATAGCTGTGTAATTGTTTGATAGTCATAAATATAGATAATTTTATCCAATGGTTAAAAAATAAATATTTTTTATTCTAAGAATTGAAAAAAGAAAAGTTTTTAGAGTTTATTTTAAGAATTAATTAAATTTACTCCTTAAAAATTAAGAATTTAATTACGATAAGGTTAAAATAGATTTAAATAGTGTGAGGGGGCTTGTTAAAACACCTGTTTTTAAGAATATTAAAGTAATTTTAATTGTTTTTATGAAACCAATTAATTATTACTACCGCTCTAAGTCAGAAATCCGGTATATAAGAAAGAATAGATAAAGAAAGACAACAACTTGTGTTAGAGATATTTCTATTAACTGAAAAAAGGGTAGAATCCGAAAATATTGAATTACGTGATTTATTAGCACTACTCGTTGCAGGGTCCTACTATCTCGTGCTTCATGGAAAATCTACAGATTCTCTTTCTTGCGGCATAGATATTAATACGACGCAAGATGTGAATCGTATAAGAGATCTGATGAGTTTTATTTTGGATAAAACTTTAAGTAATTAATTATGTTTATTTCTGTTTTTGGATTGACTTATTATTTAATTTTTCTCTCAAGATATTCATGTCTTCACTTACTTTGCGGTCAACAATTTTTGCATAGTGTTGAGTTGTTCTTAGTGATTTATGACCTAACATTTTACTCACAGATTCAATAGGAACTCCATTGGTTAAAGTTATAGTAGTAGCAAAAGTATGACGAGCCAAATGAGTTGTCAATGGTTTTTCGATGCCACACATTATGGCAATTTCTTTTAGAAAAGCATTCGATTTTTGATTACTAAGCACTGGGATAATATGATTGGTAATCTTTACTTCTGGATGATCTGAATAGCGTTCTATGATTTCTTCCGCTATGGGTAACAGAGGAATGCTACTTAATGTATTAGTTTTGGTACGCTTTATCCGAATCCACTTTCCGCCATCTAAGCCGATAACAATATCTGATTTTGTTAGTTTTGCAACATCAGAATAGGCCAAGCCAGTATAGCAAGAGAATATGAACATATCTCTAACTAATCGTAACCGATCTATATGCAGTTCTTTATAATATAACGAATCAACTTCTTCTGTATTTAGAAACTCACGTTCTACAGTTTCATACTGAACCTTATAATTATAGAAGGGATCAATATCCATCCATTGATTAGCTAAAGCTATTCGTATTATCTTCTTTAAATTATTGATATATTTTAACGCTGAATTATGGTTACATTTTCTAACCGTTTTTAGGAAAAATTCAAATTTCACAATAAATCGATTATCAATATCTCTTAACCTCAGATCCTCTTGTTTGTATTCTTCTTCAATAAATTGTTTTACATGATCATAACATGTCCAATATCGTTTTGCTGTACTTATAGAAATATCTTTTCCTGCTAAGGTGTCTGTTCTGTTATTGTGATCTAAAAATATTTCAAGGAGATATTTTGATTTTTTACCTCCACCTTTTAAGGCTGTCATTAATGACGCGGCAGTTATTCGTTCGTCTTCATCAATTTTCTTTTGATGAATTTTATATAATTTATGTTTTAGGTTATTGATATGATTGTTTATTTCAATAGCATCTCGATCCTTTCCAATAACTTTTTGTTGTTTGGAGTTCCATCGTTTCGGATCTATCCTACGGGTAATGCTATACTCCAAGCGTTTTTTTGCAACAGTAAGTCGCATGTAAATTGGTGCTAATCCTTTACTGTTTGTTTTCGATGATAATAAATGAAAAAGGGTGTGAAAATCTGTATTCATAGCGTATTGTTTTAGAAAGTTTTTTCTTTTACTTTCTAAGTTACATTATTTTTCACAAACTTTAAAATTGCATGTATTTCGTAATAGGCAGTAAATCAGTGTGTTAATCGTGTTTGGGTGACCTGTTTTTGGAAATTGAAATAGGTCACCGAAAAGGTCACCCGAAGGAGAGGATTATTTTTTTTAATTTTAAATAAGCGGAGGGTTTCGGAAATTGGTTTTTTAATTGATGAAAATCAACTTTTATTTAAAAAAAAGAGAAGGATATAGTATAAAATAAGGACTAAAAAGAAAACAATATTGCAAAGATAGGAATGTTAAAGACTTATTGTAATATGTTGATTGTTAATAAATTATCTTAATTTTGGTGACCTTTTTTTATTTGTTTGTGATAGGTCACCGAATAGGTCACCTTTTAATTGATGTCATTTGACATTAAATAATATCAATATTAATAAAAAACCCCAAAATCAAAGAGATTTTGGGGTTTTTATAGGCTTCTAATAAGCTTCTAGTGGAGTCGGAGAGAATCGAACTCTCGTCCAAACAAGTCACCAAAGGGCTTTCTACACGTTTATTCTTTTCTTGGGTTTTCGTTTGTAATCTGGTTAAAGACAACCTAATTACAACTTATCTTTTTTAGTTTCAAAATCAAGTCAAAGCGCCTCAATTTCTATATTGACATTTACGATGCCTCAAAATGGAACGCCGTCAATCAAGGCTTTCCGGAGACATAAAGCTTGTACACCTTGTGTACCTAGGCCAATCCTACTATAGTTCGGATTAAGCAGCTAAAGCGTAGTTATTCTCGCCGTTTAAAAAGTTTGATCTAGCCTTTTACGTGTTTCAAAATCATTACACGACGTGCTTACCGTTCAATAAATCTCGCTGTCAAAACCAGTCGACCCCATTGTAGTAAGTGTTTTTGGGCGTTCCCCTCCGGGTCAGGTCTTCCGTTATATCTTTTTAATTTTAATGAAATTAAAAAGGATGCCACTTCAACCCTTAACGCAACTTATAAGAACCAAATATAGGTTAAAATAAGGAATGCAAAGCTATTAAAAAAATTTGTTTAAACTCGCAATTCCATGTAATTTAGTACAAAATTTGTGCCAGTCTATTCAGGTGTCAGAACTATAAAATCCTCAACTATGAAATTTGCAATTATTAAAGAACGTAAATCCCCACCAGATAGACGTGTCGTGTTTTCACCGAAAATATTATTGCAAGTCAAACAGCAGTTTAAAGAGGCCAGTTTTAAAGTTGAAAAATCTAAAATCAGAATATTTCCAGACGAAGTATACAAACTTACTGGATTTACTTTGGCCAAGGATATTTCTGATTGCGATGTGTTTATAGGTGTAAAAGAAGTTCCGGTAGATTATTTATTTCCGAATAAATCGTATTTCTTCTTCTCTCATACCATAAAGAAACAACCATATAACAGAAAATTATTACAGGCAATTTTAGATAAAAACATAACACTTTACGATCATGAAACCATTATCGATGCTAAAAATAATCGATTAATAGGCTTCGGACGTTATGCTGGAATTGTTGGAGCATACAACACCTTTAGAACTTGGGGCTTAAAGTACGATACGTACAATTTACCTAAAGCGACGACTTTAGCCGATCAGAAAGCGTTAAATACGCAATTGCAAAAAATTACAGTCCCAAACATAAAAATTCTTTTAACTGGAGGAGGTAAAGTGGCTCAAGGTGCTACTGAGATTTTAGAAGTCCTTAAAATAAAGAAAGTCAGTATAAACGATTACTTAACAAAAAGTTTTTCGACAGCTGTATATTGTAATATCGATGCTTTAGATTATAATGCACGTAAAGATGGTAAGGTAAAACCTCTTAAAGATTTTTTTAAGAATGCTAAGCAATACGAATCAACTTTTATGCGCTTCGCTAAGGTGTCTGATATGTTAATCACCGGTCATTTTTACGGAGATGGAGCACCTTATTTATTTACTAGAGACGATGCCAAATCGGCCGATTTCAATATAAAAGTCGTCGGAGATATTAGCTGTGATATCGATGGACCGGTAGCGACAACAATTCGACCTTCAACTATCGAAAATCCAATATATGGTTATAATCCGCAAACGGAGGAAGAAGTCGATTTTAAGTCAGATGATGCTATTGCTGTTATGGCAGTCGATAATTTACCATGTGAATTACCAAATGACGCCAGCGTAGGTTTCGGGAAAATGTTTTTAAAACACGTAATTCCTGCCTTTTTTAATAATGATGCCGATGGTGTTTTAGAACGTGCACGAATGACTCAAAACGGAAAACTAACACCGCGCTTTGCGTATTTGCAAGACTATGTAGATGGTAAAGAATAAACGATAAAAATAGTGAGCTATACTTTCTAACATATAGTTGAACGTATTATGCTTTATAAAACAAAAAAGTGAACTGCTTATATTTTTATAAGTAGTTCGCTTTTTTTTATTCCATCTAATGCTATCTTATTCAGACTAAAGCATTAAGATTTAGGTTTGCTTTTTAATTTAAAATACACATATAGTGTGATTGCCGATAAGGCAATCCAAAATACATCGATAAAAAAGATTTGAAATTGATTGTTCTGATAGGTTGACCATATCCAATTATTAGTCGTAATACCATTTGTAATCGGAATTAAAAATCCGAGTATAGACCCCAATAGTAAGGTGTTTTTATTCGTGAAATAATTGTCTTTTTTAATACTGTAGAATAGCGTTAAGAGTAACCATCCTATAAAGTAAAAACTATAAATAAACGTTTTGCTAGCATGCTCATTTAATTTTACAGCAATAAAAGAAAGCGCGGTAATAGGGTACATGCTTAAACAAATGGCGAGGTAGATGGTAACCAACCATTCGTTAAATCGTCTTTTCTTTTCGGAAATTGTTTTCTTATTTCTAGCAACGCCCCAAATCATAACTCCAGAAAGAATGACAAAACAAGAAATTATACCAAGTAAAAAACTGACTAACTTTAATGTCATGCCACCGTAATCACCATAATGTAAACGAAACATCACATTTTTAACGCCATCTAAATAGGTGGCACTTTGGTTAGGGTCTTTTTTATGAATAAGCGCGTCTGTATTAACTTTATAAATCGCTTCTCCAACTGCAGTATATTTGTCATGGTATTTTAAATGGCCTTCTATCATAACGTGCATATTGGCATCACCATAATTAAAAATATGAATTTGAGTCGCATCAAAGTTAGGCCATAAAGCTTCCGTTTTATCGACGTAATAATTCAGACTAAAATCTTTATCTAAAGGTGTGTGTGTATTCGTATTCTGGATGAGAATATCCTAAGTCATCATAAAATTTAGCCGAATCCCCGTTAAAAAGAAAAAAAACAGTAGGGGCAATAATAATGGCTTTTATCATAAAAAACGCACCCGTTACGGCATACACAAACTGAAATGGTAACCCGATAACTCCTAAAGCGGTGTGTGCATCTGTCCACAATGTTTTAAGCTTAGCATAAGGTCTAAAGGTGTAAAAGTTCGAGACTATTTTACTCCAATGCACAATAACTCCTGTAATGATGGCAAACAAGAAAAAGAACGCGATAAATCCTGCGAGCATATAGCCTATAGGTTGCATTTGGGCAAAAAAGTGCAGACGGTATAGAAATTCACCTAATGTGTAATCTCCCTCATAAGAATTCTCTGCATAGGTTTTAGTATCTAAAGTCGAATACCTGTTTGCCTTAGTATTTGGATTAAGTATAGTGTCTTTTGGAGCAGAAAATGCAATGCCTATACGTTGTTCAATAAAATGTTTAGAGAGTTCTATATCTCTACTATTTAAATTATAGGTTGTATTTAAGGTATCTAAGGCCTCATCGAAATCTAAATCGAAGGCTTCAGTATTTTTTACTGTTTGATTGCGCTCCCAGTTTACAATTTCATCTCGAAAAAATGAAAACGAGCCTGCGAAAAATATCACATAAAGCAGTACGCTAATTACGATACCACTAATAGTATGCGTATGAAATAGAATGTTATAAATTCTTTTATCTCTCATAAGATTAAACTAACGGATTATAAAGAGTTCCTAAATATAGTATTGAAGAGAACAGTAAGGTTGTTAGGATGTATATACCCCAAATTTTCCATCCGTTTTTAGCTATAAACGCCACAACCATAAGTGTCGCCCATAAGATGAATCCTGTGAATGCTGAGGTGATAATTATGTTGGTCGCACTTATCCAAGAGGTTAGTGCCATATGGAAAGACATGCTTACCAAATAACCGCCAAGTATTCCCGCTGTTATTTTAGCAAACCGTTGCCATGGTGATGTTGTAAGATATTTTTTATTTGCTGGCATACAATTAGAATTAAGGAATGTGGACTAAAAATTCGAAAGCAACACAAAACGCCATACAAATAAAAAGCATTTTGGCGTTGAACAATTTTAAAGGCGCTAAAAGCACAATTAAACTCGCAACCGTCATAAGATTAATTAAAAATAAAAAGATTCCTGCACCTAAACCAAACACCTTTATTGTTAAAATACAAGACAGTATAAGTAAAATGAGTCCTGCTATTTTCGAAGCCGATTGGTGCTGTACCAATTTGTTTTCGAAACCCAATAGGTTGGGAGCATCCATTTTTTTAGATGTTGTATACAGCAAATAAAAGCCGATAATAACTAATAAAATTGCAATTGAAATCATATCTTTTATAAATTGAAACAACTCTGAAAGGATTACTTACAGAGTTGTTTTAAGTTTTTTATTGAATACAGTAGGTTGCACAATGCCAGATAAATTCGTAATCTTTACCTTTAAACTTGCCAGGAACTTCTTCCTTTTTAGTGGCTTCTAGTATGTATTTTGTTTTCCACGGACGTTTAAAGGTAATGTAGCCTTCTGCGTCTGTTGTTAGTTTTTTAGACCAATTGTCGGCGATAAACAAATCGACTTCAGTTTCTCCCAAAGGTTGGCCTTTAAATAACACTTGCAGTTTAACATCTTCAGAATCATTAGCAACTTCAATAACAGAAATTCCTGTGTCATTTATGTTATTCGTGTTGGTTGTTTTGGATCCAACTTGGATAACTGCCGAAGCATTGTAATGTGTTTTAAAAATACCGAAATCATATTCAGAATAATCAATCACATCAATATCATCGTTATCTAACACTATGGTATATGTACCGTCGCTTTTTGGTGTAAATGATGCTACATAACGATCGGTCTTAGCAGTTACGTCTAATTTCGTTTTATTGCCTTTAGCATCAACCGCCCAAAGGGTAAAAGCTTTTACTGCTGGAAAATATTCACCTTCTACACGTTCCAAAACGCCATTGGTGTACTCGCCATAAAATACATGTACCTCTTGTGCTTTTCCTTTTTTACCTTCAGCATTAGTTTCAATCCATAAGTAATGTGCAAAAGTAGGAGTGACAGCACATATTACAAACGCAAGCGTTAAAATTAATTGTTTCATAATTAAATACGTTTTAAAATTTATAAGCAAAATTCGCCAATACAGATCTTGGTTGCTGAGGTGTTAGTGTAGACCAACCTGAATAGTATTCTTCATTAAACATGTTGTTTAATTTTAAACCTACGCGGTATTTGTCTGCGGCATAATATACAGATGCGTTAGCAATAATATAACTTGGTACAGTAAATACGCCTGAAGTGTATCCAGAAGCATTTATAATATCACGTTCGCTAGCTCCGTTAAATCCTGCGCCTATACCAAAACCTTTTATAGCCCCGGTTTCAAAAATATAGTCGGCCCATAAATTATATACGATGTCTGAACCTGCTTCTACTGGTCGCTCACCAATAGTAGAGGCTGTACTTGCTTTTTTAATTTCACTATCGTTATAGCTATATCCAGCTCGTATGTTTAATCCATTTACGGGGTTGGCATTAATTTCTAATTCAAAACCTTTACTAGACACTTCTCCATCCTGAATTTTTCCAAACACATCGTTTGGATCTGTCATAAGTCTGTTATTTACGAGAATGTTATAGTAGTTTACCGTTGCATTTAAGCGGTTGTTAAATAAGTTGGTTTTAACTCCGAATTCAAATTGATTGGCTTGTTCTGGTTCGAAATTTTTAAGTTCCTGTCCTGTAGTCGCATTTGGATCTCCAACCAATTGCGGACCAATATTTGTAAATCCGTTTTGCCAGTTAGCAAACACAGACAACTTATCTGCTATAGGTTGGTATAATAAACCAAATTTAGGAGATACTGCAAACTGATCGTAATCATCGTCATTATTGGTAATATCACCTTCATTATCGAATTGATCGAAACGTACACTGGCCATTGCAGATAATGTAGATGTTATATCTAATACATCCGAAACATAAGCACTATACACATTAGAACGTGTTTTGTAATTATTAATACTCGCACCAGCCAAAGCCGCATCAACTCCTGCAGTTGTTAGTGGGAAACCATCAACTTCTTCTCCGGTAGACGGTGTTACAGCGCCGTAACCCACATAGCCACTTCCGTTATCTATTCCAGTTACAGTATAATAATCTAAACCAATAACCACACGGTTTCTTAAGTTTCCGATTTTAAAATCACCATTAAAATTTTGTTGAATATCTGTCGTTCTAGTAAGTGCATCTTGTTTATTTAAGTAACGAGAAAAAGTACCAGCGCCAGTTAAATCGTATAAATAGGTGTAATACCCTTTAGTAGAGGTTACACTTCTAGACACTAAGGTTTGCGAGTTCCAAGCTTCAGATAATTTATAATCCATTTCGACTCTGTAATTCTGAGTAGGATTTTCTAATGTTAGAGCATTACTGGTGTACGATTTTTTATTATCGTAACCCAATTCGTCCAAGTTTGCATATTGCATTGCTCCAGCACGACTTAAAAATAACATGGTTGGATTTGTTTTTTCTGCCTGAGTAATTTCACCATAAAAAGAGAACGATAACTTATTATTTACTTGATATGATAACGACGGTGCTACGAAAAATGATTTGTTAAACCCAGCATCTTGAAAACTATCTTCTGTATGGTAAGATGTGTTTAATCTGAAATAAATGTTTTCAGATTCATCTAGGGCCGTGTTAAAATCTCCTGTGATTACATTTAATCCATAAGATCCAGCCGTGTACGAGACTTGTCCGCCAAATCCTTTATAAGGTTTTTTAGTCACCACATTAATTAATCCGCCATAAGAACTTACCGAAGATCCGAAAAGCGTAGCCGATGGGCCTTTAATAACTTCAATACGTTCGATGTTTGCCGCATTAATGGTTCCGTTTGTTAATCCAGGAACACCATTTACTAATTGAGGTTGCACACTAAATCCGCGTAACGAATAATATCCAGCGCCATCTCCACCACGTCCGGTAGAGGTCCAAAGTTTCTGAATCCCGGTAGCATTATCTAAAGCTTGTTCGAAATTTGTTGTGATTTGAGATTCTAGTAAATCTGTAGTTACAGTAGAATATACTTGGGTGTTTTCTAAATCTTTTAAAGGTAATTTAGACACGTAAGCCGTTTGTTTTCTAGCAAACATATTACGACGCTTACCATCGATAACAACCTCAGATAAAATTTCTTGTCCTTCGTATAATATCACAGTTGGTAAGGTAATATTGCTATTGGAAACAGAAAAAGGAACTTCTTTTGTTTTATATCCTAAGTAAGAAACCACAGCAGTGTATGATCCTGTTTCAATTTCAATTTTAAAGTGACCGTCTATGTCGGTCTGGCTTCCTTTACTTGTGTTTTTTATTAAGATGTTTGCACCTGCAATAGGGGTGTTCTCTGAATCTGTAACCGTTCCGTTTACAATTATTTGTTGCGCATTAATAACAAAAGATGTTAGCAGGAATACAGCAAAACTGAATACTATTTTCATTGTTTTTATTTAGACTTATTATTAATAAAGAAGAGTTTCTGCGACAAATGTATAATAGAGGACCATATTATCAAAGCTTATTTATAATTAATTTAAATAAAAATAAAATAGGGGTTTCGTAGACCTTGATTTTTAAAGGTTAATAGTATCTTGAAATTTTAAATAAGAAGATAAAAACAGATGAAACCCGCCGAAGAACACATATTACGTCAGCCAGAACCGTATCAATCCATCATGTTGTATGTACGAAGTGTGATAATGAAAACCTTGAATGTTGAAGAAAAATACAGTTATAAGCTTCCGTTTTACTATTATAATAAAAAGTCTTTTGTGTTTTTAAATGTGTTAAAAGGCACCGATTATGTAGATGTGGTATTTATGGATGGCGCGCTTTTAGAAGCAGAATTTCCCGAATTACAAGACGCCAATAATAGGAAACGTGTGCGGTCAATTCAAATTAAAAATTTAGAAGAATTAGATGAATTACGCTTTGTAGAACTTCTTAAATCTGCTTCAAAAATTAAACTGAAGACTAAAAAGATATAACCTATAATGTTTTCTTCACAATATAATTCTCGAAAACTAAACCTTTAAAGGACTTTTTCTGTTTTTTAATTATGTCGTAATATTTATTTTCGAAAAAAGGTAAAGCTGTTTTACTGACATCCGAACGGATTTCAGTATACTCTTCTACCATAACTTGCGATTCCATAGTGCGCAGTAGGGAAGAAGCAACACCTTGTCTTTGGTAGTCTTTATGCACAAATAAGCCATCTAAATAATAGCCTTTCTTTAAATACGCAAAACCAACAATTTCTGTTTCATTTTCGGCAACAATAAAATAGAATTCAGAAATACGTTCTAACCATACATCGGTTTCATTTGCACCAGAAGCCCAAACCGTAATTTGTTTTTCGTTGTAATGTTTGGAATTTATATGGGTAACGGTGTTTCTAAATAGTGAGGTGATTTCTGGTAAATCGGTTTCAGTGGCTTGACGAATTGAGATATCCATAAGTTAATCTACTTTTTTAAAGGTTAGCGTGTTCCCATCAGGATTAGATAAATACAAGCGTCGGTTTTCAATTTTAAATTGCGTACTACGTTCTAATTCTTTTATAAACTGAGCTTCTTTATTTGTTGGCGGACACATTTTACGAGTGGTTATAATCTCTTTAAAACGAATTTTAGATTGTTCAGAAAATATAGAACCACGCATGGTATTACATCCGGCATAACCCATAAAAGAATTTTCGCTGGTATTAATCTCTAAGTTAGGCAATTCTTTTGTGAATTGTTCTGTGCTTACGTTTTCGTCTTTAATAGATTCTAAAACCCAAATGTCGTGCAAGCGATAATCTGTAATGTATTCCCCGCAACCTTTAAGTGATTTAAAATCGGTTTCTGTGTTTTGTTTAAAATCTATTAAAACCGTATATGGGTGTGTTTTAGAATCGGAATCTGTACACGGATTCATTGAAATCTTAATTTTAATTTGTGCAGATTCAGTTTCAGAACGATACATTTTTACGTTAGCATCTGCTGCTAAAATGGCTTCGGGCAACGGAAATCTGTAATCCTTTGCGTTCAAAGAAAACTTAATGGAATCTTGAGTTAATTGCAAGTTCCAATCGGGATGTGCTCCTGAGCTTTTAAAAAACAATCTACTGTTACGATTAGGGGTGTTAGTGGCTACTGTATTAACAACCTTGGTTGTCGGTTCGATAACTGTAGAACCCGGTTTTACGGTCTCTTTTTTAGATTGGCCACAACTAAAAAGTGAAACTAATATAATAAATACGAAACTGTCTTTTAAGAATTTCATAAGATTAAAAATTTAGAATTATAGTCTAAAAATACCTCCAACAGAAAGAATAGCTTCTCCAAAGAAAAAGTGCTGCGATGCGCGATCTGATGGATTCTGGGTTGTACGAATATCTGGCATATTTATAAAACCACCTTTTAAATCTCCTTGAATAAAAAAGTGTTTAAAAAAGGTTAAGTTTAAACCTGCACTAGCAGAAACTCCATATCCTGCAATATGGAAATCGTCGTGCCTGTCGTAAACTAAAAGTTTAGCATTGGTTTTGGGGTAAAGTACACCACCTCCAAGCGCTTCGGTTATATTCACTTGAAAAACATCTGTATTTCTAATTCCGAATAGGCTAGAAATATCGTCATATCTGGCAAGTTCGGCATGTATATAGTTTAAACCATCTGTATGTTCGAAGGTTAAAAAGCCTTCATTTAAATATACAGGATCGTCTCTAAATGTATTGTTATAAATTGCACTTTCGTCGCCTTCAGGAATATCTATGTATCCATTTCCACGTACCACTTGGTTGTTAGTCATTACATATTTCATATGGTCTAAACTAATCGTAACAGCATAGTGATCGCTAATAAAATATCCTAAGCTAAAATTAGTTTGAGGTATTGTCATATGAACCGGATTTATATAATCGACATGCCAACCTTTAGCTTTGTCGTGAGCATCTACATCGTACAATGTAAAATTATAATTATCTCCTGTAAAAGTAATATCCGAATTAGAATATGTATCTCGGTTTCCGCCCCAGCTAACAAAGAATTTTCCTTTGTTGGACGATGTGTATTTTAGAGTGTCTACACTCTGAGCATTTAAGTTTAATAAGGGCAATAGAGTACTTCCTATTAAAAATATAATAGTGGAAATTTTCATTAAAAAGGGGGTCTAAATTAAAAAGGGAGGCTAAATTAAAAAGCAGTTATGGTTTTTCTAATGGCGACAAGATGTTTTAATAAACCTTCTAAGTGGTCTAAATGTAACATGTTTGCACCGTCACTTTTTGCATTTGCAGGGTCGAAATGTGTTTCAATAAACAGTCCGTCTACGTTATTTACAATTCCAGCTCTAGCAATAGTTTCAATCATATCGGGTCTTCCACCTGTAACACCACTAGATTGATTAGGTTGCTGCAGGGAATGGGTAACATCTAAAACTGTAGGTGCATATTCGCGCATGGTTGGGATACCTCTAAAGTCTACAATCATATCTTGATACCCAAACATGGTACCACGATCTGTAATCCAAGCTTTATCATTTCCAGAATCTTTAACTTTTTGCACGGCATGTTTCATCGCTTCTGGACTCATAAATTGCCCTTTCTTTAAGTTTACTACTTTTCCGGTTTCGGCAGCAGCGACAAGTAAATCTGTTTGGCGCACTAAAAATGCAGGAATTTGTAAGACATCTACATATTCGGCAACCATGGCGGCATCTGATATTTCGTGAATATCTGTTACGGTTGGGATATGAAAGGTGTCTGAAACTTTCTTTAAAATCTTCAATGCTTTTTCGTCACCTATTCCAGTAAAACTATCAATTCTACTACGGTTTGCTTTTTTAAAGCTTCCTTTAAATACAAACGGAATGTGTAAGGCATCAGTAATCGATACTATTTTTTCGGCAATACGTAATGCCATGTCCTCTCCTTCAATGGCACACGGCCCAGAAAGAAGAAAGAAATTATCAGAATCTGTATATTTTAATTGAGGAACATCTGAAAGTTTCATATGCTATATATATTTTAGGCTGCAAAGTTACGGAAAATTAATACGTTTTTACAGGTGTATGCTTAGGACTTTAATTTGATGCTCTATTAAAATCCGGAAGAACCATTTAAATTAGTGTTGCAAAATTATAGAGTCACGATTTATACAAAAGGAAATTGTTTTATAAGGCTTAAAACGTTGTAAAAATAAAGTGCTTTGTAAAGGTGAAATTGATGTTTTTTTAGGAGGCTTATATCTATATATTATGTACCATATTATTGAAATGATCTTCAGATTCTAATAACAGATGGCAAAATTGTGTATTTCTTAATTATCTAACATTTTATTAATGATTTGATATGCAATTAGTAAGGTGTGAGTTTTAGTGTGAATACGTATTGTTAGTAAATAAATAGGAGATGAGATTATTATAACATTAATTAATGACATATTAATCTTTATTCTAAAAAAATAAAATGTACATTTGCACGCTTAAATAAGGCATCAATTATGGCTAATATTAAAAACATTGCAATTATTGCACACGTAGATCACGGTAAAACTACTTTGGTTGACAAGATTATGTACCACTGTCAATTATTCCGTGAGAACGAAAATACTGGGGATTTAATCCTTGATAATAATGATTTAGAGCGTGAAAGAGGAATTACAATTACTTCTAAAAACGTTTCAGTTATTTATAAAGACACAAAAATCAATATCATTGATACTCCTGGTCACGCCGATTTTGGTGGTGAAGTAGAGCGTGTATTAAACATGGCAGATGGTGTGTTATTATTGGTAGATGCTTTTGAAGGGCCTATGCCACAAACGCGTTTTGTATTACAAAAAGCAATCGACTTAGGCTTAAAACCTTGTGTTGTTGTAAATAAAGTAGACAAGGAAAACTGTACGCCAGAAGAAGTACATGAAAAAGTATTCGACTTAATGTTTGAATTAGGTGCAGAAGAATGGCAATTAGATTTCCCTACAGTTTACGGTTCTGCAAAGAACAACTGGATGAGTGATGATTGGAGAAATCAGACTGAAAACATCGAACCATTATTAGATATGGTAATCGAACACATTCCAGCTCCGAAAATACCAGAAGGAAATACTCAAATGTTAATTACATCTTTAGATTTCTCTTCATTTACTGGTCGTATCGCGATTGGACGTTTAACAAGAGGTGAACTTAAAGTTGGACAACAAATTTCTTTAGTAAAAAGAGATGGTAGTGTTGTAAAAAATAGAATTAAAGAACTTCATATTTTTGAAGGTCTTGGACGTATAAAAGTAGACGAAGTTCAAACAGGAGATATCTGTGCGATTGTTGGTCTTGAAGGTTTTGAAATTGGTGATACTGTTGCTGATTTTGAAAATCCAGAAGGATTAAAAACAATTGCTATCGATGAGCCTACTATGAGTATGTTGTTTACAATTAACGATTCACCTTTCTTCGGAAAAGATGGAAAGTTTGTAACATCTCGTCATATTAAAGATCGTTTAGAAAAAGAATTAGAGAAAAACTTAGCATTACGTTTAGGTGAAACTGGAAGTGCAGATAAATTCATGGTATTTGGTCGTGGAGTATTACACTTATCAGTTTTAATTGAAACGATGCGTCGTGAAGGTTACGAATTACAAATTGGGCAACCACAAGTAATCATTAGAGAAATCGATGGTGTTAAATGTGAGCCAATTGAAGAATTAATGATCGACCTTCCTGAAAATGTTTCTGGTAGAGCAGTAGAATTCGTTACATTACGTAAAGGAGAAATGTTATCTATGGAAGCTAAAGGAGACCGTATGGTTTGCGAATTCTTAATTCCTTCTCGTGGTATTATTGGTTTACGTAACCAATTATTAACTGCTACAGCTGGTGAGGCTATTATGGCACACCGTTTTAAAGAATACCAACCATTAAAAGGAGCAATTCCTGGACGTGTTTCTGGATCTTTAGTATCTATGGAAAACGGTAAAGCAATTCCTTATTCTATCGATAAATTACAAGATAGAGGTAAGTTTTTCGTTGAACCTGGTGAAGATATTTACGAAGGACAAGTTATTGGTGAAAACTCTCGTCAAGATGATATGAACATTAACATTACTAAAGCTAAAAAGCAAAGTAACGTACGTTCGTCTGGAGCAGATGATAAAGCTAAAATTGTACCTGCAATTAAATTCTCTTTAGAAGAAGCTTTAGAATATATCCAAAAAGATGAGTATGTAGAGGTAACTCCACATTTCTTACGTATTCGTAAAGTACACTTAACAGAAGTTGAGCGTAAGCGTAATAAAATTATGTAATACTTACAGACTTTTAATAGTTATTGTAAGATTATCAATATATTTAAAGAGGAATCCTTTGTTGGGTTCCTCTTTTTTGTTTTCTATACTATAATTTAAAAGTGAAACTATGGACGTTTTAGGTATTTCGGTAACTGAATGGATTGGTTATTTAGCATCTTTTGTATTGCTAATTTCTTTTACAATGAAAGATGTTGTAAAACTAAGAATAGTAAACACTATTGGCTGTGCATTCTTCGTGGCTTATGGTTTTATGTTAGAGACGTCTTGGCCAATTGTGATTACAAACGCTGCTATAATTCTTATAAATTTTTATTATTTATTTCTTAAGAAAAAATAAACCAATAATGCCATGCTTTCTCGCTTAGGCTAGATAATGTATAATTACTTTGTACTGAAATGTGGTTATACGTCTAATTCATTAATTAAATTAAAGGAAGCGCATGCCTAATTATTTATCTTCGTTATTTAACTATAAATTCACGACTTTTAAAGTCCAAGTATTGTTTCTGTCCTAAGTTTTATAGGGAAGACGAGAATACAATAGTTACGAATATTTTTTTATGTTATTCAACTCCATAGATTTTGCCGTGTTTTTGCCAATAGTTTTTATACTCTATTGGTTTGTCTGCAATACTAAACTTGGAATCCAGAACATACTTATTGTTTTGGCTAGTTACCTTTTTTATGCCTGGTGGGATTGGCGTTTCCTGTCCCTAATTCTATTTAGTACTATAGTCGATTATTCTATTGGATTGGCGCTTTCTAAACAAGAAGATTCATTTAAAAGAAAAGGATTACTATGGACTAGTGTCTTTATTAACCTAGGATTACTCGGAGTCTTTAAATATTACAACTTTTTTCTCGAAAATTTTGTTCAAGCTTTTTCACTCTTTGGAGGAGATTTGCGTTATAATTCCTTAAATATTATTCTTCCTGTAGGGATTAGTTTTTACACGTTTCAGACGTTAAGTTACACTATCGATATTTACAGAAAGCAATTAGAACCCACAAAGAACTTCGTAAGCTTTATGGCGTTTGTGAGTTTCTTTCCGCAGTTGGTGGCAGGACCAATAGAGCGCGCTAGGGATTTGTTGCCTCAGTTTGAAGCAAAGCGTACGTTCAATTTTAATAAAGCAACAGACGGTTTAAAACAGGTGCTTTGGGGACTCTTTAAAAAAATGGTAATTGCAGATAACTGTGCTATTTTTGTAGATGAATTTTTTGGGAATCACGACGCCTATTCCGGAAGCACGTTATTAATTGGAGCATTTTTCTTCACTATTCAAATTTATTGCGATTTTTCGGGCTATTCAGATATCGCGATTGGAGTCTCTAGATTATTCGGTTTCAACTTATCTAAGAATTTCGCATTTCCATATTTTTCTAGAAATATTGGCGAGTTTTGGAGACGGTGGCACATATCGTTAACGACATGGTTCAGAGATTATTTTTATATTCCTATTGGCGGTAGCCGCGGTTCTAAGCTATTCCAAATTAGAAACACTATTTTAATCTTTTTAGTGATCGGGTTGTGGCACGGGGCGGCTTGGAAATTTATAGTGTACGGTCTTATAAATGCAATGCATTTTTTGCCTCTAATTATTTGGGGACGAAAGCCATCGAATAAAATTAAAGTACAATCCACTAGTCTTGTTCCAAGTGCTAATGAAGTTTTCGGGATTTTAAAAACATTTACATTTTTAGTGTTAGTCCGCGTGTTTTTTAGAGCAGACAATTTGCAAATTGCCGTAAGTTATCTGTCCGAAATATTTTCGAGCTCATTATTTACCATACCAGAATTTGCAAATCGGACAGGTGCGTTCGTGGTTTTTCTAGGGATTATGGGTTTTATGAGTATTGAATGGCTTGGTAAAACCAACGAATATGCCATCGAGAAATTAGGACAGACTTGGAGACGACCGTTTAGATGGGCATTTTATTATATACTTGTCTTCTGTATTTTTTACTTTTATGCGAAGCCACAACAGTTTATTTATTTTCAGTTTTAAATGAAGACATTTCTTAAATTATTTCTGTTTTTCTGTCTACCTGTTTTGGTACTAGGCTGTGCTATGGAATTTGCATTGCGACAAATCCCAAATGCCTATCAGGTAAAATCCGATTATTTAAAAGGACATCACAACAGTATAAAAACGCTACTTTTGGGGAGTTCACATATTTTATATGGCGTAAATCCGGAATTTTTAACAGCAGACGCATTAAATTACGGACATGTATCACAAACTATAGATATTGACTATGCTATACTACGTCAGCATGTAAACGATTTAGAGGCTCTAGAGACGGTGGTGCTAAGACTTTCATATACTACACTTTTCGAGCAATTAAAGGAAGGAGACGAGAGGTGGAGGCTTAAAGATTATGCGTTGTATACCGATGTAAATTTAGACTCTAATTTAAAAGACCATTTTGAAATATTAAGCGTTAAATTTAAATATAATCTCGAGCGACTTTATGCGTATTACATTTTAAATCAAACTTCCCAGCATGTCAATGCAAGAGGATGGGCATTTAAAGAAAAGGATGCCACTATCGAAAATATAGAAGACGTTAGTATGCGTGTCGCCAAAAAACACACGGCGACTTCAGACGCGTTATATAGCGAGAATTATAAAATATTAGAGAATATTATCAAAAAATGTAATGAAAGTGGTATAAAAGTCGTTCTTGTTACTATGCCCGCTTATAAAGCGTATATTCAGCACTTAGAAGTGTTACAGCTGGAGAAAACGATAATGGCGGGAAAGCTTATGGACTCTAAATATAAAAATTGCATATATTTAAATTATCTGGATGATAAGCGATTTGAAACCTCAGATTTTTTAGATGCAGATCATTTGAATAGTCAAGGAGCAAATAAATTTTCAAAAATAATAAATGGCATACTAATGCAATAAAATGTATTTTTAATTAATGAGCCAACTAAAAGTAGAGCGTTACGCAGTACAACATTTCGATCTTTGGAATACTTTTATTTCTGAAGCAAAAAACGGAACATTTTTGTTTCATCGTCATTTTATGGAGTATCATAAAGATCGGTTTGAAGACTTTTCTTTACTCATTTATAAACAGTACAGCCTGATTGCCGTAATACCCGCAAATCGAAACGCCGATAGTCTCTATTCTCATCAAGGTTTAACTTTTGGAGGTTTAATTTTAAAGCAGAAACAATCTGTTAAAGATATTTCATTGATTTTTGAAGCACTTTTTCTTTTTTTACAAAAGGAAAAATTTAAGAGCTTTATTGTTAAAGAAATGCCTGAAATTTATTTTAAAACGCCTGCTTTCGAGTTTAGCTATTTTTTAGCTAAACAAGCCAAACTCGATAAAAGAGAAATGGTATTGGCGGTAGATTATTCTAGGCCATTAACCATACATAAAACAAAGCTTAAGCATTTTAGAAAAGCCAAGGATATTGACTTTGAAATTAGGGAAAGTTCAGATTTTACTCCGTTTTGGACAGACGTTTTGCAACCACGATTATTAGAAAAACATCAGGTTAAGCCTGTGCATAGCTTGGAAGAAATAACGTATTTAAATACCTGCTTTCCTAAAAATATTAAACAATTTGATGTTTATTTAGATAATAAAATATTAGCGGGTTTAACCCTATTCGAAAACGAACATATTGTGAAGTCACAATATGGAGCAACCACAAAAGAGGGCGAAAAGCATAGAGCTTTAGATTTTTTATTTTTGTCCTTAATTTATAAATACAAGGCAGAAGGCAAACGTTTCTTTTCAATGGGTACGGCAACAGAGCAGAATCGTTTGGGCTATAACGAAGGACTTTTAAAACAAAAAGAAGAATTAGGATGTAAAGTCTATTTACAAGATTTCTTTAAATTGCAATTGAATGATTAAATTTTTAGACCTACATAAAATTAATGCACGCTATCACGATGCTTTTCAATTAAAATTCCAAGAGTTTTTAAATTCTGGACATTATATTTTAGGACAAGGTGTGACTAATTTTGAAACTGAATTTGCTTCATTTTGTGGTACCAAGCATTGTATTGGTGTTGGCACTGGTCTAGATGCTATTACCCTTATCTTTAAATCGTATATAGCTTTAGGAAGATTAAATGAAGGCGACGAAGTTTTAGTGCCAGCAAATACCTTTATCGCTAGCATTTTAGCCATCATACAAGCGGGATTAAAACCGGTTTTTGTAGAGCCTGATATACAGACGTATAATATTGCTGTTTCAGAATTGGAGCAGAACATTTCATCTAAAACTAAAGCGGTATTGGTTGTTCATTTATATGGACAATTGGCAGATATGAACGCGATTCAGAAATTAGCCACTAAAAATAATCTATTAGTTGTAGAAGATGCAGCACAAGCGCATGGTGCAGTGTATTCCGATGGTAGAAAATCCGGAAATTTAGGAGATGCTGGGGCCTTTAGTTTTTATCCGAGTAAAAATTTAGGTGCTTTAGGGGATGGCGGCGCTGTGACTACTAACGATGTCGATTTGGCCGAAATGCTAATGAAACTTAGAAACTATGGGACATCGTCTAAATACGTTAATGATTATTTAGGATATAACTCACGCTTAGACGACATTCAAGCTCGTTTTTTAAGTGTAAAACTAGCACATTTAGATGCGGATAACGCGCACCGACAAAAAATAGCAAATCGCTATCTTTCAGAGGTCAAGAATCCCAAAATAATATTACCTTTATGCGCAGATTGGAAATCTCATGTTTTTCATCTTTTTGTAATTCGGGTAGACCATAGAGAACGTTTTATCAGTTTTACTAAAAAGCATAATATTGAAATTCTAATCCACTATCCAATTCCTCCCTATAAACAAAAAGCATTAAGCCATTACAGTGCTTTACAGCTACCGGTAACAGACCGTATACATAATACTGTGGTAAGTTTACCTATTAGCCCTGTAATGGAAGATCAAGAAGTAGATTACGTAATAAATGTTTTAAACGGGTTCTAATTGAAAAAAATAAAAAAGTATATAAATAATAATGTTTTAATTAAGGTTGCTTCTTTAAACTCAGCTTCAGTAATTACTAGAATTATTACAGGGTTTTTAACGTCTAAAGCCATCGCTATTTATATTGGACCGGAAGGTTTAGCTTTAATTGGAAACTTACGAAACTTAGTAAGTTCTGCGCATTCTTTTTCTGTTTTAGGAATGTACAGTGGTATTATAAAGTATATCTCTGAGTTTAAAACTAACACTATAGAATTAAGTAAAACCTTATCTACTGCTTTTTATCTGGGTTTTATAGCAACTACACTCGTTTCTTTTTTATGCTATTTTAATGCGGAGTATATAAATACGCTTGTTTTTCCAACGTATAGCGATTATGCATACGTTATTCGAATATTGGCTCTCGTGTTGCCTTTTTATTCCATGAATATGTTTGCCTTTGCCATAATGAATGGGTTTTCAAAGTATAAAATGTTACTCATCATTAATATTATTGGTCAAGTATTAGGGGCATGTATAACACTTATCTTAATATATCAGAATAGAATCGATGGAGCTTTAATCGCTATTGTAGTCGGGGAATCTCTTGTCTTTTTAATCACCATGGTAGGAGTAATTAATCAGCGTAGTTTAATTCCATTAGTTCGTGCTAGTCGTGTAAGCTTTACCTTTGTAAAACGGTTAAGTGCGTTTTCTACCATGGCCTTGTTTTCAGCCATTGTTTTACCTATTGTAGCTATTGCTATTCGGTCTTATATTATTGATAATATAGGCTACAAGGATGCTGGTTTTTGGGAAGCGATGGTCCGGATTTCTAAATACTACTTAATGTTTGTTAGTTCGTTAATGGGGCTTTATATTTTACCTCGATTTTCAGAAATTGATAATATTAAAGAGTTTAGAGAGGAAGTTTTTGGATTCTATAAAACCATAATTCCTGTTTTTGGACTAGGTTTATTTGTGATTTACTTACTCAGGCGCTTTATTGTCGCTATTGTGTTTACAGAAGAATTTAAACCTGTAGAAGATTTGTTCTTATGGCAACTTTTAGGCGATTTTGTAAAAGTACTTTCCATAGTGATCTCGTATCAGTTTTTAGCAAAAAAAATGTTCTGGCATTATATTATTACTGAAGCCTTTTCTGTAATTATATTGTATTTAACGAGTATGTATTTTATAGATCTCTATGGGGTTAAAGGAGCAACTATAGCCCATTTTGTAACTTATGTTATGTACTATGGCATTATTTTATTAATTTTTAGTACCTCACTATTTGGAGTGTTACCAGAAGATACAGCGCTCTTAGTAGATGAAGAAGATGAAAACAAGGAAAAAGATGAAGAAAATAAAATAGACAAGAACTAGGTACTTGCTTTTATAAATAAGTCGTAATCTTTTAAAACAGGATGTTTAATTGTAATCTTGACATGAGATAGAAAAAACGAAAAGCAGTTTCTGCATCTCGGTTTTTAAGCGCTAATCGTAACTCGTAAATCACTCTATTTTGAAGGGATTTATGTTCCTCTTTACTTGTGTTTAAATAGAATGCCTTCTTGCAAATCAGGTACGTAGATTTACCTAAATTAATGCGGTCTCTTCGTTTAAAATTAGAACTTAAAGAATTAGATAGAATACGTTTCTTTACTAAAACTTTATCGACATAGTCGTACTCATAAATTCTAGACGATCTAAACCAGAAATCTACATCTTCGTAAGCTAAATTTTCATCGTAACCACCAAGTGCTTTTAAAACGTCGGTTTTTATAAGCATAGATGTTGCACTTAAATAGAAACTATGTAACAGCCTGCAGTATATATCGCCAGTTTCAGGCTTTTCTTTAGCGGTGCCATCTTCGTTCAAGTCGTAAAAAAAAGAAATATGATCGCCTTTAGCATCGACCCGTTCTATATTTGAAAAAACAACACCTAAATTTTTATATTTTGAAGTTTGAAATTTAGAAACTTGGCTTTCTACAGAGTTGGGTAATAAAATATCATCAGTAGCTAAATCTACTATATATTCGCCTTTAGCGTAGCGTAATGCATTGTTAAAGGTTTTAGTATTTCCAAGATTTGTCTTGTTTTCTATAAACTGAGCATCGTGATTTTTTACCCAATCCTTAATAAGGTCTACAGAATTATCTTGGCTAAAGTCGTCGCAAATAATAACCTGAATAGGACTATACGTCTGGTTTTTGGTAGAGTTTAGAGATTCAATTAAGAACTCGGCATGATTATAACATAAGCATATAATCGTTACTAAAGGATTTCTAGGCATGATTCGGTTAGCGAGGTTTTTCTTTTTGTAAATTTACAAACATAATGGAATATAATGCATAACAATAATAAACTTCTGAAATTAGAAATTTTAATTTCTACAATGCTTCAAACAGATTTACTGTTTTTAGAGAAGATGTTTCCTCACGAGCATTTTTCTAATTTCAATATTATTATTGTAAATCAAACTTCTGAAGATAAAATTTTAGAGTCTACATATCCCAATATTAAAGTCGCAAATTCTTTTGAGCGCGGTTCGCCTGCTAGTAGAAATTTAGCCATAAGACTAGGAACAGCAGATGTGTTTTTAATGTCGGACGATGATATAGTTTATGAAAAAGGTTTGGAAGAAACAATATTGAATGCACATCGCAAACATGAGGATGCCGATATGATTTCATTTGAAGCCATAAATGAGCAACACGAATTGTATACTAATTATTATCCTGAAGGCGAACATACTAAAAAGTCCTTGTTAAAAATCTATACTTGGGTAATCACGTTTAAGCGTGAGGTCTTTCAAGACCATGAAATCTATTTTAATCACCATTTTGGTGTGGGATCTACGTTTAAGGGATCGACAGAATATGTGTTTCTTAGAAATGCATTCGATAAGGGGCTAAAAATGATTCATATAAGTAAGGTTATAGTAATGCATCCCAATTTAAGCTCTGGAGTTTTAATGGGAAGTGATAATGCTTTTTTTTCAAGGACAGCTCGTATGCAACGATTTATAGGTAATTTGAGTTATATTTGGTTAATAAAGTATGTGTTGTTTACGTGGCGACACCAGTATATTAAATTTACAGATATACCGTATAAATTTAAACTGGGTTTACAAGGTATAAGTAAATATAAGGAGCTAGAAACTAAGAGGGAAATAAATAAAATACATGTCAGTCAGAATTATAGATATACCGAAAATTAAGGATAGAAGAGGTAACTTAGCCGTTATTGAAAAAGATATTATACCGTTCGATATTAAGCGTGTGTATTATTTGTATGATGTACCTAGTGATGCTTATCGCGGAGGTCATGCTCATAAATCGCTATATCAGCTATTAATTCCCTTAAGTGGTAGCTTTGAGGTCCGTATAAAAAACGGATTAGAAGAAGAGTTAATTACCTTAAACAAACCAGATAAAGGCTTACTGATTGTGCCTGGGATTTGGCGTGAAATAGAAAATTTTTCGTCGGGTTCTGTGTGTTTAGTTTTGGCTTCGGCCGAGTTTGATGAGGACGATTACATTAGAGATTTTAATGACTATCTCTTATTTAAAGGCGCTAAAATGTAAATGCGATGATTTTAGAAATAATTGCAAGCGTTTGGCTAGTAAAAGTGTAGATCGGTTACATTTTAATAAGACCTTCTGTTTCCAATTTAAATTGGTGAGATCCATTTTCTCCACGCAATTTTTAAATGCTAATTCGTCTGAATTCACTTTAAACATTAAGGCCAAGGCAAATCGGTTTAGGTCTAAATATTTTTTCAGGGAAGTATGCTGTGCTATAAAAGGTTCATATTGATCTAAATCTATATAACTTTTAAGATCTTTATTGCTGTTAGAAAGTCTGTTTTCTGCGAGTAGATTATGAGTTGCTGTAAAGGTATTGGTAAACGCTACGGGGTGCTTTAAAGCTAATCTTATCCACAGGTCAATATCTTCTCCAGGACCTGTTTTAATGCGGTTGTCGAAACCTTTTACACTTAAAAAAATGTGCTTTGGTATAGATACTGCCGATGTCCATGCAATACAATTTATCGTGCTCGCTTCAAAAAAATCTAAAATAACACCGCTCCATGCTTTTGAACTAGGAATACCAAAGTAAGTCGATGGAATAATAACATCGTGCATACGTTTTTGATACGCGGTACAATACAAACCGCAACCTGGGTAATCCTGATATAAATTATAAAGAGATTCTAAATGATTATGTTCCCAGATGTCATCGGCATCTAGAAATGCAATATGGTTAGTTGTTGCTTTGTTTACACCGTAATTTCTTGCAAAACTTACGCCCTGATTTTTTATAGTATAAATATGTAGCCTAGGATCGGAAATGCTATTAATAACGTCTAAACTTTGATCTGTAGATCCATCATTTATTATAATAATCTCGAAATCTATAAACCCTTGTTTAAGAACCGAATCAATGGTGTTTTTAATATGATTTTGCTTGTTATATAACGGTATTACGACAGAAAAAAAGGCTTTCATATATTAAGAATTTTGGTCGGCGTAACACATATAAGAAATGCGATAAAATTGCAATATTTTAATAGATGGTGTGTTTCCGCATAAATTCATTTCCATTTGCTTATTAAAGGCTCTGTAAAATTTAGAAAGCACAAAACTTAGTTTAGTTTTTTTTAGAAACATAAAAAGTGATAAAAGATCGTTATTATGTGTCTTCATTTTATCCTGTTTTACAAGCAGTAATAGGGTATGGACTGCCGATTTTAATTTGTTCAAATAGACTTCGTTTTTTTCTAAGCCCAGATGAAATACGGGATTATTTATGTGTAAAACTCTAACATTGTGATTTTTAAGTAAAGCGCCGAAATAATTATCTAAACCATATACTTTATGCTTTACAAGCGAATTTAAGGTTTCAAAAATTGATTTTTTTATTAAGAAATTTGCAGATATTATAATCTTATACGGATTGGTATTTCTAATATTAGCATTTACTTCTTCTTTCTTTCGGCCGTATTCCCATCTTAATATATACGCGCTAGAAGGCTTTTTTTTATGATAAGAGAATCCGCCAAATACAGCTTCATGTTCTTCTTTCATAGCGGTTAGGTATTGTGAGATAAAAGTTTCGCTAACGGGCATTGTGTCTGCATCTAAAAATAGTAACCAATCGTATTTAGAGGCTTGAGAGAGTAATTGTCTTGTTTTTGTGCGACCGTTATTTGTAGTAGATTTTATTAAGGACGTGAATTCAAGCGTTTCAATTTTACTGTTTGCTAGCACAAATTCATTTGCAGAAGCATCGTCTAAACAAATTATTTCAAAAGCATAATTTCCCTGCATGAGTTGCTTATGCAGGTTTTGCACTAAATTGACAACATTATAATTGTATATGGGAATTAATACGGATAACATGCAGTGAAAGGTGGTCTATAATTAAATGTAGAACGGTCTTTTATGAAAAAAAGTGTAAAGAAAACGACTTATTTTCATCTTATTAAACAATCCTTTCTGAGAGAAATCTAACTTTTTCGTTGTACCACTTCGTAAAGTTGGTTGTCGTCACATTTTAAAGTTTTACTCGGGTATTTAAGTAATAACGCATAATCGTGAGTGGCCATTAAAATGGTATTTCCATTTTTATTAATGTCCTGAAGCACTTTCATAACTTCGATACTTGTTTGCGGATCAAGATTTCCGGTAGGTTCATCGGCAAGAATAAGTTCAGGATCGTTTAGTAATGCACGAGCAATGGCAACACGTTGTTGTTCTCCTCCAGAAAGTTCGTGAGGGAATTTAAAGCCTTTGGTTTTCATACCAACCTTTTCTAAAACTTCATCGATACGTGTCTGCATTTCAGATTTGTTTTTCCAACCTGTTGCTTTTAATACAAAACGTAAATTTTCAATAATATTACGATCGACTAAAAGTTTAAAATCTTGAAAAACTACGCCTAGCTTTCGTCTTAAGTAAGGGATTTCTTTTTCTTTTAATGTACGCAGGTTAAAGTCAACAATACTACCTTCGCCTTCGGTAAGAGCAAGGTCGCCGTAAAGGGTTTTCATAAAGCTACTTTTTCCTGTTCCGGTCTTACCAATTAAATAGACAAAATCGCCTTTGTAAACTTCAACGTTAACATTAGAGAGTACGAGACTATCGCCTTGAGAAATAGAAGCGTCTTTTAAATAAAGAACAGTTTGTGGCATAAGAATTGTAGATTTTTTGTGCGTTGTAAATGTATCATTTTATAATAACTTTTAAAACATAGCACGATTGCTTTTTTAAAGAATATTTTGAAGTTTTATTTTTTTTATACATAATTATAACTCGAAAATTTCGTTATAGAATTTAGATTAAATTATCTTTGATTTAATTAAAACTTAAGGTTAATGATTAGGAGTAAAATTTTATTATTTTTATTAGCTATTGTGATGAGTGGCCCGATGTTGGCACAGCAATCCGCAATTTATACAAACGACCAAGCAGAATATTTTAAAGCACTATCCTTATATAATAATAAGCAATATTTAGCGGCTCAAGATATGTTTACAGACATCCAACGGAAGTCTACCGAACAAGTGATACAGTCCGAATGTGCTTATTATATCGCCAATATAGCCGTGCGCTTAAATCAAATTAAAGCAGACGATCTCGTCGAGCAATTTGTTATCGATTATCCGACGAGTCCAAAACGAAACTCCGCATATATGGATGTTGCAAACTTCTATTTTAAAAGTGGAAAATATGCACATGCAAAAAAGTGGTACGACCGTGTAGATGAACGTGGCTTATCGGCTATGGAACAAGATGATTATAATTTTAATAAAGGTTACACGGCTTTTATTACAAAGAATTATAGCAACGCAAAGACTTACCTAGCTAAGGTCGAAAATTCAAAAACTTATGGTGCGCAAGCCAAGTATTATATTGGATATATGGCCTACCAAAGTGATGATGCAGGACAGGCTAATCAGTATTTCGATCAGGTTAAAGACCAGTCGAAATACAAAGAGAAAATGACATATTACAAAGCCGATTTAAATTTTAAATTAGGAAATTTTGAAGAAGCTATCGCTTTGGCAAAAGAGCAAATCCCGTATAGTAATCGAGAAGAAGAGTCTGAGCTAAATAAGATTGTTGGAGAGAGTTATTTTAACTTAGGAAAGTACGACGAGGCCATTCCGTATTTAACATTGTATACTGGTAAAAGAGGAAAGTGGAGTAACACAGATTATTACCAATTAGGTTACGCGTATTACAAACAAAATGATTACGACAGAGCAATTTCCGAGTTTAATAAAATTATAAGTGGGAACAATGGAGTTGCTCAGAATGCCTACTATCATTTAGGAGAAAGTTATATCCGCTTAGATAAAAAAACGGAAGCATTAAATGCATTTAGAAATGCATCTAGAATGGATCATGTGACTAAAATTCAGGAAGACGCATGGTATAATTATGCGAAAATTAGTTATGAAATAGGAAACCCGTATGAGTCGGTTCCTACGGTATTATCATCTTATATCGCAAAATATCCAGAGAGTCCTAATCGTGCTAATGCAGAAGATTTATTAGTAGATTCTTATATCACATCTAAGAACTATAAAGAGGCGTTAAAAATATTAGAGAATAAAAACGACGCAACCAGTAAAGAAGCATATCAAAAGGTGGCATTTTATAGAGGTTTAGAATTGGTAGAAGAAGAAAAGTATACCGAGGCATTAACTTTTTTCGATCTGTCGTTAAATGAACAAATCAATACAGAATATACAGCTCGTGCCAATTTCTGGAAGGGAGAATGTAATTATAATTTAAATAATTATGCCGAGGCGGTTATAGATTTTAAGTCTTTTAATCTGTTTTCTGGAATACAAACAGACGAACATGAAGTTGTAGATTATAGTTTGGGTTATGCCTATTTTAAGCAAAGAGATTATAGCCAAGCAACCGAACACTTTAATACGTTTACTAAAAATTATAACGAGGATCAGGTAAAATTAAACGATGCTTATTTGCGTTTGGCCGATGGGTATTTTGTATCAAGTAATTACGAGTCTGCTATTAATGCGTATAATTCGGCTATTAAATTGGGTGAAATAGAAACGGATTATGCTACTTTTCAAAAGGCAATTAGTTATGGCTATATTGGTAATTCTAAGACTAAAGTTTCGGAATTAGAACGCTTTATAGATACATATCCAAAATCTAAATTAAGAGACGATGCGATGTACGAGCTAGGAAACGCGTATACCAAATCTAATCAGAACGATAGAGCCGTGGCTATGTACAATCAGTTGAGTTCAGAATACAGAATGAGTTCTTTAACGCCTAAAGCCATGCTTCGTGAAGGTTTAATCTTTTACAACGATAATAAAAACCAAAAAGCATTAGAGCGTTTTAAAACTGTAGCCGCGAGCTATCCAAATACACCGGAAGCCATTCAAGCCGTGTCTACAGCGCGTTTAATTTATATTGATTTAGGAGAAGTTGATGCTTATGCCAGTTGGGTAAAAACCTTAGATTATGTAAAAGTAACCGATGCCGATTTGGATAATTCAACGTATCAGTCTGCAGAAAAAAGATACTTAGACAACGAGGTCGATGATGCCATAAAACAGTTTAATGGATATCTAGCTCAGTTTAAACCAGGCTTACATACTAACGAAGCACATTTTTATTTAGCCCAATTATATTATAAAAAAGGTCTCACGGTAAATGCTGCGCCTCACTATAAATATGTTGTCGATGCGCCACGTAGTGAATTTACCGAAGAAGCTTTGGTACGATTATCTCAAAGTTATCTTGATGGCAAAAATTGGTTAGATGCCATTCCTGTGTTAGAACGTTTAGAAACCGAAGCGGCGTTTCCGCAAAACGTTGTATTTGCACAGTCAAATTTAATGAAAGCTAACTATCAATTAAGTAAATACAATAGTGCTGTAAGTTATGCCGAGAAAGTACTAGCTAATAAAACTATAGACAACAAGATTAAAAGTGATGCTCATATTATAATAGCCAGATCGGCTTTTAGTACTAAGGATCTTGAGCGTGCTAAAGTGGCTTACGAGGAAGTGAGTAAAGTAGCTACCGGAGAAACTGCGGCCGAAGCCTTATACTATAGTGCTTATTTTAAGCATCAGGATCGCTATTATGAAGAATCGAATGCGCTTGTACAACGCCTAGCAAAAGATTATTCAAGCTACAAATATTTCAGTGCAAAGGGACTAGTTGTAATGGCTAAGAATTATAAAGAATTGGGCGATGCTTTTCAAGCGACTTACATTTTAGAAAGTGTGATCGAAAACTTTTCGACTTATAAAGATGTAACCTCAGAAGCTCAAAAAGAGCTTAAAGATATTAAGCAAGAGCAGGCTAAAACCAATTCGTCAGTACAAACTCAAGACTAAATTAAAACCGTTAAAAACACCTACTTATATTATGTATAAGCAATTTCAATATATATTAACATTAGTCGCTGTGCTTTGTAGTTCGACTTTAATGTTTTCTCAAGAAAAGGATACCATACAAACAGATGTAATTAATGTAGTTAAGCCTTATACGCCTACAATTTCTGATGCTTTTAAGGTAAAAACAACACCAACCTTAGATGATAATTCGACCACAGAGAAAAAGCCTATTAATTATGAAATTCTTTCGGTACCTGTAGCATCAACTTTTATTCCTACAAAAGGAACTGCTGCGACCATAGAAAAAGAAAAACCAGAACGTTTTTACGATAGCTATATTAATTTAGGCCTGGGATCTTACGGTAGTTTAATTTCAGAATTATCTGTTGCAAAGGAGTTTAATCGGATTGGAATATTTGGTGCTAAGATCGCATACGATAAATCGAACGGCGAAATTGAAGACGTTAATTTAGACAGCGGATTTTCAGATTTTAAGGCAGACTTCGAATATATTAATAGACAAAGAGATAAGACCTGGAGTATAATGGGAGGACTCGAAACTCAGAAGTATAATTGGTATGGAACCGAAAATTCTAATCTAAAAGATATAGATGTGGCTCACGATTATTTCGACTTATATCTGTCGGGAGAAGTTGAATACGAATATACCTATGTAAAATCGGCTAGCGTACTATTAAGACGTTTTTACGACGATTTTGATTCTCAAGAATCGCATCTTAAATTCACAGGGAAAGTAGATTTGCCAATTTTGGACGAAGAAATTACTACCGATGTAAGGTTCGAGTTTTTCTCTGGCGAGGCTGGAACGTCATATAATTTAGATCATACACCTGAATACGGAAATGTATTACTAGGTGTGTCTCCTAAGTATCAACTAAATCGCGAAGATTTTACTTTAAACATTGGAGCTTCAATGTACTACATGTTAGGAATAAACGATACAGAGAGCAACTTTTATGTTTACCCAAATATAACAGGAACATTTAGAATTGTAGACGATGCCGTAATTGCTTATGGAGGATTTACAGGAGATGTTATACAAAATACATATAGAGATTTTGTTAAAGTTAATCCGTATTTATCGCCTTCTATTAGTGTTAAACCTACAGATAATAACTACAACGCCTATGTAGGAATGTTGGGGAAATTTACAAACGATATAGGATATAATGTAAAAGTTGGGTATACCTCTGAAGATGATAAATCTTTGTTTAGAAAAAATAGGATAACGACTAACAATTTTGAAAAATATAGCTATGGTAACTCTTTTATGGTAGTTTACGATAATGTTACCACCATACAAGCATTGGCAGAGTTAAATGTAAATATGAACAAGAATTTAAAAATAGGATTTAGAGCCGAGTATAATAATTACGACACAACGTTGGAAGAAGAGGCTTGGAATTTACCTAATATTAAAGCGTCTGTTTTTGGAGATTATATGTCAGACCAGAAATGGTTTGCAGGTGCGAATATATTCTATGTAGGAAAGCGTAACGATCAATACATCACAGGAAATAATATAAATTTAACGACGGAAACAATTGATGTTGATGGCTATTTAGATTTAAACTTAAACGGTGGTTATAACGTGACAAATTCTTTTACGGTATTTTTAAAATTGAATAATATTACAGCCCAAAATTATGAAAGTTGGAATAATTACGATGTTCAAGGGTTTCAAGTGTTGGGAGGAGCGACTTTTAAATTCGATTTCTAAGAAATACGATTGTATAATTTTAAAAAGCACCTTTAAGGTGCTTTTTTTTATGGGTTATAGAATTTAAGAAGATGACAGAAAAAAGAGGTATTGGTTTTTTTAGTATATTTAATTTGTTGAATATCAATTTTAACCATAATTCTTGTTTATGAAATCTATTCTTTTTCTGTGTGTAGGAGTTTTTTTTAGTCTCAACGTTTTATCTCAATCGGCAGACTATACAGATCAGGCCTTACAATGTCTTAAAAGTAACGGAACCTCTGCGTACTACGAAACCATATACGAAACCTGTTTTAAGCAAATACAAGATCAATATTATAAATTTGATGTTCCTGCCACAACTTGGGCATCATTAAAGGCCGAAAAACCAGAAGCAATGCAACGGGTTAATCAGGAATTGGTTACTGCCTATTCCGATTTTTTTACAATGGAAGACATTAAAAATATGAATAATTTGTACGGTTCTACAACGGGGCAAACCATGATTAAAAATCCGAATGGCTTAACCAAAAAAGATAAAAAAGTAATCGATAAGTTTTATAAAACATCTACAGGCAAAAAGATTGTCAGTTCCCAATCTGATATGAATGATAAAATGCAGGTGATTTCAGATTTTTGGTGTGGTGATATTTATAAAAAGGTAAACCAAAAATTAGAAGCTCAAGGGTATTCTATTCGCTAATAGTAAGTTTCGCTAAATAATCGAAATGATCGCCTTCTTGTATGTTCTCACAATGTAGTCCTACAGTAAGACAGGCTGTTTTTAAAGTTTCGAAATCTAAATATAACCAAGTTAAAGGCGTTTCTTTTTCTCCCTTATAACTTAAATAATAATCGAGTTCGCCGTAATAATTAGCATTAGTATCTATCCACAATCCGCCATCTTCATCTTCATACATATATTGTATGTCTGAAGAATCAATTAATATCTGACCATTGGTTTTTAATAACGATTTTAAGTGCGTTAAGTATTTAGTTACGTAACTTAATTTCTGAAATATTCCTGTACCATTCATTAATAACAAAATGGTATCAAACTGTTCGGTTTCATCTAGTATAGAAGCTGTGTATGCATGGTTTACACCACGAATTTTACTCACGGAAATGGCGCCTTCAGAAATATCTATAGACTTAACAAATAAACCTTTGTTTTGAAGGTATAAGCTATGTCCACCAGCTCCACAACCAACATCGAGTACAGAACCTTGCGCTAAGTTTAAAGCTTTTTGTTCTAATTTAGGCATGTCTTTATAGTCGCGAAATAGATAAGGCAGTGGCAAGGTGTCTTCGTCACTAATGTTTGTAGACGTTATAATATCTTCAGTGTAATTGTTATTTTGGTAATCTAAAAGTGCTTGTCCGAAAAGATCTTTCATAATAAATTGTATCTATTTTCTTAGTGGTCTAAAAAAGAAATTATTTAATTATATTGTATTTTTGCCTCATGCAAGACATTTTAAAAAATCTGCCTCAGGAGGCCAAAGATAAGCATAACGAGAATACTAACTTTTTTAAAAAATTAAAAAAGAAACCGCCTAAGCAATTAGACTATATTATGCAGGAATTGCATGATGAAGAATTTAAGCGTACAGATTGTTTAACGTGTGCAAATTGCTGTAAAACTACTGGTCCGTTGTTTACAGATAAAGATGTGGAACGTATTTCTAAGCATTTTAGAATGAAGCCCCAGCGCTTTATCGATCAGTTTTTAAGAATAGATGAAGAGAACGATTATGTGTTGCAAAGTGTGCCGTGTACATTTTTAGGGGCCGATAATTACTGTTCTATTTATGATGTTAGACCAAAAGCTTGTCGTGAATTTCCGCATACCGATAGAAAAAAGTTTCAGCAAATTTCTAATCTTACATTAAAAAATGTTGCAATTTGTCCTGCGGCTTTTAATATTGTAGAAGAGATGAAAAAACGAATCCAATAAATTATGAAAAGATTACTGTTCTATATATGCTTTTGTTTTTTTGCAAGTACAAGTTTCGCTCAGGAGTGGCTCACAAACTTAGAGGTTGCCGAGCGCTTGGGACTAGTACAAAATAAATTATTAGTTGTAGTCTGGGAAAACTCTTATTACGACGGTGCTTCGGCTTATGTAAATACTAGCGATGGAAAACGTATGTTTATAGAGCATATGTACGATCGTCCTGAAATAGACAGTTTGTTATGGGCGCACTTTGTTCCTGTAGTGTTAAGTGAAAACGAATATCCGCGACTTTACGATGAGATTAAAAAAACAAGATCGATGGATTATATCGATAAATTTCATGACGAAAGTTTAAAGATTATGGATGTTAATGGGAATATTATAAATACCTCCCAAGACATGCAACTTTTAAACCTTTCGGAATTTATCCTTAAATATAGTATGGATACATCTTTTCTAAAATCTAGGCTTATAAACTATAGAAGTGAAAAGGACTTTTATTCTGCATTTTATTTAGCATCGTCCTATATGGATTTTGCTTTTTTTGCGAATTATGAAGTGCGTCCAGAACTAGTCAATTTATCGACCATATATCTTGATGAAGCGTCCGAATTTTTAGACCAAGAAAAACTAGACAATAAACCCATGTTAAAACAACGCGTGGAATTGTTAGAAATTCAGAAAGAACTTCTTTTTCAAAATCCGAAAAAAGTACTTAGGAAATTAAAACGAATTAAGGATTCGGAAGTCGCTTCTCAAAATGCGAATTTGCGCGCCTTTTTATATTATTCGGCTTATAAATTGCTAGAGGATGAACAGAATGCCTCTGTTTGGGAATCTGAAGTTTCGCTTTTAGATTTAAGAAAAATTAATAATGTGCTCAGTCCAACAACAACCGAAGACTAATCTTATAAATAGTTAATCTCATTTTTTAAAGTTAGCTCTAAGCACCAACGTTTGCCAACTAAAGGGATACTATTAATTATAAAGCATATACTTTTTACTCATTTTCTTATACCCATCTAATCCTGTTTTCCAAGATTGTTTAATTTCGGTAACGGTAAGATTTCCTTCAATTTGTTTCTGAAGTTTTTTAGAGCCCGCCAACTTCGTGAAAAAGGAATTAAAAAATTCCGATTTGTTGCTGGTCGCATGATAGGCTTTAATTATATAAGCTAAGTTAATCTGATTAAGTTGTTTTTCATTTGTTAAATCTACACCATAACATACCTTGTCTTTATGTTTTGGATGTTTGGCCCCTTTATTAGATTTTGGTGTGTAGGTATACTCTTGGTTTTTTAGGAATGGTGACCCATACACTTGAAATTGAGTTTGTGTGCCACGACCAGCGTTTACATTAGTACCTTCAAAAAAGCATAAACTCGGATATAAATTTATAGATTGATCGTTTGGTAAATTAGGCGATGGTTTTATAGGTAAATGGTATAGTTTATCGTGTGTATAATGCTCCATTTCTATAACCGTTAATTCGCAGGTTACTCCATTTTCTAACCACTTTTGGCCATTTATCATTTGGGCATATTCGCCAATAGTCATACCATGCACAATAGGTACAGGATGCATACCCACAAAACTCTTATGTTCCATCTCTAAGATAGGACCATCAATATAACGTCCGTTTGGATTTGGGCGATCTAATATTAACATGGGGATATTGTTTTCGGCACACGCTTCCATAACGTAATGCAAAGTCGAGATGTAGGTATAAAAACGAGCACCAACATCTTGTATGTCGAAAATTAAGAGGTCAATATTTTTTAGCTGATCGGCTGTTGGTTTTTTATTCGCACCATAAAGTGATACTATAGGCAACTTTGTTTTGGTATCGATACCGTCTTTTACCACTTCACCTGCATCTGCTGTACCACGAAAACCATGTTCGGGAGAAAATACTTTGGTAATATTTACATCTAATTGTATAATCGAGTCTACAACATGAGTATACGTGCTGTCAGTTTTAAAAATAACAGACGTTTGGTTGGCTACAATTCCAATAGATTTTCCCTTTAATAAAGGAATGTACGCTTGGGTTCTGTTTGCTCCAACCACTATAGTGCTATCGCTTAGTGAAACGGAAAGTTCTTGTTTTGTGTTTTCGGCTGATGGTTTTGCAAGACAACCAAAAGAAATCATGATGAAAACAAATAATAAAACTGTATTTTTGAGGACATTTAAACGCATACCATTAATTTGAATTACGAATTTTTTTTAGCCAAACGCATTATAGGTAGTAGGGCGTATAAAAGTAGTGTTTCGGCACCAATAATAAAAATTGGAATCGCTGCAATTGCTGTGGGTATAATTGTCATGATGATTGCCATTGCAACTGGAATCGGATTACAGCAAAAGATTAGAGATAAGGTTATTGCGTTTAACGGACATATAACAATTTCCAATTTCGACAGTAACAATTCTCAGGAAAGTATTGTCCCCATTTCTACACAACAGGAATTTTATCCAGAATTTAAATCTATAGAAGGTATAAATCACATACAAGGTGTAGCTACTAAGTTTGGTGTTATTCGAACTGCAACAGATTTTGAAGGCATTATTGTAAAAGGTGTGGGTAAAGATTTTAAATGGGATTATTTTAAAGATTTCTTAATCGAAGGTCGTTTACCTGATTACACTCAAGATAGAAATGAAGATGTTTTAATGTCTCAGTTTATCGCTAATAAAATGGGCTTTAAATTGGGCGATGCTTTTAATACCTATTTTATAAAAGACGATACCAATAAGCCACCAAATATTATTACATATAATATTGTAGGTATTTATAATTCCGGTTTTCAGGAGTTCGATGCGTCATATATTATAGGTGATATTAGACACATTCAGCGATTAAATAAATGGGACGATACCCAAATAGGAAATTTTGAATTGTTTATAGATGATTTCGACCAAGTCAAAGAAATTGGTATGGAAGTCTATAAGACCACACCACCAACTTTAAACACCCAAACTATTGTTGAGAAATTCTATAATATTTTCGAGTGGATTAAGATTTTCGATAATAATATTTATGCCATTATCGGGATTATGATTTTAGTCGCGGGTATTAATATGATTACAGCTTTATTGGTTCTTATTCTAGAACGCACGCAAATGATAGGTGTTTTAAAAGCTTTAGGAAGTAATAACTGGAGTATTAGAAAACTATTTTTGTTTAATGCGTCTTATTTAATTGTGCTTGGTTTATTTTGGGGAAACCTGATAGGTTTAGGATTATTATTCGCTCAGAAATATTTAAAACTTTTTCCTTTAGATCCTAGTATTTATTATGTAACCGAAGCTCCGGTGTACATAAATATCAATTATATTATTGCACTTAATGTAGGGACATTTGTGTTGTGTTTAGTAATGCTTTTAGTGCCATCTTATATTATCACTAAAATTTCTCCTGTAAAAGCGATGCGTTTCGAGTAGGTTTCACTGTATCGTTATCTAGTTTGTTTTTTTGTTTTCAAATAGAATCATTTCAGACTTTCGACTAAAAAATCTTTAACTTCTTATATTTTTAATTGGCATGTAGAGGTTTTACGGTTTTTCCGTAATGCAAAATTGTAAATATCTTTAGTTTAAGAAAAACTTACATTTCTTTAACAAAATAGAATTAACTATTTAATTAGATTTGAGAAGTTGTAAGTGAATACTTCATTCTTAACAATTAAAATATTACTGTTTATTACAAGCCAATTATAATGAAATATCTGTTTTTAGTGCTAACCATCTTATGGTGTTCAAATAGTATATCCCAAAATGGACTAGTAATTTACGGGCACAAACAAAGTATGGGGATGGGGGCACCTATAGGGATAGATTATAATGCGACCTTACAATTTAATACAGAGCGTTCGCTTTATATATTCGCACAAGACGCTTTAGAAGGAGGATCAATAAATAAAACAGAAATTATACGTAAGAATGAAAAAAAAACTTTTGTAAAAAGAAAGTTTAGTCTACCAGAAGGATTTCAATATTATATAGATCGCAAGACCCAAACCCTAATGTCTAGAGATTTGGGTCTATTCTATGTTAAAGAACCGATTCCAGAAATGAAATGGGAAATTTCTGAAGACACTAAATCCATAGGTCAGTATACATGCACAAAAGCTACAGTTATGTTTAGAGGTCGGAAGTATACGGCATGGTTTACAACCGAAATACCTTTGCCTTACGGACCATGGAAATTACAAGGATTGCCAGGTTTAATTTTGGAGGCTTACGACACAGATAAAGAAGTCTACTTTTATTTTAAATCCATTAAATATCCATTAGAAACTACAACAGCCATACTAGCTCTAGACCCAACCACAGAACAAAAAGATTGGATATCATTTGTAGAGTACAAACAGGGATTAATTGAAGCTCATAACAGAGCAATTGAAAATGGTAGGATGTTTATGGAAGACTTCGATGCAGAAGAAAGTACAGGAAAAAAATCTATGGCAGGTTCTTATATAGAAGTGTTTGATGAAAATTAAAGCCAAATCCTAAATGGGTAAATATTTGGTATTATGTTTTCTTATAATTTGGTGTAGCCATATAACAGCACAAACCATAAAAGTTGAAGGTGTTTTACGGTCTGAAACAAATGTAGCAATCCCCAATGCAACAGTAATTATATATAAAAATGAAAAAATTGTTGCTTTTGGGTATTCTAATGAAATAGGAGCATACCAAATCCAATTTCAGTTTAAAAACTCAGAGTCGGATACTTTAAAACTAGTTGCAAACGGTTTAGGATTCGAGCAACAAGAAAAAACAATTGGATTAGGGAAGGATACCGAATTTACAGTCGATTTTATTTTAATAGAGAAATTAGAAGACCTTAACGAAGTGGTTTTAGAGGCTTGGGAGAAAATTTCCGTAAAAACAGATACCATTATTTATAAAGTTTCAGCGTTCCAAGATGGTTCGGAACAAGTTCTAGAAGATTTACTTAAAAACATTCCCGGAATTGAAATTGCATCAGATGGGAATATAAAAGTAAATGGTAAAAATATTGATAAATTACTTATTGAGGGTGATGATTTGTTTGATGATAAATATAAGTTACTTACTAAAAACTTAGATGCCAATGTTATTAATGAAGTGGAGGTTCTTAATAATTTTGAAGATAATCCGGTTCTGAAAAAGTTTCAAGATTCTGAAAAAGTCGCACTCAACCTAAAGTTAAAAGCGGAGAAGAAAAACGTATGGTTTGGAAATGTAGATGTGGGACTTGGTGTAGAAAATCATTTTAATAGTAGTGCAAATGTAGGATTACTTAAAAAGAAAGTTAAAGTTCTTAATTTAACTAATGGTAATACTATTGGTACTACAGCAACCTCTCAAGTTAAATCTAGCGAAACTATTAATATATCTAGTGCCAACAAAGACAAAAAAATAGAAAAGCGTAATAATGAAATTGTTAACGTAGATAATGTGTCCGATACGAACTTCTCTAATAATGAAGATGTATTTAATACCTCGTTTTTAAATTCACTTAGTTTTGTCACCAGTTTATCGGATCATACAAAATTAAGGAGTCATACATATTTTACTTTTGATGAAATAGAGAAACAAAATTTAAATCTTACCGAATATTTCATTTCACCAGAATCTATTACATTTTCAGAACAAAATAATATTAAGATTAAAGATATATCTTTTGCGACAGAATTAGAATTGAAGCATTTCTCTAAAAATGAAACTTATTATACGTACGATTTCGCTTTTGAAAATAACCCAACACAAACTAGAAATCATGTATTGTTTAATACAGAACAGATTTCTCAAGTTCAGGATGATGAAAAGTATAATCTGTTCAATCATTTAAATGTCACTAAAAAATTATCTGACCAAATATTATGGTTAACCTATGCGTATTTAGGCATCAATAAAACAAATCAATCCTTAAGTGTTTTTCCAAATGTTTTGAGTGATGTTTTTAATAATGATGATAATACTCAAATCAATCAAAAAAGCGAAACACCTTTAACGTACTATGGTTTAATTTCTGAATTAACTGCAAAGGATAATATGTCTGAATATGGCGTTGAGTTTTCTGCAACTGTAGATAAAGACGATGTTGAAAGCGCATTTAGGTTTGATAATGCGCCTATAATAGATAGTTTAAGTAATAATACAAGCTATAGAAATACAAAATTTGAAGCCACTTTAAAATATAATTACACCATTTCTAGGCTGTTAAAGTTGAGTAGCTCATTACGGTTTTCTCAAAATTATTTAGAGCTGAATACTGCTAAACAACAATTCTTTTTTGTGAACCCTAGAATTAGGTTACACACTAAAAAAACAAAAATCGGGAATTTTGGAGTGAGTTATAATTATAAAAGTGATTTGCCAAATTCCAGATATTTAACCGAAGATTATATATTAAAAAACTACAGAACATTTACTAAAGGTACAGCTGAAATTCAGCAAATAAACAACCATAGTTTTGGGTTTTATTATACGTTTAATAATTATAAAAAACAGTTTTTAATTAATTCAATGGTTATGCATAGTTTTTCTGATAGGGGATATGGTTTAAACAGTCAGGTTACAGAACAAAGTAATTTTAGTACCTATACAGTTATAGATGGTGGACGATTTACAAATTATAATTTAAGCATAACAAAATATCTTTTGCCGCTTTCTAGTACTTTAAAAATAAGTACAAATCACAATTGGACAAATAATCCAATTATTATTAATACTATACCAAGCCCAACTATTAATTATTCTGCGAACTATAGGTTACAAGGGACAACCTATTTTAAATTACCAATCAATTTTAAATTCGGATTCCAATATAATTATGCTAAAGGTGAATTCGATTCACAAATAACAACAAATCATTATTACGAAAGCAATGTAGATGCTACTTTAAGATTTTCAGATGTATGGTTATGTAAATTCGAGAATACCTATTATTCAATTAACCATAACACCTATTGGTTCTCTAATTTCAATGTGAATTATACGCCAAAAAATAGTCGGTGGTCATATCGTTTGTCTGCTAATAATCTATTAAATCTTAAGGCGTTTCAGAATGTTTATGTTTTAGAATTTCAAAGAAATGAAACGCGTATTAACACCTTACCTTTGTATGTACTTCTAAATGTAAAGTATCGGTTTTAATAGAATTGGTGTTTTATGGAATTAACTATTCTCAATATCACTAATATGGTGTTCTAGTGCTTTTACAGAAATTTGTATTTCCATTATTAGTAATCCTAAGGACACAATTAATAGAATTAAAGCAATTCCAAATACCCAAATGGCTATAAATTGTTGCTTAATGTAAATTAAAAACATGGTCAATACACACAGTAGTAAACTAGAAATTCCAGCAATTTGCATGGCGCGTGTTAGGTAAAGTCGTTTTTTTATATTCTTAATTTGTTTAATATAACGGTCGTCCGGATTTTGTAAATATTTGGCATGTAAATCTCTTACAACGGCAGCGTAAGCCAAAAATCTGTTGGTATAGGCCAACATAATTAATGAAATTGCAGAGAATAATAGAGCAGGCGTATTTAAGGAGAGTTCGTTCATTGTCTAAATTTTACGTAAATTTAAGAAGTTAGTTCGTCTTTATCAGATTCTTGAAGAGAATTTGGAGGTTTAAATTGAAATTTTACATCTGTATATGCAAGAAGATTTTCTACATTATTTATGGAAGTATAAGAAATTCGATGACAGCGCTTTGCAAACTGTTAAGGGAGAAGCTATTCAATTAATTCAAGTAGGACGTCATAATTTTAATTCTGGACCAGATTTTTTTAATGCACAACTTAATATAGATCATCAGCTATGGGCTGGAAATGTAGAAATACATATTAAGGCTTCAGACTGGTATGTACACCATCACGAAATAGATCCCGCTTACGATAATGTGATTCTTCATGTGGTTTGGGAACACGATGTTGATATTTTTAGAAAGGATAATTCTGAGATTCCTACATTAGAATTAAAAGATATTGTTTCTAAATCGGCACTAAAGGGATACCGTCAATTATTTTCTAAAACACAACGTTGGATTAATTGCGAAGATGATTTTTCTTTAGTCGATGATTTTATACTTCAGAATTGGTTGGAGCGTTTGTTTTTTGAACGTTTAGAACGAAAATCTAATGACATAGAATTACTACTGCAAGCGTCTAAACAAGACTGGGAAGCTGTACTTTTTAAATTATTAGCAAAGAATTTTGGTTTAAAGGTAAATGGCGATGCGTTTTTTAGCTTGGCGTCTTCAATAGATTTTTCAATTATTCGAAAAATTCAAACAAAGGAGGAGTACCTCGAATCTGTATTGTTTGGACAAAGCGGTTTGTTGGAACCGGATGAAGAAGACGAATATTATATAGCGATGCAGAAAGACTATCGGTTTTTAAAGCAAAAATTTGGTTTAAGTCAGCATCATGTTGCACCATTACAATTTTTTAGGTTACGACCTCCAAATTTCCCCACCATTAGATTGTCGCAATTAGCTCAGGTATATGTTAAAAATCAAAATTTATTTTCTAAAATTATTGAAGCAAGAACGGCTCAAGACTATTACGATTTATTTACAGTAACCACATCAAAATACTGGGAAACACACTACACATTTAAAAAATCGACCAAAAAGTTACACAAGACAACACCCCGTAATTTTATCGATCTCTTAATTATTAACACAATTATTCCGGTTAAATTTAGCTATTCTAAAATTTCAGGTAAAAATTATAATGAAGATTTAATGCAGTTGATAAACGAGTTAAATCCAGAACAAAATTCTATTGTTAAAAAGTTCGAAAGTTTAAGACCTATCTCAAAATCTGCTCTACAAACTCAGGGGCTAATTCAGTTAAAAAATGAATACTGTAATTATAAAAAATGCTTGCAATGTGCTGTAGGGAATACCATTTTAAACCGATTTTAGTTATATTGCAGCATGAAATTTTTTTATAAGATTTTACTTTACTTTCAAAAACGTGGTTTTTATGTTTGCCAACGAATCGCAGACCGGATTGGTTTACGGGCAAAAGTTGTAAGAACATCATTTATTTATCTCACGTTTGTAACCGTTGGATTTGGTTTTGCATTATATTTATTTCTTGCTTTTTGGATGCGTATTAAGGATATGCTCTATACCAAGCGAACATCGGTATTTGATTTGTAATTTAACACTAATATCATTTTAACAAGTTTCTCTTTAAATAATAGAATTTTTTTAGCAACTTGTGGGACTTTAATGGGTTCCCCACCCCAATATTAACTAACATTTAAAACAATTATGAAGAAGTATCTTCTTTCCATTTTTACAATTATCTTACCTATTTTAACATTTGCACAGCAAACAACATCAGAAAAAATTGATGTAATTTTTAAAGATTATACAGGCTGGTTTGTTGATGCCATTTTTTATGAAATTCCATTTACAGACACATTTCAATTACCTTGGGTATTAATAGTGTTGGTAGGAGGTGCAATTTATTTTACCGTATACTTTAAGTTTATAAATTTCACTGGGTTTAAGACGGCTTTAGATGTGGTTCAAGATAAATACCACGACATTGAAAAGCACGGTGCAGATACACTTTATGGTGATTCTACTCCGAATGAAGGTGAAAATATAATTGAAACGTTAAGAGACGATAGTGCAGAAGGAGAGGTGTCTCACTTTCAGGCATTAACAGCAGCCTTATCTGCAACCGTAGGATTAGGAAATATTGCAGGTGTAGCTGTGGCATTGTCTATTGGTGGACCAGGTGCTACATTTTGGATGATTGTTGCTGGTTTATTAGGTATGGCGTCTAAATTTGCAGAATGTACATTAGGTGTTAAATATCGTGATGTTGGTGAAGATGGAACCGTGTATGGTGGTCCGATGTATTATCTAAAAAAGGGTCTTGGAGATAAAGGAAAAGGATACGGCGTTTTAGGAAAAGTACTTGCAGTGCTTTTTGCCATATTTGTTATTGGAGGTTCGTTTGGTGGAGGAAACATGTTCCAAGCTAACCAAGCGGCAGCTCAATTTGTAAAATTAGCTGGGATCGAAAATTCTAACGGAGGTCTTTACTTCGGCTTAGTAATGGCAGCGTTAGTTGCTGTTGTAATTATAGGAGGTATAAAAAGAATTGCTTCTGTTACGGAAAAAGTGGTTCCATTTATGGCTGGTATTTATGTGTTAGCCTCATTAATTATTTTAGGAGCGAATTACCAATACATTGGAGACGCTTTTATGCTTATTTACGAAGGTGCATTTTCTGGTTTAGGAATTGCCGGTGGTTTAGTAGGAGTTATGATTCAGGGTATTCGTCGTGGAGCATTCTCTAACGAAGCTGGTGTTGGGTCTGCAGCAATTGCACACTCGGCAGTACGTACAAAATATCCTGCAAGTGAAGGAATTGTAGCTTTATTAGAGCCGTTTGTAGATACAGTTGTAATTTGTACGATGACTGCTTTGGTTATCATTATTACAAATTTCGATGGTCAGTTTATGGAGTACGGAACTGAAATTACTGAAGGTGTAGAATTAACAGCAACGGCTTTCGATAGTGTGATTCCACATTTCTCTATTGTATTAACTATCGCTGTAATCTTATTCGCCTTTTCAACTATGATCTCTTGGTCGTATTACGGAATGCAAGGTTGGGTTTATCTTTTCGGAAAAAGTAAACTTGCAGATTTAACATATAAAGTATTATTCTTATTTTTCGTAGTTGTAGGAGCTTCAATTAGTTTAGGTGCGGTAATTAATTTCTCAGACGCCATGATTTTCGCTATGGTAGTACCTAACATTATTGGAGTGCTATTACTTACACCTGTTGTTAAAGTCGAATTAAATAAATATCTGAAAGCAATTGCTAAAAAAGAAGATGCCATAGAAGATGGTGCTACCGATTTTTCGGATCATATGTAATATACTATAATGAACATATTCAAATCCCATATCACGTTTAGTAAACAACAGCGATATGGGATTTTTTTATTGTTATTAATCATAGTTGTACTTCAGGGTGTATACTTTTTCTGGGATAAAACAGAACCTATTCCAGAAATTCCTGAACAAGATTTAATCACTATTCAAAACGAAATAGATGCTCTTAAAGCTATAGAGATTGAAAAGTCTAAGCCCAAATTGTACCCGTTTAATCCAAATTATATTACCGATTTTAAGGGCTATACACTTGGAATGACCAATGAAGAAATTGATAAGCTTCATAAGTATAGGAGTCAGGATAAATGGATTAATTCTGTTGCAGACTTTCAGAACGTTACGGGAGTATCAGATTCGCTATTAGGAGTGATCTCTCCATATTTTAAATTCCCTGATTGGGTAAACGAAAACACATCTAAGTCTAAAGTCTATAAACCTAAACACAATCGAGCATTAACTTTTAGTGAAAAGGCAGATTTAAATACTGCCACTGCATTACAGTTACAAGCAGTGTATGGTATAGGCGAAAAACTATCTCAGCGAATAATAGCACTTCGAAATTCTTTTGAAGGTGGTTTTATTTCCGACCTTCAACTTCAAGATGTGTACGGACTATCTCCAGAGGTAATTGAAAATTTAAAGCAGAAGTTTGCAGTTAAAACACCAAGAGTGGTCGAAAAGGTAAATTTGAATACAGCATCTACAAACGATTTGGTTCAAATACAACATATTGATTATCCGTTAGCTAAAGAAATTTTAGAGTACAGGACACTGCATGAAAGCTTTAAGGATTTAGATGAATTGTTGAAAGTAAAGGGTTTCCCGCTTCAGAAATTAGATATAATTAAACTATATTTGGCAATCAATTAATCCTGTAATCTGGGATTAAAACATATATTATATGAATACAATGTACTTCACGGAAGAACATGAGTTGTTTAGAAAAAGCTTGCAAGATTTCTTAAAAAAAGAAGTCGTTCCTCATATTGATAAATGGGAAGAAACGGGAACTATAGAGCGCTTCATTTGGAAGAAATTTGGAGATATGGGATTCTTCGGAATTAATTACCCAGAGGCTTATGGTGGTTTAGATTTAGACCTTTTTTATACGGTTATATTTTTAGAAGAGTTACAAAAAATAAATTCTTGTGGGTTTGCTGCTGCAATGTGGGCTCATGCGTATTTAGCTATGACGCATCTTAACAAAGAAGGAGACGAGGCTATAAAACAAAAGTATTTAGTACCAAGTATATCTGGAGACAAGATTGGCTGTCTGTGTATTAGTGAACCGTCTGCAGGAAGTGATGTGGCTGCAATGCGCACTACAGCAATTAAGAATGGAGATACTTATGTTTTAAACGGATCGAAAACCTTTATTACTAATGGGGTTTATAGCGATTATTTAGTGGTGTCTGCAAAGACCAGCCAAGAAGAGTCACATAAAGCGATTAGTATATTTGTAGTCGATAGAAATACGCCAGGTATTTCTGCAACCAAATTAAATAAATTAGGATGGAGAGCATCAGATACAGCTGAAATTGCTTTCGATAATGTGGTAATTCCAGCCTCTCAATTAATGGGAGAAGAAGGCAAAGGATTTCCTTATATTATGCAACATTTTGCTTTAGAGCGTTTAATTATGGGCGTAAATGCGCATGCTCGAGCAGAATATGCTTTGGAATACGCGCAACAATATATGAGTGAACGTACGGCATTTGGAAAAACGATAGATAAATTCCAAGCTTTACGCCATACGTTTGCCGATTTATACTCGGATATGATCCTTTGTAAAACCTTTAATTATGCTGTAACGTATAGATTAAATAAAGGTGAGTATGTGGTGAAAGAAGCAACTATTTCTAAATTGAAATCGACTAAAATGGCTGATGAGGTGATTTATCAATGTCTTCAGTTTTTAGGCGGATATGGTTATATGGAAGATTATCCATTAGCCCGATTATTACGTGATAGCCGTTTAGGACCTATAGGCGGAGGAACTTCAGAAATTCTGAAGGAAATTATTGCGAAGATGGTTTTAGATAAAAAAGATTATAAGCCGGTGACATAATTAGCTTATGGTATAAAATAAGGTGTATTCTATTTGTATTTCAGAATGTACTTTAAACAATAAAATAACATAATAATGGTTAAATTATAAAGTATTGAATATGAATTTCATCAACAAAACATATAGTTTAACCATTTTAGTTTGTCTGTTTTTTTTCTCCACCTATGCACAGACAGAACTTAAAAATAAGATTGTAGATTTCTCTACAATGATTCCTATAGAAAGTGCGAGTATTTACATTAAAAATACAACCACAGGTACAATAAGTAATGCCGATGGAAAATTTGTGCTATTGGTGCCTAGTTCCATGGAGAACGATACGCTTGTTATTTCATCTATTGGTTATAAAAGTTTTAAAGTACTTGTAAAAGATTTCGATAATTCTGAAGAGGTTTTTTTAGAAGAAGATATTGCCTCTTTAGACGAAGTATTACTAGTTGCAGATACACGACCAAAAACAGGGAACGATATCGTACTTAAAATGATAAGTCGTTTACCAGACAACCTTCCTGACTTCCCGTATTTAGAGAAAGGATTTTTAAGGCATAAAGAGCGTAATAAAAAGGAGTTTAAATGGTTAATAGAAAGTGCCATTACGCTATACGATTCTAGTGCGCAATCTTCAGCTTCAGAAAATTTAAAAATTAATGTAGACGAGATGCGTAAGAGTTACGATTTGCGCGATGTAGATAGTTTACTTGCTTACACGGCCTATTTAAAGCAACACGGTAAGACAAATTTTCAAGCTAAGAATTTAAGACGAGATACTATTGCAACGGCTTCGTTGGTAAAAGCGATTAAGTGGAATGATATACGTACAAACGGACTCCAAAACTTTTTTGGTGGAAAATTAAATCTGCTTAGAAATACAAGAGGAGACCGCGCCTTGTTTGGAGAAAAGGTCCTCGATTATCATCAATTTGAATTGGATACTGTTTTAGTCGATAATGAGCGCAAGATATATAAGATTAAGATATCTAAAGGAGAAAGCAATATCAACCTAGAAACTAAAGGCATTTTTAATGCAGGCTATATTGCCGAAGGTTGGCTTTATGTGTATTGGGATACCTATGCGGTAAAGAAAATAGAATATACTTTAATTGCCGATTCTGAAGCTCAGAAAACCAGAAGTAGAATATTGTTCGATACTCAGGTTAATCATAAATTAGTGATTAATTATATAGAATACGACGGTAAGATGTATACCAATTACGTGTCTTACGAAACTCCTAAATTAGTAAATGTAGGATCTAAAACACCAAAATCGGACGACAAGTATGCAGAACAACGCGCCAAAGATGAACGGTATTATAAAACCATGCAAGAAATTTTGTTTACAGAAATTATATTAGACCCAGAAGAAATTCAATCTGCTTTAGATCGGGAGTGGAATTCTAATATATTCTCGATTAAGCCGTATAATAAGCGTTTTTGGGATAATTACAATACACTACTAGAGAGCGAAGAAGACGAAAAATTAATACTCGACTTAACTAAAAGATCATCTCTTTTTAAGGACTAAAACGTGCTTTTAAAATATTTTTTATTTTTAATTGGATAATTTAATTTAATTTCTAAATTTGCACCCCGAATGCTAAAAGAGAGGAGGTTAAGGACTATGTTAAGAATACCAATTAAAGAAGGAGAAAATATAGATAGAGCGCTAAAGCGTTACAAGCGTAAGTTTGATAAGACTGGTACTAGACGTCAATTACAAGCACGTAAACAGTTTTTAAAACCTTCTGTCGAAAATAGAAGACAAATTCAAAAAGCACAGTATGTTCAAGGTTTAAGAGATCTAGAACAAATTTAAGCTTAAGAGTTATACATTAAAATCCTGCAAATGCAGGATTTTTTTTGCGCTATATTTAACAACTTCCTGTGTTAAACTTCCTATATTAGCAGTAACCCAGATGCTATCTTATGATATTTTCTTCCTTTTTAGATTACTTGCTACTAGAGAAAAACTATTCCCCTTTAACGGTTAATGCGTATAAAAAGGACCTAAACGATTGTCTTAATTTTATAAACACCGAATATGAGCAAGACACGCTTGTGCATGTAAATTATTCTCAATTACGAAGATGGATTGTTGTTATGGTAGAAAGCGGGATGTCTAATCGAAGTATAAACCGGAAAATTTCAGCCTTAAACTCTTATTATAAGTTTTTAATGAAGGTTGGCGATCTCGATTCAAATCCTTTAGCAAAGCACAAAGCATTAAAGGTTAAAAAGAAAATACAGATACCGTTTTCTGAAAAAGAGATGAAAACTGTGCTGGACAATTTTCCTCACGAACACGATTTTGAAGGTTTAAGGAATCGATTAATCATAGAATTATTTTATTCTACAGGGATCCGCCGTATTGAGCTGGTACAATTGCAATTAACCGATTTTAACCTGTCTAATAAAACCTTAAAAGTTTTAGGCAAACGAAATAAGGAACGTTTGGTGCCTTTGTTACCTTCTGTAATAGAGGTGGTTACACTGTATTTAAAGGAGCGACAATCTCTAAGTCATATAACAGATACTACCTATATGTTTTTAACCCAAAAAGGCGTTAAAATTTACGAAACACTTGTTTACAGAATAATAAATAACTATTTTAGTTTAGCATCTTCAAAAGTAAAAAAGAGCCCACATATTTTAAGGCATTCTTTTGCAACACATTTACTCAATCAAGGTGCAGATTTGAATGCTGTAAAAGAACTCCTCGGGCACTCCAGTTTGGCTTCGACTCAGGTTTACACGCATAATAGTATAGCAGAATTAAAAAAAGTGTATTTAAATACGCATCCCAGGAATAAGAAATAGTACGAAACTACCTATTGTTTAATTATTAATATAGATTAAGTATGAAAGTAAACATTCAATCCGTTAATTTCAATGCAGACCAAACATTGATAGACTTTGTTCAGAAACGTATGGATAAGTTAGATCAATTTTATGATAAAGTAATAAGTTCCGATGTTTACTTAAAAGTGGAGAACACTAGCGAAAAGGAAAATAAGATATTCGAAGCGCGGGTAAATGTACCCGGTGATAGCATTGTTGTTAAAAAGCAATGTAAATCGTTCGAAGAGGGGGCAGATAGTGCCACAGCGTCCATAGAAAGACAGCTAAAAAAGCGTAAAGAAAAATTAAAATCATATTTATGATAAAATTAATTGTAAAAATGTTTTGAATAAAAGAATAAATATATACATTTGCAGTCCGTTAGAAATAGCGGACTTTTTTTGTGAAAAGAAAAAGTTTAAAAAGCCGATGTAGCTCAGCTGGCTAGAGCAGCTGATTTGTAATCAGCAGGTCGTGGGTTCGAGTCCCTCCATCGGCTCAAGTTCTTTTAAAGAGTGAATAATTTATAATTGGGGAGATACTCAAGCGGCCAACGAGGGCAGACTGTAAATCTGCTGACTACGTCTTCGCAGGTTCGAATCCTGCTCTCCCCACATTATTTTTATAATGGAAACATTGTAAAGGTGGTGGTAATTATAAATACAGGAATTAAAATAATGCGAGAGTAGCTCAGTTGGTAGAGCGTCAGCCTTCCAAGCTGAATGTCGCCGGTTCGAACCCGGTCTCTCGCTCAATTTTAAGCCGGTGTAGCTCAGGGGTAGAGCGTTTCCTTGGTAAGGAAGAGGTCACGGGTTCAATTCCCGTCATTGGCTCTATAAAAGCATAAAGTAGAATACACTAATATTATTATATAACTAAGATTAAATTTTTAAAACATGGCAAAGGCAACTTTTGATCGTTCCAAACCACACTTAAATATAGGTACAATTGGACACGTAGATCACGGTAAAACAACATTAACTGCTGCTATTACTACTGTACTAGCTGCTGCAGGACTTTCAGAAGTAAAGAACTTCGATCAGATTGACAACGCTCCAGAAGAAAAAGAAAGAGGTATTACTATTAATACATCTCACGTAGAGTATCAAACAGCTAACCGTCACTACGCTCACGTTGACTGTCCAGGTCACGCGGATTACGTAAAAAACATGGTAACTGGTGCTGCTCAAATGGATGGTGCAATTTTAGTAGTTGCTGCAACTGACGGACCAATGCCTCAAACTAGAGAGCACATCTTATTAGGTAAACAAGTAGGTATTCCATCTATCGTTGTTTTCATGAATAAGGTAGATTTAGTTGATGATGAAGAATTATTAGAATTAGTTGAAATGGAAGTTAGAGATTTACTATCTTTCTATGACTATGATGGTGATAACGGACCTGTAATTGCTGGATCTGCTTTAGGTGGATTAAACGGTGATGCTAAATGGTCTGAGAAGATTTTAGAATTAATGGAAGCTTGTGATACTTGGATTAAAGAGCCTTTAAGAGAAGTAGATAAAGATTTCTTAATGCCTATCGAAGACGTATTTTCTATTACAGGTCGTGGTACAGTAGCAACTGGACGTATCGAAACTGGAGTAGCAAAAACTGGAGATCCTGTTGAAATTATTGGTATGGGTGCTGAAAAGTTAACTTCTACTATTACAGGTATCGAAATGTTCCGTCAAATCTTAGATAGAGGTGAAGCTGGAGATAACGCAGGTATCTTATTAAGAGGTATTGCTAAAGAAGATATTAAAAGAGGAATGGTTATTACTAAGCCAGGATCTGTAACTCCACACGCTAAATTCAAAGCAGAAGTTTATGTTTTGAAAAAAGAAGAAGGTGGACGTCACACTCCATTCCACAACAACTACCGTCCACAGTTCTACGTACGTACAACTGACGTAACAGGTACTATTAACTTACCTGAAGGAGTTGAAATGGTAATGCCAGGAGATAACTTAACAATTACTGTAGACTTACACCAACCAATCGCAATGAATGTTGGTTTACGTTTCGCTATCCGTGAAGGAGGTAGAACTGTAGGTGCAGGACAAGTAACTGAAATTTTAGACTAAGTTTAAGTTTAATGTAATAAAAGGTTGAGGTGTTTCTTATTTGAAATACCTTGACTTTTATACGGGCGTAGCTCAGTTGGTAGAGCACTGGTCTCCAAAACCAGGTGTCGTGAGTTCGAGTCTCTCCGCCCGTGCTAATAAAGTTTTGAAAAATAATGGCTGGATTTGTAAATTACGTAAAAGAATCATTCGGAGAGTTAAAGCATAATGTAACTTGGCCTACAATGGCAGAAGCACAAAGCTTAACTATTTTGGTAGCTGTATTCTCTACATTGTTCTCTTTAGCAGTATGGGGAGTTGATACAGTATTCAGCAAAGTCATATCATATTACTTTCATTTAATCAACTAGAAAAAATAAAATAACTTTTTATGTCTGAAGGAAGTGCGAAAAAATGGTATGTTGTTAGAGCTGTAAGTGGTCAAGAAAATAAGATTAAAGCCTATATCGAGAATGAAATTGCTCGTTTAGGAATGCAAGATTATGTAGATCAAGTACTGGTTCCTACAGAAAAAGTAATTCAAATCCGTAATGGAAAGAAAATAAACAAAGAAAAAGTTTATTTTCCAGGTTACATTATGGTTCAAGCCAATTTAACAGGAGAAGTACCTCACATTATAAGATCGGTTACTAACGTAATAGGTTTTTTAGGTGAAACAAAAGGAGGAGATCCAGTGCCGTTAAGACAGTCTGAAGTAAACAGAATGTTAGGTAAAGTAGATGAATTAACAGTAGATACTGAAACTACAGTTGCTATCCCTTACAATATTGGAGATACTGTAAAAGTTATCGATGGACCATTCAATGGATTTGATGGTACTATTGAAAAGATAAATGAAGAAAAGCGTAAGCTAGAAGTAATGGTTAAGATTTTTGGAAGAAAGACACCATTAGAGTTAAGCTATATGCAAGTTGATAAAGTATAATAATTGTTACAAAGATACCGGTGTGTTATACAGCTTCCAATTGTAGAAGCGCATCAAAATTAAATTATTAAAAATGGCAAAAGAATTAGGTAAAGTAGTTAAGTTACAAGTTCGGGGAGGTGCAGCGAATCCGTCGCCACCGGTTGGACCCGCTTTAGGAGCTGCAGGTGTTAACATCATGGAGTTCTGTAAGCAATTCAATGCTAGAACGCAAGACAAAGCTGGTAAAGTATTACCAGTTGTGATCTCTGTTTACAAAGACAAATCATTCGATTTCGTCATCAAAACACCACCAGCGGCAGTTCAGTTATTAGAAGCAACCAAGTTGAAGAAGGGTTCAGGTGAACCAAACCGAAAAAAAGTAGCTAAAGTTTCATGGGATCAGATTAGAACGATTGCTGAAGATAAAATGCAAGATTTAAATGCATTTGAAATCGCATCAGCTATGAAAATGATCGCAGGTACCGCAAGGTCTATGGGAATTACCGTAACCGGAAACGCGCCAAATTAATCTAGAAAAAGAAACTTAAAATGGCAAGATTAGCAAAAAAGCAAAAAGAAGCTGTAGCAAAAATCGAAAAGGGTAAATTTTACTCTGTAAGTGAAGCTTCAGCATTAGTAAAAGATATAACAAATGCAAAATTTGATGCGTCTGTAGATATCGCTGTTCGTTTAGGAGTAGATCCTAGAAAAGCAAACCAAATGGTTAGAGGTGTAGTATCTCTTCCACATGGTACAGGTAAAGACGTAAAAGTTTTAGCATTAGTAACTCCAGACAAAGAAGCGGAAGCTAAAGAAGCTGGTGCAGATTACGTAGGTTTAGACGAATTTCTTGATAAAATTAAGAGTGGTTGGACAGACGTAGATGTAATTATTACTATGCCAAGTGTAATGGGTAAATTAGGACCATTAGGACGTATTTTAGGACCTAGAGGATTAATGCCTAACCCAAAGACTGGTACAGTAACTATGGATGTTGCAAAAGCAGTAACAGAAGTTAAAGCTGGTAAAATTGACTTTAAAGTTGATAAAACTGGTATCGTTCATGCCGCTGTAGGTAAAGTATCTTTTAGCCCTGAGCAAATCGCAGGAAACGTAAACGAATTATTATCAACATTAATGAAATTAAAGCCAACTGCGGCTAAAGGAACTTATGTAAAGAGTATCTTTATGTCTAGTACTATGAGTCCTAGTATTGCTGTTGACTCTAAAATTGGTTAATTAGTTAAAAACTTTTATTATGACAAGAGAAGAAAAATCACAAGTAATCGAAGAATTAACTGGACAATTAGCCGATAATGCAAATATCTACATAGCAGATATTTCTGGATTAAACGCAGCTAAAACTTCAGACTTACGTCGCGCTTGTTTTAAAGCTAATATTAAATTAGCAATAGTAAAAAATACATTACTTGAAAAAGCAATGGAAGCTTCAGATAGAGAATTTGGAGATTTACCATCTGTTTTAAAAGGTAACACGTCTGTAATGTATTCAGAAACTGGAAACGCTCCAGCTAAAGTAATAAAAGATTTCAGAAAAAAATCTGATAAGCCTTTATTAAAAGGTGCTTTTATTGAAGAAGCTGTTTATATTGGAGACGACCAATTAGATGCCTTAGTAGATATCAAGTCTCGTGAAGAGTTACTTGGAGATATCATTGGATTATTACAATCTCCAGCTAAGAATGTTGTTTCTGCACTTAAATCAAGTGGAGGAAAACTTGCAGGTATCTTAAAAACATTATCCGAAAAAGAAGGATAGTATTAAATAGTACGCATTATTACACACACATATTATATTAAAATTTATTAAAACGATAGAAAATGGCAGATTTAAAAGATTTCGCAGAACAATTAGTTAACTTAACAGTAAAAGAAGTTAATGAATTAGCAACTATATTAAAAGATGAGTACGGTATTGAGCCTGCTGCTGCTGCTGCTGTAGCTGTTGCTGGACCTGCTGCAGGTGAAGCTGCTGAAGAGCAAACTGAATTTGATGTTATCTTAAAAGCCGCTGGTGGTTCTAAATTAGCAGTTGTAAAATTAGTTAAAGAATTAACTGGATTAGGTTTAAAAGAAGCTAAAGGTTTAGTTGATGATGCACCAAGTGCAATCAAAGAAGCTGTATCTAAAGACGAAGCAGAAGCTTTAAAAGCGTCATTAGAAGAAGCTGGAGCTGAGGTTGAGCTTAAGTAAGCTTACTTATCAAACAACATAAAGGTTTAGGTCTGGAGTAGTACTCTAAGACCTAAACCATTTTTGCGTATATATCATTTAGATACGCCACCAATATTATTTTTAATCAAAATTTCGTCCATTGATGTTAGAAACACAAGCTGAAAGATTAAATTTCTCGTCTATTATTAATAGAACAGATTATCCAGATTTCTTGGATATTCAGATTAAATCCTTTCAGGATTTTTTCCAACTAGAGACCAAATCTGAAGAAAGAGGTAATGAAGGTTTATATAACACCTTCATGGAGAATTTCCCAATAACAGACACTCGTAATCAATTTGTTTTAGAATTTTTAGATTACTTTGTTGATCCACCTAGATATTCTTTAGAAGAATGTATAGAAAGAGGATTAACTTACAGTGTTCCACTTAAAGCCAGGTTAAAACTTTATTGTACAGACCCTGAACATGAGGATTTCGAGACTATTGTTCAAGATGTGTATTTAGGTACTATACCTTATATGACTCCAAGTGGTACTTTCTGTATTAACGGTGCAGAGCGTGTTGTGGTTTCTCAATTACACCGTTCTCCAGGGGTATTCTTTGGTCAATCATTCCACGCGAATGGAACTAAGTTATATTCAGCTAGAGTTATTCCTTTTAAAGGTTCTTGGATTGAATTCGCTACAGACATTAACAGTGTAATGTATGCGTATATCGATCGTAAGAAAAAGTTACCTGTAACGACATTATTTAGGGCTATTGGTTTTGAACGTGATAAAGATATTCTTGAAATCTTCGATCTTGCGGAAGAGGTTAAAGTATCTAAATCTGGTTTAAAAAAATACCAAGGTCGTAAGTTAGCAGCTCGTGTACTTAATACGTGGCACGAAGATTTCGTGGATGAAGATACTGGTGAAGTAGTTTCTATTGAACGTAATGAAATTGTATTAGATCGTGATACAGTTTTAGATAAAGATAATATTGAAGAAATTCTTGAAGCGAATGTAAAGACTGTCCTTTTACATAAAGAAAGCGCTCAACAAGGAGATTACGCAATTATCCATAACACGCTTCAAAAAGATCCAACAAACTCTGAAAAAGAAGCTGTTGAACATATTTACCGTCAATTACGTAATGCTGAGCCGCCAGATGAGGAGACAGCAAGAGGTATTATTGACAAATTATTCTTTTCGGACCAACGTTACTCTTTAGGAGAAGTTGGACGTTATAGAATGAACAAAAAATTACAGTTGGATATCGGTATGGATAAGCAAGTGCTTACCAAAGAAGATATCATAACTATTATAAAATATTTAATCGAGCTTATCAATTCTAAAGCAGAGATTGATGATATTGACCACTTATCTAACCGTCGTGTACGTACAGTAGGTGAACAGTTATCTTCGCAATTTGGTGTTGGTTTAGCACGTATGGCACGTACGATTCGTGAGCGTATGAATGTACGTGATAACGAAGTATTTACACCTATAGATTTAATTAATGCAAAGACCTTATCTTCTGTTATTAATTCTTTCTTTGGTACGAACCAGCTATCTCAATTTATGGATCAAACGAATCCTCTTGCAGAGATTACGCACAAGCGTCGTCTTTCAGCATTAGGACCAGGTGGTTTATCTAGAGAAAGAGCAGGATTCGAGGTACGTGACGTTCACTATACACATTACGGTCGTCTTTGTCCGATTGAAACGCCTGAAGGTCCAAACATTGGATTAATTTCTTCACTTTCTGTTTATGCAAAAGTGAATTCAATGGGATTCATCGAGACACCTTATAGACCTGTAACAGATGGTGTAGTAGATATCGTAAATCCTCCAGTATATTTAAGTGCTGAAGAGGAAGAAGAAAAATTAATTGCACAGGCAACTGTAAAAATTGATGAAAATGCTAAAATTATTCATGATAAGGTAATTGCCCGAATGGAAGGTGATTTCCCTGTTATTGAACCAACAGCACTTCATTATACAGATGTTGCACCAAACCAAATTTCGTCTATCTCGGCTTCGTTAATTCCGTTCTTAGAACATGATGATGCCAACCGTGCATTGATGGGATCTAACATGATGCGTCAGGCTGTACCTTTATTAAGAGTAGATTCTCCAATTGTAGGAACAGGTTTAGAACGTCAGGTTGCTAAAGATTCTCGTGTATTAATAAACGCAGAGCGTGAAGGTACTGTAGAGTATGTAGATGCTAACGAAATTACTATTCGTTACGATCGTACTGAAGATGAAGCAGCGGTAAGCTTTGATGCTGAAACTAAAACATATCCTTTAGTTAAGTTTAGAAAAACCAACCAAGGGACATCTATCAACTTAAAGCCGATTGTAAGCAAAGGTGATAGAGTAGAACAAGGTCAGGTGTTATGTCAAGGTTATGCAACCGAAAAAGGGGAATTAGCTTTAGGTAGAAACATGAAAGTAGCCTTTATGCCTTGGAAAGGGTATAACTTTGAGGATGCAATTGTGATTTCTGAAAAAGTGGTTCGTGAAGATATCTTTACATCGATTCATATCGATGAGTATTCTTTAGATGTTCGTGATACAAAATTAGGTAACGAAGAGTTAACTAACGATATCCCTAACGTTTCTGAAGAGGCAACTAAAGATCTTGATGAAAACGGAATGATCCGTATTGGAGCAGAAGTGAAGCCTGGAGATATTCTTATTGGTAAGATTACTCCAAAAGGTGAATCTGATCCAACTCCTGAAGAGAAATTATTACGTGCTATTTTTGGTGATAAAGCAGGTGATGTTAAAGATGCATCATTAAAAGCTTCCCCATCATTAAATGGTGTAGTAATTGGTAAAAAATTATTTGCTCGTGCGGTTAAAGATAAGCGTAAGAGAGCTAAAGATAAAGAAGATATTTCGCAATTAGAAGCGGTTTATTACACAAAGTTCGAAGAACTTAAAACGGTATTAATCGATAAATTATTTGCTTTAGTAGGTGGTAAAACAGCTCAAGGTATCTTTAACGATTTAGGTGAAGAAGTTTTACCAAAAGGTAAAAAATACACACTTAAAATGTTAAACTCTGTTGAAGATTATACGCACTTAACATCTGGTGTGTGGACAACAGACGACCATATTAATAAATTAGTTGCAGATTTAATTCACAACTACAAGATTAAAGAAAACGACTTACAAGGGTCTTTAAGACGTGAGAAGTTTACTATTTCTGTAGGGGACGAGTTACCAGCAGGTATTATTAAATTGGCTAAAGTTTACATCGCTAAAAAACGTAAACTAAAAGTAGGGGATAAAATGGCAGGGCGTCACGGTAACAAAGGTATTGTTGCTCGTATCGTTCGTCAGGAAGATATGCCTTTCTTAGAAGACGGAACACCTGTAGATATCGTATTGAATCCACTTGGGGTACCATCTCGTATGAACATCGGACAAATTTATGAAACTGTTCTTGGTTGGGCAGGTCAGAAATTAGGTCAGAAGTATGCAACACCAATTTTTGATGGAGCAACTATTGAACAAATTACTGAATTAACAAATAAAGCCGGAGTTCCTGAGTTTGGACATACATATTTATATGATGGTGGAACGGGTCAACGTTTTGATCAAAAAGCAACCGTTGGAGTTATTTATATGATTAAGTTAGGTCATATGATTGACGATAAGATGCACGCACGTTCTATCGGACCATACTCTTTAATTACACAACAACCATTAGGTGGTAAAGCACAATTTGGAGGTCAGCGTTTTGGAGAGATGGAAGTATGGGCATTAGAAGCATACGGTGCTTCAGCTATTCTAAGAGAAATATTGACAGTTAAATCTGATGATGTAATTGGTAGAGCTAAAACTTACGAGGCAATCGTAAAAGGAGAGCAAATGCCAGAACCTGGATTACCAGAATCATTCAACGTACTTATGCACGAATTGAAAGGTTTAGGACTAGACATTAGATTAGAGGAATAATATATTGTCCATCAGGTTTATTTTAAACCTGATGGACTAAGTTTACAAATAATTCGATATCACCATATATTATGGCAAGAAAACAAGATAATAATACAATAAAGAGGTTTAATAAAATCTCAATTGGTTTGGCATCACCAGAGTCTATTTTAGCAGAGTCTAAAGGGGAAGTGCTTAAGCCAGAAACTATCAATTATCGAACTCATAAACCTGAAAGAGATGGTTTATTCTGTGAGCGTATCTTTGGTCCTGTAAAAGACTACGAATGTGCTTGTGGTAAATATAAAAGAATACGTTATAAAGGTATAGTATGTGACCGTTGTGGTGTAGAAGTAACAGAAAAGAAAGTACGTCGTGATAGAGTAGGACACATTAATCTTGTTGTTCCTGTAGCTCACATCTGGTACTTCCGTTCTTTACCAAATAAAATAGGATATTTATTAGGATTACCATCTAAGAAATTAGATATGATTATTTACTACGAACGTTATGTAGTAATTCAGCCTGGTAATGCTAAAAATGAAGAAGGAGAACCATTACAAAAAATGGATTTCTTAACTGAAGAAGAATATTTAAATGTATTAGAATCTCTTCCTCAAGATAATCAATATTTAGACGACACAGACCCAAATAAATTCCTAGCGAAAATGGGTGCTGAGTGTTTAATCGATCTTTTAGCACGTATAGATTTAGATGAATTATCTTATCAATTACGTCATAAAGCCAATACAGAAACATCTAAGCAACGTAAAACGGAAGCGTTAAAACGTTTACAAGTTGTTGAAGCCTTACGTGAATCTAACTTAAACAGAGAGAATCGTCCAGAATGGATGATCATGAAAGTGATCCCTGTAATTCCACCAGAATTACGTCCGTTAGTGCCTTTAGATGGTGGTCGTTTTGCGACTTCAGATTTAAATGATTTATACCGTCGTGTAATTATCCGTAACAACCGTTTAAAGCGTCTTGTTGAGATAAAAGCACCAGAGGTTATTTTACGTAACGAAAAACGTATGTTACAGGAATCTGTAGATTCGTTATTCGATAATACACGTAAAGCATCAGCGGTAAAAACAGATTCTAACAGGCCTTTAAAATCGTTATCAGATTCATTAAAAGGTAAGCAAGGTCGTTTCCGTCAGAACTTATTAGGGAAACGTGTCGATTATTCTGCACGTTCTGTAATTGTTGTTGGACCGGAATTAAGATTATTCGAATGTGGTTTACCTAAAACCATGGCAGCCGAGCTTTACAAACCTTTTGTAATTAGAAAATTAATTGAAAGAGGTATTGTAAAAACTGTAAAATCTGCAAAGAAAATTATAGATAAAAAAGAGCCTGTAGTTTGGGATATCTTGGAAAATGTTCTTAAAGGACATCCAGTATTACTAAACCGTGCTCCTACATTACACCGTTTAGGTATACAAGCTTTCCAACCAAAATTAATCGAAGGAAAGGCAATTCAATTACACCCATTAGTGTGTACTGCCTTTAACGCCGATTTCGATGGTGACCAGATGGCTGTGCATTTACCATTAGGACCAGAAGCTATTCTTGAAGCGCAAATGTTATTATTAGCGTCTCACAGTATTTTGAATCCTGCCAATGGTTCGCCAGTAACTGTACCTTCTCAGGATATGGTACTTGGTCTGTACTATATGACCAAATTACGTACCTCTACTCCAGAAGTGCCAATAAAAGGTGAAGGTTTAACATTCTATTCTCCAGAAGAAGTAGTTATTGCTTTTAACGAGAAACGTGTAGACTTAAATGCGGGTATAAAAGTAAGAACATACGATTTTAACGAAGCAGGAGAAATTGTATTACAAATTATTGAAACTACTGTAGGTCGTGTTTTATTTAACGATAAAGTACCTCACGCAGCAGGATATATAAACCAAGTTTTAACTAAAAAATCGTTAAGAGATATTATTGGTAATATCTTAAGGTTAACTTCTGTTCCAGAAACAGCTGATTTTCTTGATGCGATTAAAACTTTAGGTTACATGTTTGCATTCCAAGGTGGACTATCATTTAGTTTAGGTGATATTATTATCCCACCAGAGAAGCAAGGTATGATTGATAAAGCCAATACGCTTGTCGATGGTATTATGGGTAACTATAACATGGGACTTATTACCAACAACGAACGTTATAACCAAGTTATTGATATTTGGACGTCTACAAATGCTGAATTGACAGAATTGTCTATGAAACGTATTCGTGAAGACCAACAAGGATTTAACTCGGTGTTTATGATGCTTGATTCTGGAGCCCGTGGATCTAAAGAACAGATTCGTCAGCTTACAGGTATGCGTGGATTAATGGCGAAACCTAAAAAATCGAATGCAGGTGGAGGGGAAATTATTGAAAACCCGATTCTTTCTAACTTTAAGGAAGGTCTTTCAATTTTAGAATACTTTATCTCTACTCACGGTGCGCGTAAAGGTCTTGCCGATACCGCTCTTAAAACTGCCGATGCTGGTTACTTAACTCGTCGTTTGGTAGATGTATCTCAAGATGTTATTGTAAACAGTGAAGACTGTGGTACATTAAGAGGTGTAGATGTATCTGCATTAAAGAAAAATGATGAAGTTGTAGAATCTCTTGGAGAACGCGTAATTGGACGTGTTTCTTTACACGATGTTTACAACCCATTAACTGAAGAATTATTAGTTTCTGAAGGCGAATTAATCGATGATGCTGTAGCAGATAAAATTAATCAGTCACCATTAGATAGTGTAGAAGTACGTTCTGCATTAACTTGTGAGGCTAAGAAAGGTATCTGTGCTAAATGTTACGGTCGTAACCTTGCAACCAATAAAATGGTTCAGTTAGGTGAAGCTGTTGGTGTTGTTGCGGCACAATCTATTGGAGAACCAGGAACACAGTTAACACTACGTACTTTCCACGTTGGAGGTATTGCAGGTAACATTTCAGAAGACAATAAACTTATTGTTAAATTCGCTGGAGTTGCAGAAATCGAAGACCTTAAAACAGTTAAAGGTGTCGATGGAGAAGGAAATGCAATTGATATTGTAATATCTAGAACTTCAGAATTAAAACTTATCGATAAGAAAACAGGAATCACTTTAAGTACAAACAATATACCTTACGGTTCTACTATCTTTATAGATAATGGTGCAGAACTTTCTAAAGGCGATGTGGTTTGTCAGTGGGATCCATATAACGGTGTAATTATTTCGGAATTTGCTGGTAAAGTACGTTACGAAAACATCGAACAAGGTATTACTTACCAAGTTGAAATTGATGAGCAAACAGGATTCCAAGAAAAAGTAATTTCTGAGTCTAGAAACAAAAAATTAATTCCAACACTTCACGTCGATGACGCTAAAGGAAATCCAATACGTTCTTACAACTTACCAGTTGGAGCGCATTTAATGATTGACGATGGTGATAAGATTGGAGTTGGTAAAATTTTAGTGAAAATTCCTCGGAAATCTGCAAAAGCAGGGGATATTACAGGAGGTTTACCTCGTGTTACCGAATTATTCGAAGCACGTAACCCTTCTAACCCAGCAGTTGTAAGTGCTATTGATGGAGTTGTAACTTTTGGTAAAATTAAGCGTGGTAACCGTGAAATTATAGTAGAATCTAAATTAGGAGATATTAAGAAATACCTAGTTAAATTATCTAATCAGATCTTAGTACAAGAGAATGATTTCGTAAAAGCAGGTATGCCTCTTTCTGATGGTTCTATTACACCAAACGATATATTAAATATTAAAGGCCCTTCAGCTGTACAACAGTACTTAGTGAACGAAGTTCAAGAAGTATACCGTTTACAAGGGGTGAAAATTAACGATAAGCACTTCGAAGTTGTTGTAAGACAAATGATGCGTAAAGTGAGAATTATTGACTCTGGAGATACTATCTTCTTAGAAGATCAATTAGCACATAAAGCTGACTTTATTGAAGAAAACGATAAAATCTTCGGATTAAAAATTGTTGAAAGTGCAGGTGATTCTAAAAACCTTAAAGAAGGACAGTTAATTTCTGCCTTCCAATTAAGAGACGAGAATTCATCACTACGTCGTGAAGATAAAGAAATTGTAACTGCTAGAGATGCACAGCCAGCAACGGCTACGCCAATCTTACAAGGTATTACAAGAGCGTCACTTCAGACTAAATCGTTTATCTCTGCAGCATCGTTCCAAGAAACAACTAAGGTTCTTAACGAAGCAGCTGTAGCTGGTAAAATTGATACGCTTGAAGGTCTTAAAGAAAATGTTATTGTAGGACACAAAATTCCAGCTGGTACTGGTATGCGTAAATACGATCATATTATCGTTGGATCTAAAGAAGAGTTTGACGAAATGATGTTAGCTAAAAAACAAGAAGTAAATTTTAACTAATAAAAATGGTCTCGAGTAATCGGGACTATTTTTATCCCAACGCAGGTTGGGTTTCTTAAATATTTTAAAATCCTGCCCAATCTAATTGAGCGGGATTTTTTTATTAAAAACATAATAGATATGGCAGACGAAAAAGATCCTAAAAAACAAGGGCAAATTAATATAGAATTAGACGAAAAGATTGCAGAAGGAATTTATTCTAACCTTGCAATTATTAACCATTCCGTTTCGGAGTTTGTAGTAGACTTTGTTAGCATTATGCCAGGAACTCCTAAGAGTAAGGTTAAATCTAGAATTATATTAACACCACAGCACGCTAAACGCTTGTTAAAGGCATTGGCAGATAATGTAAACCGTTTCGAACAAGCACATGGTGAAATTAAAGATTACGAGCAAGCTCCAATTCCATTGAACTTTGGACCTACGGGCGAGGCTTAATAGTTCTCATATAAAGTGTGATCATTAGGTTGGTAAGGTTGCTCGAAATGGTTTTTCCATAGCAAGCTCCAATTCCATTAAACTTTGGACCTACGGGCGAGGCTTAATAATTCTCATATAACGTGTGGTCATTAGGTTGGTAAGGTTGCTCGAAATGGCTTTTCCGTAACAAGCTCCAATTCCATTAAACTTTGGACCTACGGGCGAGGCTTAATAGTTCTCATATAAAGTGTAATCATTAGGTTGGTAAGGTTGCTCGAAATGGCTTTTTCTTAACAAGCTCCAATTCCATTAAACTTTGGACCTACGGGCGAGGCTTAATAGTTCTCATATAAAGTGTGATCATTAGGTTGGTAAGGTTGCTCGAAATGGTTTTTCCATAGCAAGCTCCAATTCCATTAAACTTTGTATTTGCTGATGAAGCTTAAACATAAAAAATCCCATTGAACTATATCAATGGGATTTTTCATGTTTTTGAGACACCCTAAAAATGCGTGTCTTTTATTTTGTGCTATACCTTAATCAAATTCTGATGTTAAATGGAATTTAATATTAGGATATTTCTGTTCTGTCATTTGTAAAGAGAACTGAGAATCGGCTAAAAACACCAATTGATTTCTTTTATCTTTCGCTAAAAAACGTTGTTTTACACGAAGAAATTCTTTGAATTCGTCACTCTTTTTATCTTTAGGTTCTACCCAGCACGCTTTATATACGTTTAAGTTTTCGTACGTACATTTTGCCCCATATTCGTGTTCTAAACGGTATTGAATAACTTCATACTGTAAAGCTCCAACGGTACCAATAACTTTTCTTCCGTTAAGTTCTAAGGTAAATAATTGGGCAACCCCTTCGTCCATTAATTGGTCGACACCTTTATTAAGTTGTTTCGATTTTAATGGGTCGGCATTATTAATATATCTAAAGTGTTCTGGAGAGAAACTTGGCACGCCTTTATAATTAAGAATTTCACCTTCTGTAAAGGTATCTCCAATTTTAAAACTTCCTGTATCTTGTAATCCTACAATATCTCCAGGAAATGAAATATCTACTATTTCTTTTTTCTCTGCAAAGAAGGCATTCGGACTAGAGAACTTTACTTTTTTCTTACTTCTAACATGTAGGTAAGGCGAATTACGTTTAAATTCTCCTGAAACAATTTTTACGAAAGCTAAACGGTTTCTATGGTTGGGATCCATATTCGCATGTATTTTAAACACGAATCCTGTAAATTTATTTTCGTCTGGTTGTACAAGGCGCTCCTCACTTTGCTTAGGTCTTGGCTTTGGTGCGATATCTACGAAACAATCTAATAATTCACGAACTCCGAAATTATTTAAAGCAGACCCAAAAAACACAGGTTGCATATGTCCGTCTAAATACTCTTGTTTATCGAACTGCGGATAAATGCCATCAACCAATTCAATTTCTTCTCTTAATGTAGCGGCTGCTTTTTCTCCTACTATTTTGTCTAATTCTGGAGAAGACAGATCCGAAATTTCTATAGTTTCTTCAATATCTTTTCTACTATCTCCGCTAAACAGGTTTACATTCTTTTCCCAAATGTTATAAATCCCTTTAAAGTCGTAACCCATTCCTATAGGAAAACTCAACGGTACAACTTTCAATCCTAGTTTTTGCTCAACCTCATCTAATAAATCGAAAGCATCTTTACCTTCACGGTCCATTTTGTTTATAAAAACAATCATTGGAATGTTTCGCATACGGCAAACCTCAACTAATTTCTCAGTTTGTTCCTCGACCCCTTTTGCAACATCAATTACAACAATTACACTATCTACAGCAGTAAGTGTTCTAAAGGTATCTTCGGCAAAATCCTTGTGTCCAGGAGTATCAAGAATATTAATTTTTATACCATTATATTCAAAAGCTAATACAGAAGTAGCAACAGAAATCCCACGCTGACGTTCAATTTCCATAAAGTCACTCGTAGCTCCTTTTTTAATTTTGTTACTTTTTACGGCTCCAGCTTCTTGAATTGCACCACCAAAAAGAAGTAATTTTTCAGTTAAGGTTGTTTTACCGGCATCGGGATGCGATATAATTCCGAAGGTACGACGTCTGTTTATTTCACTTTTAAAACTCATAATAATTCTTGAAAATAGGACGCAAAGATACTATTATTAGTATGAAATGTAATAAATGAAGCGGCCCCTTTTTATTTTTATCTTCACATTAACGTATTTTATAATTTTACTTGGTATTTTTACAATATGATAGAAGAAAACGTAGTATTAGTTAACGAAAATGATGAGCCAATTGGGCTTATGCCAAAACTTGAAGCACACGAAAAAGGCGTATTACATAGAGCCTTTTCTGTATTTGTATTTAACGAAAAGAATGAATTAATGTTACAGCAACGGGCATTAAGTAAATACCATACACCAGGATTATGGACCAATACATGTTGTAGTCATCAACGGGATGGCGAGTCTAATCTAGATGCCGGAAGAAGACGTTTAGAAGAGGAAATGGGGTTTGTAACAGCTTTAGAAGAAAAGACGTCTTTTATGTATAAATCACCTTTCGAGAATGGTTTAACCGAGCACGAGTACGACCATATCTTAGTTGGACATTATAATGGACAACCTAATATAAATCCGGATGAAGTGGCCGATTGGAAATGGATGACATTAGAAGATGTTAAAGCCGATATTAAACTTCATCCAGACAATTATACGTCTTGGTTTAAGATTATTTTTGATAAATTTTATGACTTTATAAATATCTCGTAATATATGATAGCGAAAGTAAGTAGGCAAGGGTATTTTAATGCGGCCCACAGATTATATAGGAAGGATTGGACGGACGAAAAAAATCAGTTAATTTTTGGTCGCTGTAATAATGCAAATTATCACGGACATAATTATGATGTTATTGTAAGTGTCACGGGAGAAATAGATAAAGAAACGGGTTTTGTTATTGATTTAAAAATTTTAAAACAACTTATAAAAGACGAAATAGAAGAGGCTTTCGATCATAAAAACCTGAATCTGGATGTGCCAGAATTTAAAGATCTTAATCCTACAGCAGAGAACATTGCTGTTGTAATCTACAATAAAATAAAACCGAAACTGAAAGACGATTTACAATTAGAAATTACACTCTACGAAACACCTAGAAACTTTGTAAGTTACTCTGGTAATTAAAGAGGTCTCTTAATATCTCGTTTACCTCATTGCACATACATTGATATGCATGAGAAAATTTTGGTTTTAAATTTTTAAATTTCAGAATAAAGCAAAAAAAATCCCGGGTGTAACACTCGGGAATTTTATTTAACAAGCTGTTTTTTCTTCTCGGACATAATCTTTATCCAAAGTAAAGCCAAACATTGCACTACAAATTGTTTCATGATGATTAGTGACTGGCTTTGGTTTAGTAACAATAATATTTACTAAATAACCATTATCATGTTTTTTTATAAGTTGTGCCTGAATAGTTAATTCATCATTTAGGAATGCATTTTTATGCATTTTAAATTTAAAATCTGCAAGATCGGGGGCGTCTTGTAAATAAAATTCTTTAATAGGGTAAGCCGCGACTGTTTTAACCTTGTTATATAGGTTGTGAGGTAATAAAAAGCCATTAGCGTTACTTACATGTTCTGTTACAGTAAAAGGTACGTTGGTATATGTGTATGTATTCATGATGTATTGTTTTAAGGATAAACTAAAGTGGGACTGAATTCGTAGTGGTGAAATGTGCAAAACATGACGTTAATACGATTGGAATGGGCAATAAGCTTCTGGTTTTTCTGTGACATTGAGATTACATTTTTCATAATTTTAAAATTTAAATTAGTAATGGATTAAAAATAAAAAAGGTGCCTTTAAAAAAGCACCTTTGTCGTTTATCGTTATATTATATAATAGTTAACTAAATTCAAGATGCGTTGCTAGCTTAATATTAAGCATGAAAATGACGATTGACTTCCACTGTTGTGAAATACAATTACAAATTTGCTTATTATGTGCTTTGCTTACATTCATGACTTAAATGTAGTTATTAAATTTTAATTCAGCAATATTTATTTGTATTTATAACAAAATTTGTTTTGGATTAGTGTAATTTTGCAGTTAAATAAATACAATATTAAATTATGGCAAATGTTAGAGATCTTAAAAAGGACATTAATTTCGTTTTAGGAGATATTATCGAAGCTGTTTATGTTTGGCAATATACCAACACAGACAAAGATGTTAAGGAAAGTGAAGCAATTATAGACGAAGCAATCAATACTTTTGACACTTTAATAGCAAAAGTGAATAATAAAAATGTAGAAGACAAAAAGGCTCATTTTAAGGCTATTAATCAAGAATTAGAGACTGAAGGTCGTAAGCTGATTGATAAAATTAATAAATTAAGCTAAATTTTTTTGAAAAAGATTTGCAGATATTAGAAATAGCTCTATCTTTGCACTCGATTTTCAAGCCGATGTAGCTCAGCTGGCTAGAGCAGCTGATTTGTAATCAGCAGGTCGTGGGTTCGAGTCCCTCCATCGGCTCTTTAAAAGTTCAATGTTTTTACATTGAACTTTTTTTTTGCCCTATACTTTTCTCTCTTCTATATTTGACTTAATTTTAAAAGGTCAAGTCATCTAATTATCCGGACTCTGCTATTATTTTTCCTTTTCTAGTCGGAGTTAGAATACCTCATCTAATCTTAATATCCATTATGAATAAAAAAATAAATTTAAAAGATGCTATTTCTATCGGTATAGGAGGTATGGTTGGAGGTGGTATTTTTGCTGTACTCGGTCTCGCAGTGTCTTTGGCAAAAGGTGGTACACCTATAGCGTTTCTGTTTGCGGGCTTAATTGCAATGTTAACCGCATATTCGTATGCTAAGTTGTCTAAGAAGTATCCAGAAAATGGAGGTACTGTTAAGTTTATTCATCAGCAATATGGAAATGGAGTTTTTGCCGGAGGAATAAACAATCTACTCTGGATTAGTTATATTGTTATGTTAGCACTCTATGCATCGGCTTTTGGTTCTTATGGCGCAGCCTTAATATCTTTAACTGGAGACCACACTATAGATACTCATATATTTCAATCGGCAATTATTGCGATTGCTCTTCTTATTAATTATTTAAGTGTAAGCTTGGTGAGTCGTATAGAATCTGTGGCTGTAGTTATAAAACTCCTTATCTTAATTGCTTTTATAGGTGTTGGGTTTTACGGATTTTCTACACATCCAGAACATTTAGAGCAATTGTCGCCATCAAATTGGGAGAATCCGTTCTTATTATTATCCGGAGGAATGGTCATTTTTGTTGCTTATGAAGGATTTGAACTGATAGCAAATTCTATATCCGATTTAAAAGATCGAGAAAAAAACACAGCTAAAGCCTATTTTGGAGCCGTTGGCTTTGTTGTTGTATTGTACGTGTTAATTGCCGTAGTTACTGTGGGCTCTTTACCGTTTACAGCGATTGCCGATGCTCAAGACTATGTTTTAGCAAAAGCAGCAGAACCCACTTTAGGTCAAGTAGGGTTTACAATTATAACCATAACAGCGTTAATTTCTACATTTTCGGCTATAAATGCCACGGTTTTAGGAAGTGGGAGAGTGAATTACGATATCGCAATAGATCAGGAATTACCTAAATATTTTTGTCATCAGTTCTGGGGCAAACCTGTAGGGTTATTAATTACGGCAATATTATCTATTGCTTTGGTAAACCTATTTCATTTGGAAAGTATTTCTACAGCGGGAAGCTCAGGCTTTTTACTTGTATTCTGTATTGTAAACTATATAGGTTATAAAAAACATGCGGTATTAGGCTCTAATAAGTGGATTCATGGCATAGCGTGTGCACTTTGCTTGTTAGCTTTTGTAACGCTAATTATACAACAGTTTTCAGGCAATAAAATAGGCGTTATTATTTCGCTTGGAATTATAGTGTTTTGCTTTGTAATGGAATTTATTTACAAAGGAGCACTAAACAGAACTCATTAAGTAGAAGAATGTATAACTGAGAAGTAAATGTTCTAAGAATATGCTATAAAAAAAGAAACCATTCTCTTAAATAAAACAGAGAATGGTTGTTTATGTTCTTAGCTCTTATAATTTACAGCACACTTTTAATGGCCTCGACCATTTTAGACGCTCGTAATTTAACTTCGTCTTCAGTCCAAGATAACTTGATTAAACACGATATATTTCTTGCGATATAATAATCTGATTTTTCGAAGTTCTTATTTTCTAAAGTACTTAAGGCATCTTGTATTTGAGGAGCAATAGGAAATAGGCTTTTGGCTTCTTTTAAATGATTCCATTTTCTAACATAGTGCCAATTGTTATTATAGTAGTGGAAACACCCATCTATACCTGCTTCTTTTAAAGCCAACATTGCTTTATTAGACGTTTCTAAATCCGTTAAAAAGAAATTTAAAAACGAATAGTTTTCTACACCTTCTTCCGGGGTTGTTCTAAATGTAATTTCCGGAATAACACTTAAAGCATCTCTTAAAATGGTATAATGCTTTTTCTGAATGGCTATAAAATCATCTAAACGTCTAACTTGAGCCAAACCTACCGCGGCATGAAGTTCTGATATTCTGAAATTATAACCTAAAAAAGGATGGCTTTCGGCACCGCGATCTGATCCCACATGGTCGTGACCATGATCACTATAATGATCTGCCCAAGTGGCGTACTCGTCGTTATTGGTAATAATGGCACCACCTTCTCCCGATGTTATGGTTTTAACAAAATCGAATGAAAAGCATCCTACATCTCCGTAACTTCCCAAAGGTTTCCCCTCGTAAGTTCCTCCAATGGCTTGGCAGGCATCTTCAATTAATTTTAGATTATGTGTGTCGCAAATCTGTTTTAATTCTTTTAATCGCGCCATTCCTCCGCACATATGCACAGGCATAATCGCTTTGGTTTTTGGAGTGATAGCATTTTTTACAGCAGTAATATCCAAGGTTAGCGTATCGTCTATGTCTACTAGAACAGGAGTCGCGCCTAGCATTAGCACGGCTTCAAAACTAGCAACAAAAGTAAAAGTTGGTAGAATAACTTCGTCTCCAGAACCTACACCGGCAACAGCTAAAGCTACAGACACGGCAGCAGTACCACTAGATACTAATTGCGCATGCTTAACTTGCATTTGAGTTTGTAATTCGGTTTCTAATTCTTTAGCTTTCCAATGATTGTTTCTCATGGCATCGAAGCCATAACGCATTAAAACACCACTTTCAAGTACATCGTGTACTTCTTTTTTTTCGGCACTTCCAAAAAGTTCAAATCCAGGCATGAGGTCTATTTAAAATTGAATTCAAATTTACGATTAAAGCAAGGAATAAAAAAGAAGTCAAAACGAAGATTCTAGATCTTTTCAATCCGGAGCATGTGGCAATTATAAAAAAGGAGAAACCATTTTAGTGCTATAAAACACGACAACACGGTGGCTCAATCGAGGTACATATTATTTAACCTTCAATATTCATAGCACAACAAATATGGAAAGGCGTACGATTTAGGGCGTTACTCTTATAAATGTATGATACTATCTGCGGCAGGTTTTCTTACCTTCTTCATGTCAGAAAATATATCGTCTTCTGCGCGATATCCAATCGGAAGTACTAAAACAGATTTTAATCCTTTTTGAGTAAGTTCTAAAATATCATCGTATTTAGTAGGGGTGAAGCCTTCCATGGGGCAAGAATCAATATGTTGCACAGCACACACCGTTAGCATATTTCCTAAAGCAAGATAGGCTTGTTTGGTTGCCCAATTCTCTATTTGTAATTGTTCTTTATTTTCGAAATCTGATATTAAAAAGTTTTTAAAAGGTTTTAAAACAGCTTCCGGTGTATTGCGAATGGCCTGTACACGTTTAAAATAATTTTCGACAAATACATTATTTATAGTCGTTTCTATACAGAATACTAAGACATGAGAGGCTTGAGCAATTTGCTCCTGATTCATGGAGGCTTCTACCAATTCACGTTGCAATGCTTTATTTTTAATCACCACTAATTTTATAGGTTGTAAACCATAAGATGTAGCTGTTAAATTGAAAGCATCCAAAAGCACTTGAAGTTTGCTGTCTTCTATAATGCGGTTGTTATCGAATTTTTTAGTGGCATATCGCCATTGCAACTGTTTAATAATATCCATATACTGATTTAATAGGTGCCAAAAATAGGATTTGAAACGGACTTTAGCCTTAATATCTTTATTATTTTAGATGAAAGCTTACTCTTGCACGTGAAATAGGTTGTAGATATAAATTTATAACCATTTGAAATATAATTTGTTAAATGAGGTCGTGAAAAATGTTTCGATTTTTTTTAATTTTTATTTGATATAATCGAAAAAGCGTCTTATATTTGCACCCGCAATCAGGGAATACCTGATGAGACACTCGGAGAATTGGCAGAGTGGTCGAATGCGGCAGTCTTGAAAACTGTTGAGGGTCACACCTCCGGGGGTTCGAATCCCTCATTCTCCGCAAAAACCCTTATAATCGTATGATTATGAGGGTTTTGTTTTTTATAGTCTATCACCATCAAAAATAGCTCAATAGGCATCCGTCTTAAAAGTTATGTATTGGACTAAAATACAATGTGATTTTTGTAAGAAAAGAAACCTGTTAAATAGATCATCAAACCTTCTTAATCTGTTGCGAATAGAGGTCATTATAGAATAGTTTAGAAACTCGAATCCTAACAGCGATTAAATAAAGGAATAATTATCGATTATTATGGGAGATTCTTGACTCTGCTAGATACCTTTTATATATAAACGATTACTCTTTTAAGTTCTCTTCTGGGTATATTTTTTTTTGTTCGCGCGGAGTTGAGAATATAAAAATGTAGAATTATCCGATTTTTTACGATTACAATTCAATAATATATTCTGATACCTTTGTTAATAGAAGCACAAAGACTTCTAAAAACTTTAATCTTTGTATTAAAAATTAAAGCTTTTAAAAGTCAGATTAGAGTAGATAAGAATGTCGTGTTCTGTTTTCTAGATTAACTATTAAGTTGCTTAAACACGGCAAATAAGAACAATCTTTTTTTACTTCTGTTTACTTAAATTAATAATGTGTTCTGTTTTTATTTTTGAAAGCTCTTTTAATTTATTCGCTTCAAATAGCGCAGGTAAATCCTTTAACGGTGTTCCAACCTCAGCTTCGTAATTTGTATAGTCCTGAAACGTAATACCATCTACAACGCTTTTATTATAACCGACTCTAAAGCGTACACCTCCTTTATTTACGCTGTAATTATAAGCTAAATAATCGATTTTTTTAGAGTCTTTATTTATCCAATAATAGTATTCGTCGTCGTGATCTTCACCACCGCCATCTTCATTAAATGTTACTTGAATGGTTTCGTAAGCTTCTCCTTTTATAGTGGTGCTTTCCATACGTTTAGCATTCACAGCTTCGTCGTTTAATTTATACGGTAAGGTTGCAAAGTAAATTACAGAATTTAAAGCTCCCGTGCCACTCGCCATGTCTTTATCGGATAATTGAACAGGTTTACCATTAATAGTTCTAGAAAAACGACCATTGTCTAAAACATCAATAATTTTCGAACCGTCTTTGTTGTATATTTTTGTATACACGTATTCCGAATTGTTATTCTTAAATTGAAATGTGTTATCTCTAAATACAAATGAATAATTAGCCGTATCGTATAAATCTCCACCATGCGCCTTAATCGCTTCATCTATTATTCTCTGGGACTCGGATAAAGAATGAGATGGTTCTTCGGGTGTTGTAACGCTTTCTGTTACGGTTTGAGGTTCTGTTTTCTTGGTTTTTGAATTACAAGCGGTAAGTAATCCTATTGAAAAAACGATTAAAAGTGATTTTAAAATTTGCATCAATATGTTTTTATGGTGTTTGAAAGTTAGCCGTTATTTATTGAAATACCTTTCAACTTATTGTAAAAATATGTTGCTAGCTACATGTGCATAGTGTGTTAGAAAAATCTTCTAATTTTTGCAAGTCTGTATTTATCTGGAAACGATAGGAGAGATGACTGTGCTAAATAAAAAAAGGTAGCAATATGAATTGCTACCTTTTAATAGATGATTAAAAAGCCGGCTTAATTATATCCGAAATTTTGCTCAATGCCATCTGTAACATCAATAGTAGATTGTGGGATAGCAAAAACTCTTAAATACGGTTGCGTAGTGGCTTTAGCTGTATACGCTTTGTCGTAAGTGTTAAAACGAATCATTTGTTTTCTTCTGTACATTTCCCAATACATTTCAAATCCGATTTCGTTGTATAGAGTAACGTCATCTAAAGTTTCAAGGGCAACACCAGGAGCATTATCAAATAAAGCTTCTCGAGTTCTGCTAGTGCGCAATGTATTAATATCGGCTAAAGCAAGACCCGTTTCTCCTTTTCTAAAATAAGCTTCTGCGCGCATACAATACATACCTCCTAAACGATATAATGGAATATCTACAGCACTGTTACCGTTTCCATTTTCTGGATCAAATTCCCATTTAAAGTTACGTACACCTGCATTAATTTGATCTTGTGTTAAAATGGCTTCCGACGGATTGTTAAAATTCATTTCTGGCGTATAGTCCATAGGAATAGTCGTGTTCTTTTCCATGTATAATTTGCTAATTGCAATTCTTCCGTCTGCAGTCATATTAAAGCCTCCTTTTCCATCAAGTGTAGGTCCGTATTGTTGTCCAACTTGCAAACCTCTATTAAAATGTACTAAAGGTTTTCCTGTATCGGGTCTAATATCTTCTGCAGGTACACTAGTCGTTGTGCCATCGTTCATAAACCAAGTTCCATCGGCATACTGATAATATCTGTGGAATCGCGGATCGTCATGATTACCTTCCCAAGTCTTATAAAATTCAGGTCCCACATTAGAGCCATTAGTTCCTCTGTTGTCTGGAGTTTGTTTTTGCGCACGTCCGGTAGACATATAGGCAAAATCATTATCACTTCTTCTAATATTATCATTTTCCTGAATTACTGCAAAAATAATTTCAGATCCGTTAGAATTACTTAGTGCAAAATTGTCGAAGTAGTTGCTCTCTAAACTAAAGCGATCGTTAATTAATAACGTAGAATAGTAAATAACTTTATCCATGTCTGTCCCGTCGTTATCGACAGCAGTTTCTGTAAAATTAAAACTAGAAGAAGTATTATAACGATCTTTAAAAACAGCTCTGTTTAAATACATATCTGCTAACAAAGCATAAGCGGCTTGTTTTGTAAAACGGCCATTATAGGTTTGCTGTTCTCCTAAATTTGCAAGATTTGGAATGATAGCTTCTAAATCAGATATTAAATTATCTATTTCTGTATCTGCTTGAAGAAAAACTAAAGATTTATCGTCTGAAAATAAGTCTCTATATGGTGCTTGGTTAAATAAGTCCAAAGTATTGTATACATATAGAATTAATAAAGCTTTGGCTTCGGCCATGAATAAATCATAATTCGCATAATTTGGGTTTTCTTGTAAAGATTCAATGGCAATTAGCGTTTTAGTGATACCGCTATTTAAAGCATTCCATGTACCTGTAACTTGTGCATTAGTCGTTCCCCAAGTAAACTCTGTAAGGTCTCTCCATTTTCCACCATCTCCCCAGTCGCTTCCTCGAGTAGGTAGCATACATTCGTCGGTAGGATATTCTTGTAAACCAAAAACGCTACCATGATCTGTAAACGTACCATCTGCCAATTGTCCGTAAGCTGCAGCAATTGCACTCTCTGGATTAGATGTTTGTCCGCCAATGACTTCGTCTTTAACAACTTCATCTAAATCCGAGCAATTAAAAGCCAGCGCACTTAAGATGAAAGTGAACGTTATTTTTGATATTATATTGATAGTTTTCATAAATTATAATTTTAGTGTTGCACCTAGCATATACGTTTTAGATGATGGGTAAGTCGTGTAATCTATTCCTATAGATTGGTTTCCTCCAGAATTTCGCGGACTATTAATTAACGGGTCGTAACCAGAATAGTTAGTGATTGTAAATAAATTCTGAGCACTTAGATATAGGTTTAAACCTTGTAGCCATTCTAAATTAAGACGATCTGTATCTAAGGAGTATCCTATTCTTGCGTTGTTTAAACGTAGGAAATCTGATTTTTCTAAATATAATGTCGAAAGTTGAGGTGTGTTAGAATAACTAGCTCCAGCATTATAAAATTCTGAAAGGACATTTCTATCGGAAACAATGTTGTTAATGTTTAACGCTAAATTGGTATTGTTAACTAGTAAACCACCACTTTGTCCAATTAAAGAAAGACTTAAATCCCAACGTTTATAACTTAAGTTGGTGTTTATCCCGTAAGTGAAATTAGGTAGAGCACCTTCAAAAATCTGACGGTCGTCACTATTTATAGCGCCATCGTTATTAAAATCTTCAAAAATGTCTGCGCCATTCGCATCGAAACCTAAGTGTTTTAACATATAAAACGATCCTGCTTCGTAACCACTTTTATAAATGTTTGCAACTACTCCAGATAAACCTGGTCCTGCAACACTACCTGAATATAATTCTGAAACCGGTAAGTCTACTACCTCATTATCTAACGTTGCACCGTTTACATCTAGAGACCATGAGAAGTCGTCTGTACTTATAATTTGTGATCCTAAACTTAATTCAAAACCTTTATTTACAATTTCTCCACTAATGTTTTGCCACACTGTTGTTGTTGGGCTTAAAGGTTCGGCAGGAATGTTTAGAATGGCATTGGTTGTTGTTTTTGTGTAATAATCTGCAGAACCGTATAATTTGTTATTCCATAAACTAAAATCCGCACCAATATTTAATTGCGATACTACTTCCCATTGTAAATCTGGATTTGCAGTTCTGTTTACTACAATTCCATTTGTTATGCTCGGATCGTTATATAAGTAATATCCTCCTGCAGCCGATTGCGAATAACTGGCCTGGGTGATTTTGTTTTGTACTTCTTGGTTTCCTGTTTGTCCCCAACTAAGTCTTAGTTTTAATTGGTTAATCACATCAGAATCCATTAAAAACTGTTCGTTGTCTAAATTCCAACCTAATGCAAATGAAGGGAAATATCCATATTTGTTATTCTCACCAAAACGGGTCGAACCATCTGCTCTTACCGATGCAGTAATTAAATATCTGTCATCGAAATTGTAATTTACCCTACTAAAATAAGATTGTAATTCGTTTTCTTGAGCGTATCCACTTAAGCCATTCTGTTGCCCAGAATATCCAGGATCGTATTCTGGTTTAACACCTGTGCCTTTAGGATCTATTCCTGTAACAGAAAATGTTGTTCCAGAGAAATCGAATTTCTGATATGAAAATCCTCCTAAAACTTCAAAGTTGTTTCTATTAAATCCAAAACGATACGTTAAATAGTGCTCCATTAAAGTACTCTGAGACTCTAAATTTGTTTGAACGTAAGCACCTTCTGGCGTTCTATCTGTAGCATTTGGGTAAATAGTAGAATTACGTTCTGATACCGAACGGTCTACACCATAATTAAATTTATAGTCTAATCCATCAATTATTCTAAACGATGCTTCGGCATTTCCAAGAATTCGTACTGTATTGGTATGATCCTCGTAAATGTCCAATAAATACATCGGGTTATAATTCTGATTTAAATTAAAGTTGGTGTATTCGCCATCTTCATCAAATACAGGTTGTGTTGGGTTAGCCATTAAAGCATGGATAATTAACTGTCCATCAGAACCTGCATCAGAACCATTTGGCACTCCAGTTTCATTAATCTGGCTGGCAGTTAAATTTACCTTTACCTTTAATCGTTTGTTATCAAAGAAAGATTCTTCAGCATTTAAACGCGCCGTTACTCTGTCGAAACCACTATTATGTACAATCCCTTCCTGATCCATTAACGATAAAGAGGTGTAATAATTTCCGCTTTCTGTTTTAGACGAAAAGGAGAAATTGTTATTCTGAGTGATACCGCTACGAAGTAATTCGTCTTGCCAATCTGTGTTGCCTCCATGATCGTAAGCATCGTCATTTATAGCATTTCTGTAGTCGTCTGCTTCTAGGACGTCAATCTTTTTAATTACATTGGAAACACTTAAATAAGAATCTATCGTAATAGCTGCTTTGCCTGTTTTTCCTTGTTTTGTGGTAATAATAACAACACCGTTAGAACCTCTTGCTCCGTATATCGCGGCAGCAGATGCATCTTTTAACACTGTAATAGAAGCAATATCACTAGTGTTAAGGAAGTTTAGTGGATTCTTTGCGCTAGAATTTCCAAGTCCAAAATTAGGACTAGGCGCACTCACATTTGTATTACTTAAAGGAACACCATCTACTACAAATAAAGGTGTGCTACCACTTCTAATAGAACCTACACCACGAATAGAAACGTCTACACCAGAACCTGGTTCTCCGTTAGAAGGAATTACACGTACACCTGCAACTTTACCTTGTAATAAATTATCTGCAGAAATATTTACACCTTCCTTAAAGTCGTTAGACGATAATTGAGTTACAGCACCTGTAAGATCTTTCTTTTTTTGCTGACCATATCCTACAATTAAAACCTCGTTTAACACAGCGCTAGAAGGTTGTAAGGTAATGTTTAGGTAGTCGGCATCTATAACAACTTCCTGGGTTTCATAACCGATAAATGAAATTTGTAATGTTTGTCCGTAGCTGGCTTCGATAGAAAATTCACCGTCAAAGTTGGCAGAAGCACCTATGGTTGTATCTTTTATTAAAATAGAAGCGCCTAATAAGGGAACGCCAGTTTCGTCTACAATTTTACCTTGTATCGTTTTTTGAATCGCTTTATTAGACGTTTTGTTTTTTGAGGCTGTGGCAGTACTTGTGTAACCCGTTTGGTATACAAGCAAGAATAATATTAAAAAAGTTATATTTTTTAATAGAAATAAATTATTTTTATTATACATATTTAAGTTATTGGTGTTACAATGCTTAATTAATAGGCCGTAGTTGTTCGTAGCAACTATGGTTTTTTGTTTTGAGGAAAGTTTATACGTATTTTTAATTCATTAAGTGAGTAAAGATTTTAGAGGTTAATTGGAAGTCGTTAACAAAACTTTATAGGTTTTAATCGTGTCGCAAATTAATGAAATCTTAAGCTCTCAAATTTTAGCTAATAGTTATGCAACTGTTAAATAAACAGTGTGGTGTAAATTATACTGAAAAATGTTAATGTGTTGTTGTGTAGTAGTTTAATGGTTTTGTGTGGGTCACTTAAACATGTTAAGTTTTTACATTTTGTTCTTAATTTACTAACATGAACTTAATGGATTAGTGGTAATTTTGGCCACTAATTTTTTTTAGTTATGAAATATTATTTGTCCTTATGTTTATTGTGTATTCTATGTTTAAAAGTGAGATCTCAACACGATGCTTTACGCATTAATCAGCTTCAAGTTATTGGTTCTCATAACAGTTATAAAAAAGAAATAGAGCCTAAACTATATCGTTTTTTAGAAGAAAAGGATACCACCAATAGTATACAATCTTTACAGTATACCCATATACCTATATTAGGGCAGTTAGATATGGGATTACGAAATCTTGAAATAGATGTTTATGCCGATTCTAAAGGAGGGACGTATGCAAATCCAAAAGGATTATCTCTAGCACAACCAGATGAGGTATTCGATCCTAATAAAGTCATGCAAAAACCGGGATTTAAAATTTTACATGTTATAGATATCGATTTTAGAACGCATTATTATACTCTAGATGCTTGCTTAAAGGATATAAAATCATGGTCTGAGGCGCATCCTAATCACGAACCTATTTTTGTAACATTAGAAGCTAAAGACGGAAAAACAAATATGTTTGGCACACAGCCAGAAGAATTTACAACATCACTTTTTGCAGAACTCGATAATGCACTAAAAAGCGGTTTAGGAAGTGATAAATTAATAACTCCGGATAATGTTAAAGGTAAATATGAAACTCTAGAGCAGGCAGTGTTAAATAATAACTGGCCAACATTAAAAGACGCTAGGGGAAAGTTCTTATTTATTTTAGATGACTCTGGTAGAAAACGTGATTTATATATTAAAGGGCATCCATCGCTTAATAATCGTGCTATGTTTGCAAATGCAAATCCAGGAACGCCTGAAGCGGCAACTTTATTTAGAAATAATCCAGAAGATAAGTCCATAAAAGATTTAGTGTCTAAAGGATATATAATAAGAACGCGTGCAGATGCAGGTACCAAAGAAGCACGATCTAACGACTATTCTCATTTTAATATGGCAAAGGATTCTGGTGCACAAATTATCACTACAGATTATTATTTGCCTAGTAAATTATTTAAAAGCGATTATCATATTTCATTTAAAAACGGGACATATGTTAGAAAGAATCCGGTTACAACAAAGTAAGTACTAGTTTTCTATAGCTTTTAAAGCTCCTGTATTATAATCTATAACAAAATGATTAGCAGGGGCACCGTTTAAGAATTTTAAAAAGATTGAAGAAAAGGTTAATAATTTCTGTCTGATATCGTCGTTTTTATTCGGAGATAGCGTCAACTTATAAGTATCAAATAGCCATTTATATATGGCTATTTGTTTGTCTCCAATATCGTTAATTGCTAAAACATCAGCATTCCGAATTCGGTAAAAATCAAATATCATATCAAAGCCAGTCCAGTCTTTAAAATCCTCTACTGTTAAATCGGAGGTTTGTAAAGCCAATACAGCTTTGTTTTCGGCCATTTCCCAATCTAACTTATATTCGGTTTTGTTTAGACATAAGGTTTCAATTGAGATATTAGTATCTAAGTAAGGTAGCAGAAGTAAATCTTTAGCGGTGATATTTAACATGAAATCCTTAAAACTCGGAGCCCATTCTTTTAGAAATCTTAAGCGTACTAGTTCTTTTAAATGAAACATGGTAAAATCATGATACGACGTACTGTTTAAAATTTCATGATTCCATAAAGGGTTTCCTTGCGAAATTAAATGCTTATATTCCTTTTCGTAAAGTGGAAATAAATCATCAAAATTAGGAACCTGATTAACTTGTATAGTGCTCACTTCAATCTCATTATTGGCTTTTATTTTTAATATTTTATAACCTGGAATATACGCGGCAATAGATGGTGTTTGTATATTAATTAAAGACTTTTCGTTTTCAAAGGTTCTCACGCCAGTGTCGTTAATGTGCATATGTCCTGCTACATGGATTTTTATTCCGGCATCAAAAAATATTTTAGAGACCGCTTCCTGAGGTACACGTTCTAATTGCCATTTTTTACCTTCGAAAAAGGATTCTAATTCTTTTGATGCATCATCGTTAAAATCAATCATCGGGTAATGGCTAAAAGCAATAAGTGTTTTGTTTAATCGCTTGGCTTCCGAGGCAACCGTTTTTACCCATTGTATAAGGTGTGTTTTATGAGTAATTACATTGTTATATCCTATACTAGCGCCGCTGTAATTTTTCGGGTCTAAAGCGTGGCTTGCAATAGAATCTTTTGGTAAATACACATTGGCATCTAAAGCGAGTAGCCATACGTTTGGTGTTGGTTCTACAACATAGCTAGCGTCGGGAATGGTGTATCCTGGCGCCATATTATACATTCTATTATTTAATGTGCTTTGCTGTAATGCTGTTTTATAAGTGTAAGTCTCGGGTGTATATTTAGAGAAGGGAGTAGCCCAATACAGATGGTTTTCTTGAGGGAAAAAACCAAAAGATTGTAAATGATTAAGAACGCCTGTGTACCCTAATTTTTTAATGTCTTTAGAAAGAATGACAGGAAGGTCGGTTTTTAATGGCTTATAACTATAAATAGCTTGAGCCTGTCCGTCTGTTCCCATAAAATCAGATTTTCCAGAATCTTGAGCAAGAGGTCCAACAGGGTCGTGATTACCGGTGGTTATAAAAAATTGCATACCATAAGTTGTTTCGTAAGACTGGAGAATGTGTTGCAAACCTTTTAAATGAATGGCTTGGCCGTCGTCGGTATAATCACCCGGTAAAGCGACATACTTTATGCCTTTGTTTACCATATCATCTAAGGCCGCAAATAGTGCAAAATAATTCTCGTTAAAGATTCTTGTAGAATGCAATTGCGCATCCATTGTTCTTAAAAGTGTGTGCTTATTGGTCCTGTCATTGTATATTCCTTTATAATCGTTATCCGAAAATTCGCCATAAATATCTTGAAAGTGTATATCCGAAATAAAAGCAATTTCTATAGCTCTTGTGGTCGCATTTAGAGTATTAAAATAGTTAGCGCATTCTAGCGGCTGATCTGTGTTTATAAAATCTACGCCCATTCTATAAAAAGTATTCCAGGCCAATGGCGTGTCTGGAGCACCCCAAAAGCGAAATGGTTTATGGTGTGCGTGTGCTTGGTTTACAACATGTTTTAAGGTATTAAAATCTGTTGTCGGAATAGAATCCTGACCTTTCCAAGACGAGAAATTTGCGTAGCTAAGACTTATTAATGCAATTTTATTCAGTGCTTTTTTAGGAATTGGCTCTAAGCTTTGGTAGTCGAATAGTATATAATCAGGATAGGTATTGTAATCCTCTAATTCGGGTCTATGTCCCGAAATAACAACACTCAGTTTTGGGTTACTTGTGAGTTCAGGATATGTTTTTAATACCGTCTCAATAGCATCAAGTGTGGCGTATGCTTCAGATTTTATATCGATTAAAAGTTGGATCTGCTGTTCGGCCCCTAAGTGGGTTTTATAAACTTTACTTAAAGGTGCTAAGTATAAAGATTCTAAGGTGTTTTGTGACTTAATTTCATGGGCTTCGTGCGTAGCGTATAAAGTGTCGTTTTTTAAAAACACATCCACTTCTATAGATTCTAAACCACTATTATAAGCTTTCCAAAAGGGTAAAAGCTGACTGTAATCGTTGTGAGAATGAATCTTGTAAGGTGCTTGAGCAAAGCAAGAGCAGGATAGAAAAATAAAAATGTAAAATATTGGGCGAGATAAAGACATGAACAACCGTTTTACTTGAAAAATTAACTAATAAAATTACAATTAGTCGGCCTACTATTTGTGCTTCATGTATTATCTATCTATTAAGGATTACTGCTTCAGTATTTACAAATAGTTAAGGAATTTAGTAACGCGTGGAGTGTTATAATCTTTAATTAATTATGGCAGTACATTTAAAACCTACCACTTTATAATAAGTCTCGGTTAGGGGAACATTCATGCTAGTTTTTAGACAAAATATAGGTTCATTCTAGACTGGTTGGTCATGAAAAATATTAAATTGAATTTCAACGGATTAGTTGAGTCAAATACTGGTTCTGGTTGTTTTATTTTTAATAAGGGCTAATTTTTTATGAAACTAGGGCAAAATATGTAAAATAGTATCAATTATAGATAAAATACATTATTTTGAAAGTTTTAGTATTCTATATTTTTGAGTAAATTAAAAAACAGAATTTATGAGTTTTAAATGGGAAGGCGTTATGCCAGCGATTACAACACAATTTACAGATAAAGATGAATTGGATTTAGAGTTGTTTAAGGTTAATATTAAAGCACAATTAGATGCAGGTGTCCATGGTCTTGTATTAGGAGGTACTTTAGGTGAAGCTAGCACATTAACAGATGAAGAAAGACGTATTTTAACAAGAGAAGCTGTTGCGTTTACAGAAGGAAAGGTGCCTGTTTTAATGAATATTGCAGAAACAACAACTAAAGCGGCTATAAATTTAGCAAGAACTGCTGAAGAAGATGGAGCCGAAGCTTTAATGATACTGCCTCCAATGCGATATAAAGCATCAGACGAAGAGGTTGTTGAGTATTTTAGAGCTATTGCAGACAGTACGTCATTGCCAATAATGATTTACAATAACCCTACAGATTATAAAATTTTAGTGACTCTAGATATGTTTGCCGAATTGGTTGAATTGTGTCCAAACATTCAAGCGGTAAAAGAATCGACTAGAGATACAACAAATATAACTAGAATTAAAAATCGTTTTGGAGATAGACTAGCTATTATGACTGGAGTAGATACTTTAGCATTAGAAAGTTTATTATTAGGTGCAAACGGCTGGGTAGCTGGTTTAGTTTGTGCATTTCCAGCAGAAACTGTTGCTATTTACGAACTTCAAAAAGCAGGACGTATTCAAGAAGCTCTTGAGATTTACCGTTGGTTTATGCCATTGTTAGAGTTAGATATCCACCCAAAATTAGTGCAGTACATTAAATTTGCAACGTTACATACAGACATTGGTTCTGAATATGTAAGAGCGCCAAGATTAGTGTTACAAGGTGAAGAGCGTGCAGAAATAGAAAAAATTATTACAGATGCACTTGCAGTAAGACCAACATTACCAGAGTATAAAAACTTAAGTGTAATAGCTTAGAAATAATCATGTTTCTAATAGATAAAATGTTTGATTTTATTGTTTATTTTAAACGGAAAAGTCAAACATTTATCTTTATTTTAACATGTACTTTGTTTAGTATCGTCAAATTTATTAGTAATATTTGATGAGGTTTAAACAAAAATAAATCGATTAGTAATTGTGTTATAGTTGTAAATTACAAACCTACTAAAACGAATTAATAATTAAACAAGATCCCTAATTCGGATTAAAAAACAAACTTGATGATAACAGGAAAAAATTATATAGGTAGCCAACTATCTGCAAAAGGCGAAAACGTATACAAAACATTTAATCCACAATCAAATACCGAAAATGAGCACGTGTTCTATGCTGCAACTTCAGAAGAAATAGATGAAGCTGTGACATTAGCGTCAGAAGCATTCGAGGTAACCCGATCACTTTCAGGATTAAAAAAGGCGGCGTTTTTAAATGCAATTGCAGACGAAATTTTAGCACTTGGAGATGAGTTATTAGATATGTATTGTGCAGAAACAGGCTTACCTGCAGGACGTGCGCAAGGAGAACGTGGAAGAACCATGTTTCAGCTACGTACTTTTGCCGATTTAATTACCGAAGGTTCATGGGTAGATGCAAGTATCGATACTGCAATACCAGACAGAGAACCTTTACCTAAATCAGATTTACGTAAAATGTATGTGCCATTAGGGCCTATAGCTGTTTTTGGAGCTAGTAATTTTGCTTTAGCATTTTCTACAGCTGGAGGAGATACTGCTGCTGCATTTGCTGCAGGTTGTCCAGTAATCGTAAAGTCACACCCAATGCATGCGGGAACAGGAGAATTAGTGTCATCTGCAATAATTAAAGCGGCCGAAAAAACAGGAATGCCAAACGGAATTTTCTCTAATATTAATAGTAATGGTATCGAAGAAGGATCATTATTAGTGAGTCATCCAAAAGTAAAAGCAGTTGGTTTTACAGGAAGTATTCGCGGTGGTAGAGCATTATACGATTTAGCAACAAAAAGGGATGAACTTATTCCTGTGTTTGCCGAAATGGGAAGTATAAATCCTGTTGTAGCGCTTCCAAAAGCTTTAGAAAATAAAGCAGAAAGTTGGGCTAAAACTTACGCTTCTTCTATTGCTATGGGTACAGGACAATTCTGTACTAATCCAGGGCTGTTATTAGGGGTTAAAGGTGAAAGTTTAGATAATTTTATTTCTATTTTATCAAAAGAGTTTGTTAACATAGATCCAACATGTATGTTACATCCAAACATACTTGAGGCTTATAACAATAATAAATCTAAAGCTTTAGAGCAACCAGAGTTAGATATTGTAGCCGATTACACTGCTGAGGTTAAACCTAATTACGCGAAGCACGCTGTGGCTACCGTTCAAGGGAAAACCTTTATAGCAAACCCGACATTACATCAAGAAGTTTTCGGACCGTACTCTATAATTGTACAGTGTGAAGATATGGCGGAATTAGAAACTATACTTTCTAAATTAGAAGGTCAATTAACAGGAACATTAATTGCCGACGACAATGAAGCTACCAATTATCCAAAAGTAATTGCAGCTTTACAAAATAGAGTTGGACGTATTATTTTAAACGGAATGCCAACAGGTGTCGAGGTGTGCCCTTCTATGGTGCACGGAGGTCCATATCCTTCTTCAACAGATTCTAGATTTACATCTGTAGGAGTAGACTCGATTAAGAGATGGGTAAGACCGGTTAGTTTCCAAGATTGGCCAAACGATTTATTACCAGATGCACTTAAAAACGAAAACCCTTTAAATATTTTAAGGCTGGTAAATAGTGAAAAAACAAAAGATGTAATTTAAAAAATATTGAAAATTTAGCGGTTATAAAATTGAATGAAAAACAGCTTTAAATGTATTGATGCGCATACCTGCGGAAACCCAGTAAGAGTGGTGGAAGCAGGTGGGCCAATGTTGAATGGCGCTACCATGAGCGAAAAACGACAACATTTTCTAAAAGAGTATGATTGGATTCGTAAAGGACTCATGTTTGAGCCTCGCGGTCATGATATGATGAGTGGTAGTATTTTGTACCCGCCAAATAATCCGGAAAACGATTTTGGAATTCTATTTATCGAAACCTCAGGATGTTTACCCATGTGCGGTCATGGGACTATTGGTTCTGTAACTATAGCTATCGAAGAAGGCTTAGTTGTCCCTAAAATACCAGGAAAAATTAGAATGGAAGCGCCCGCTGGATTAGTAGATATTGAGTATCAGGAACTAGATGGTAAGGTAAAATGGGTTAAATTAACTAATGTAAAAAGTTTCTTAGCAGCGGAAAATTTAACCATTGATTGTCCCGAGCTAGGCGCACTAACCTTCGATGTGTCTTATGGCGGTAACTACTACGCAATTATAGATGCTCAAGATAATTTTTCTGGAGTTCAAGATTTTACGGCGAGTAAATTAATTCAGTTTTCTCAGGTTATTCGAGATAAAATCAATCTTAAATATCCTGATATGTTTATCCACCCAGAAGATCCTACCATTAAAGATGTATCTCATATTATGTGGACGGGAACACCAATAGATCCAAAATCTTCTGGACGAAATGCCGTGTTTTATGGTGATAAAGCGATCGATAGATCGCCTTGCGGTACAGGAACATCTTCTAGATTAGCACAATTACACGCTAAAGGGAAATTAAAAAAAGGAGAAGATTTTATACACGAAAGTTTTATTGGCTCGACATTTATTGGTCGCGTAGAGGAAGAAACATCTTTAAACGGAACATTAGCGATTATTCCTTCTATTAAAGGATGGGCAAGAATTTACGGCCATAATACTATTAGTATTGACGATAAAGACGATCCATATGCACATGGATTTCAAGTGATTTAAATACCTATTAAATGAGTAAAAATATTGTAATTATTGGTGGAGGTATTACGGGATTGTGTTCTGCATATTACCTTCAAAAAGAAGGGCATCAAGTCACCGTCTTAGATCAATCAGATATGGCATCGGGGGCATCTCATGTAAATGCCGGATATATAACGCCAAGTCATTTTATATCTTTGGCGGCTCCAGGAATGATTACAAAAGGAATTAAATGGATGTTTAATGCTGCAAGTCCGTTATACGTAAAACCCAGATTAGATATGGATTTTATTAATTGGACTTTAGCGTTTAAAAAATCGGCAACACCGGCCAAAGTTGAAAAGTCTATTTTAGCGATTAAAAATATTAATTTATTTTCTCGAGATCTTTACGAGGATTTAAAACAATCTGCCGATTTTAATTTCCATTACGAACGTAAAGGCCTTTTAATGTGTTATAAGTCTGATGAGGTTGGAGAAGAAGAATGGCATGTTGGACAACGTGGTATTCAGGAAGGTTTAGGGGTTAAAAACTTATCGGCTAAAGAGGTTCAGGAATTGGAACCTCATGCCAATTTAAATGTTAAAGGTGCTGTGTATTATGATTGTGATGCGCACATGACTCCTAATTATTTTATGAAAGATATGCTGGCTTATTTAAAAGCAAACGGAGTTATTTTTCATAAGAATGAAACTGTAACCGACTTAAAGTTTACAAATAAGACGATCACAGAAGTTGTTACAGATCAGAGGACATTACAACCCGATCAGGTGGTTCTAGCCGCCGGAAGTTGGAGTCCGTTAGTCTCTAAAAAACTAGGGGTTAAAATACCTGTTCAGGCAGGAAAAGGTTACAGAATAAACGTAAATAGAGAAACTCATATTACCATTCCAGCTATATTATGTGAAGCTAAAGTAGCGGTTACACCTATGGATGGTTTTACACGTTTTGCGGGTACCATGGAAATAGCAGGGATTAATAATACTATAAATCCAAAACGGGTAGATGCTATTGCAGCGGCTGCTAAAAATTATTATAACCATTTAGAAATTACTTCAGAAGAAAAAGAACAGGCACAATGTGGCTTAAGACCATGCTCGCCAGACGGATTGCCATACATTGGTAAATCGTCTAAATGTAATAATTTAATTATTGCAACGGGACACGCTATGATGGGGTGGAGCTTGGGGCCAGCAACAGGAAAGTTAGTTTCAGAAATGGTTTCAGATAAAAAAGTGTCGTTAGATGTGTCTTTTTATCACCCAGATAGAAAATTTTAATTTTACGGATGTGTTTTTTTTTCAAAAAGGAATTGTTGTGTTTTTAATATAATTTTTTTGAATACAAAGCCGTAAAAGTAATTATAAATTAAAATAATGCGAATATCAGAATCTAGGTGTGATTTTGAATATTTATGTGTAAATACATAGGCCAAATTTTAATGGTGAGACCCATGTGGTAAACGTTAAATATTTGTGTGTTTTGCTTATTTGCACTAAGTTTAAAGCGGGTTTACAGTAGTTATGGAGTTCTTTTCCGTGGCTGTAAAAATATAGCTTTAATAGCTCAGCGTGATTACTTATTAATTATGCTATAATAGATTTTATTTTAACAAAAAAATAGTTTACAATTGGAAAAGGAGTTTGATGCCATTGTTATTGGAACTGGTATTTCAGGTGGTTGGGCCGCTAAAGAATTATGTGAAAATGGCCTAAAAACATTAGTTTTAGAACGTGGTAGAATGGTAGAGCATGGAGAATATCCGACTGCTGAAAAAGATGATTGGGAGTTTGAGCATAGAGGACAAGCAACTACCGAAGATATTAAAAAGCAAGAGAAGCAAAACCGTACGGGTTTTGTTACCAAAGAAGCTTACAAACATTGGTTTGTAGACGATTTAAAACATCCATATAACGAGGAAAAACGCTTTGATTGGATTCGTGGCTATCACGTAGGTGGAAGGTCTCTTACTTGGGGAAGGCAAGCGTTGCGTTTTAGTGATATAGATTTTGAAGCTAATAAGAAAGAAAACATAGGTGTAGATTGGCCTATACGTTATAAAGATATCGATCCTTGGTACACAAGAGTAGAAAAATTTATAGGCGTGTGTGGCGAGAAGCTGGGATTGCCTCAATTACCAGATGGTTATTTTTCTCCAGCGATGGAGCTAAATGTGGTCGAAAAGCATTTTAGAAGTGAAATAACTAAGGCATACGACAATAGAACTTTAACCATGGGGCGATTTGTTAACCTAACTGGCGATGTCAAGCATGAGGGACGGTACAATTGCGCGTATCGTAATAGATGTATGCGAGGGTGTCCTTTAGGCGCTTACTTTAGTAGTAATTCTTCAACGTTACCTGCTGCCGAAAGAACCGGTAATATGACATTAAGAGTGAATTCCGTGGTGTACGAAATTGTATACGACGACAAAACTAAAAAAGCCACAGGAGTAAAAATTATTGACGCCATAACAAAAGAAAAAATCGAGTATAAGGCTAAAGTTATTTTTTGTTGTGCTTCTGCTATAGCCTCTACAAGTATTTTGTTGCAATCTAAATCCGAAAGATTTCCAAACGGAATGGGTAACGATAGTGGGGAACTGGGACGTAATTTAATGGATCATCATTTTAGAGTTGGAGCTACGGCCGAAACCGATAAGTTTTCGGATGTTAGTTATATTAATAATAGACCAACAAGTTTTCATGTGCCAAGATTCCGAAACATAGGAGATTCTGAGGATTCTAAGAATAAATTTTTAAGAGGATATTCTTTTCAAGGAAGTGCTAGTCGTACAGATTGGAAACGTGGTATTAAAGAATTAAGTTACGGTAAAGAAGTAAAAGACGAACTTTTAAAACCAGGAACATGGCGTATTGGTATGGTTGGTTTTGGAGAATGTTTACCTTATCATGAAAATAAAATGACCCTTAACTACGAGAAAAAAGACGAGTGGGGTTTACCAACAGTAACGTTCGATGCAGAGTTTAAGGAAAACGAAATGCTAATGCGTGAAGATATGTTGAAAGAAGCCATTAAAATGTTAACCCAAGCCGGTTTTAAGAACGTTAAAGGGTATAATCATACCGAATCATTATGGTTGGGGCATGCTATTCACGAAATGGGTACTGCTAGAATGGGGCGAGATCCAAAGACATCTGTGCTTAATGAATTTAATCAAGTTCACGCTGTGCCTAATGTGTATGTTACAGATGGGGCGTGTATGACGTCTTCTGCAAATCAGAATCCTTCACTTACTTATATGGCTTTATCGGCTAGAGCCGCAAACCATGCCGCTACTCAAATTAAAAACGAAATATTTTAATTATGGAAAGAAGAGTCGCCGTTAAAAATATGCTTTTCGCACTTGGAGCAACGGTTAGTGCGTCTACAGTTTTAAGTATTTTTGGATCGTGTACAGAGGATGCAAAAACAGGATGGGTATCTACTTTTTACGATCCTTCAGAGATTAAGGTTGTCCATAATTTAGTCGATATATACTTGCCTAAAACATCAATTGTAGGTGGTAAAGATTTAAATCTAGCTCAATTTGTAGACATGATGTCCGAATCGGTTTTAGATGAAGAGAAACAATCCGAAGTTAAATTGGGATCTAAAGTATTTATAGCAAGATTTGAAGAGAAATTCGATAAGAACATTGCCAATGGTTCTAAGGAAGATTTTGAAGCTTTTATTGCGCTTTACATGAATGTGCCTAAGGATAAAGAAGATAAAGTCTTTCAGCTTTTAGATACTCCAGATTATAAACTGTTGCCTAAATCCCTACAACAAGATTATCTGCTTTATACTTTTTTAACTACAGTAAGAACCTATAGCTTCTTAGGATTTTATACTTCAGAGATTGTTGAAGATAAAATAATGGAGCTGACTTAAAGCTAAATCTAGTGTAGTGTTAGGTAAATTATAATTCAAGACACGTGATATCTCTTCACGCTGTCTGTATCAAAAATTAAAATAATCGTCCTTCTGAAAGTGTATTCAGAGGGACGATTGCATTTGTACCCATGTCGTAATACTCTTCAATAGTCGACATGTAATGGCGTTCACCGGTTTTGTAGGAACGGTGTGGTAGGCACTCCCATGTGTTAAAGTCTGTCTTGTTTATAAAAACAGTGAACTACGCTGTGTTGATTAAGGCATGATTTGGCGTGTTAGTTAATTGTAATACAACAATCGAAGACGTGGTAGTCTTTATGTAATTATATATAATTATTGGTTTAAGTGGCGTATATGGCACTGATTTTGTTGAGGTAGAACATTTATTTTAAAAGTATTAAAAAGTAAATTAATTAGCTTAAAGTAGGGTGTTTATAGAGGATTTATATTCTGAAATTCAGTTATTTTTAAGGGCTTAAAAAGATAGATTGCAGTAATACTGTAGGGTTTTAAGTGCAATATTCTTCGTTAAAGTACGTGACTATCTCGAGATCTAATTCTTATTGATATAAGGTGTTTAAGTAGAGTATTGTAATAAAATGGAATGTTAAAAGTGTGTCGCAAAGGCTCTTAGGAATCGTGTGTGAGTTGATCCGGTTTTGGTTTTAACATTGTGTATTTCTAAATATTTTAAGAAAAAACATGAATTATAATAGCTTATTTGATCAAGTCTTAATAAAAATCTCAAAATTTTATAATATGTATCACAAAGTATTAGTGATAAAATATAGGGTTTTTAAGTTGTTGAAAGTCAATATTATATGTATGTTTATCGTGGCATTTAAAATTCTGGTTGTTGTGATTTAATTATACAGATTTTAAATATTTAAACCTCGTGTAGTCATTTAAATGATAATAGTTTTCATTTAATTGTGCTATATTGTAAAAAAAACTTACTTTAATGCCTTTAAAAAGTATCGCTATATATGAGTAAAGAGTATAAAAAGATGGATGTTGCACTTTTACATCTCACAAATAAAAAAGTGATTTTAAAGCTGATAAAAGATAATGTTCAAATTAGCAGATCTGCACTTTCGAAAAAATCTGGATTAACACCGCCAACTATAACTAGGTTGGTAGACGAGCTTATGCATGTAGACCAACTGGTTGAAAGCATAGGGCTAGGAGATTCTAGTGGAGGGAGACCGCCTTTAATAGTTAAATTAAAAAACGAAAATAATTACCTTATTGGTATCGATTTAGGAGCTACATATATTAGGGGATGCTTGGTAGATCTAAATGCTAATTTTGTGTCGGAAATGCAAGTATCGACAGAGTTAGAGAAAGGTTTTGAAAGTATTGTTGAAAAGTTAGTTAAAATTGTAGAGAAATTTCAGAAACGAAAGAATCCTGACGATAAGATTTGGGGTGTTGGATTAGGTGTTGCCGGTTTAGTAAATAGTGAAACTGGAATCATCGAATCTTCTCCAGATTTTGGATGGACAAATATCGATTTAGGTAAAGAATTAGATAAGCGATTAAATTTGCCATTCTTCTACGATAACTCTACGCGTTTAATGGCGTTAGGGGAATTGAACATGGGAATTCGTGAGAATCAGAAAAATTTCGCAATCATTAACATGGGGTATGGTATTGCGTCTGGTTTGGTGGTCGAAGGTACTCTGCTTAAAGGGTATTCTGGGTTTGCCGGCGAATTTGGCCACATATCTGTAGATACCGATAGTGAGGTGCAGTGTAAGTGTGGTATGTATGGGTGTTTGGAGGCTTTAGCTTCCGGTCACAGAATTACATCTTTAGGTAAAGCTGCGGTAGAGAATAATGAATCTGAGTTATTAAAAGAACTTGCTAGAGGAGATAAGGAGCTCATAACAGCAGAGCTAGTGGCGCTTGCGGCCTTGCAAAACGATCCTGCATCTCTTAAAATATATAACGACGTAGCTGAATATCTATGTAAAGGTATCGGGGCTATTTCCAATTTATTAAATCCGGAAACCGTTTATATTGGTGGAGGGGTGTCTTTAAATGGGAATTTGTTATTTGATCTAATTGAGAGCAAAAAAAATAAATACCTACTGCCTTCTAGTGCGAAAGTTAAAATCTTACCAGCCACTCATGGCGATCAAGCCACAACAATTGGTGCAGTTGCCTTGGTGTTAGATAAGATGATGAATTTAGAATTAACTAATCCAAAAAAATAATATAAGCGCGCTATGTCTTAAATACGAGTCGTTGTGCCTTTAAATTTGAATCCAGATAACATAAGAATGAAAAAATATGAGCTTATACCATTATTGATTTTTTTATCAATTTTTTGTAGTGGTTGTAAAACTGAAAATAAAGAAATTGTAGAAAAATCGGAGGTTAAAAGGCCTAATGTGATTTTAATAATGACCGACGATCAAGGGTATGGCGATTTGGGGGCGCATGGGAATCCCTATGTGAAAACACCTGCAATAGACGAGTTTTATGGTAAAAGTGTGCGTTTTACAGACTTTCATGTAGATCCGTCGTGTTCGCCAACGCGATCTGCTTTATTAACTGGAAACTATTCTGCACGTGCAGGGGTTTGGCACACAATCGGTGGGCGATCGTTGTTAAAAGAAGGTATGGTTACCATGCCGGAGGTGTTTAAAGATAATGGTTATGAGACTGCTGTGTTTGGAAAATGGCATTTGGGAGAAAACTATCCGTTTCGTCCAATGGATCGTGGTTTTAAAGAATCAATTGTCCATGGTGGTGGCGGTGTTGGTCAGAATCCAGATTATTGGGGTAATAATTATATAGACGATACGTATAAACATAACGGGGAGTTCGAAAAATACGATGGTTACTGTAATACAGTATGGTTTGATCAAGCTTTAAACTATATCAAAAAAAATAAAGACAAACCGTTCTTTTGCTACATTCCAACAAATTTACCACATGCGCCACTTATAGTAGACGATAAATATGTGGAACCATACAAAGGGAAAGTTTCCGATAGAATTGCCAATTATTATGGTATGGTAAGTAAAATAGACGAAGATGTGGCTACATTATTTAAGGAAGTTAAAGAGATGGGGCTAGAGGAAAATACGATTGTAATTTTCATGACAGATAATGGTCCTTGTCCTTGGTTTGGAGGTGTGGTAATAGATTTTGAAACAGGTTTTGTTGAAGAAGGATATACCGATGGTATGCGTGGTGGTAAGATTTGGGGTTACGAAAACGGACACCATGTGCCATTTTTTATACGTTGGCCAAACGGAAATATCGAAGGAGGAAAAGATATCGGTGCTTTGTCAGGGCATATTGATGTTATGCCCACTTTAATAGATTTATGTCAGTTAGAAGTAGATGGCGACTTGAAAATGGATGGTAGAAGTTTAGTGCCACTTTTAAATGGAGATGAAAAAACTTGGAAGGACGACCGTTCCATTATAGTGCATAATCAACGTGTGGAATATCCTGTAAAGGATAAAGAATACCAAGTGTTAACAGATGAGTGGAGATTAGTAAAAAGAAGGAAAGACGAATTGTATAATATTAAAACCGATCCCGGTCAAAAAAACAATGTCGTGGACGAACATCCCGAAATTGTTGCAGATTTGTACGAAAGATATAATGAATGGTGGGAAGATGTCTCTGTAGATTTCGATGAATATGCTCAAATACATATCGGAACGCCTTACGAGAATCCAGTAACACTTTATCCGCATGATGCTCATACGCGTGATAAGAAGAAAATATGGGTGATTAATGTTGCTCGTGATGGAAAATACGAAATTGGAGTAGCTAGATCGCCAAAGGAATCTGGTAGAAATATAGTGAAATATAAAGAAGGAGATGCGAAAACAGAAGTTGGAAGCGCGTTTTTAAACATCGGGAATATATCTAAAACAAGTCCGATTGTTAATGATATGGCTAGCGTAAAATTCGAAGTGAATTTAAAAGCAGGAACGACTTGTCTTAATGCTTTTTTTAAACTTAATGAAAATGACAAGTTGCTTACTTCTCCATTTCTATATGTAAATTATGTTGGTGAGGCAGACCAGGCGGAAGTAAAAGACTACGTCGCTTCAGAACCAGATCGTCTTTTAAAAGATAATTATAAACAAAACGTTGTGCTCTTTGATTGATGCATTTCAAAAATCAAATTAAATTAAAAATTAAATTCATGAAAAAATTATTTAGGCTCATACCTATATTCTGTTACTTGTTCTTTATTACGGCCTGCGACACTAAAAAAAAGGAAGAAGTTGCTGTTGCTGAAAAAGTAGAAAAACCAAACATCATTTTTATTCTTACAGACGATCAGCGTTGGGATGCTTTGGGATTTGCGGGTAATCCAATAATAAAAACACCGAATATGGATGAGTTGGCGGGATCTGGATTGTATTTTAAGAATGCATTTGTAACCACGCCTATATGTGCGGCAAGTAGAGCGACTCTATTCACGGGTTTATATGAGAGAACACACGATTTTAATTTTGGGAAACCTAAGTTAAAAGATGGTTATATGTATGAAAGTTATCCGTATTTACTTAAAAAGGCGGGATACAGAACAGGGTTAATAGGTAAGTTAGGTGTTAAGCTTAATCCAGGAATCCAAGACTCTTTATTCGATACAACGAAGAAAACCTTCTGGCCATATTTGGTTGAAGTGGATGGGGAAGAAAAGCATTTAGCCGATATTAATGGCGATCACGCCATCGATTTTATTAAATCGGAAAAAGGAAAACCATTTTGTTTGTCGTTGTCATTTTGGTCGCCTCACGCAGACGATGGGGCTGAAGAGCAATATTTTTGGCCTAAGTATGTAGATAGTTTGTATGTTAACGATACCATTCCTACGCCTGAAACAGCCGATCCTAAGTTTTTTGCGGCACTTCCTGAATTTATGAAACATACCATGAATAGAAAAAGATGGTACTGGAGATATGATACTCCAGAGAAATTTCAAAAGATGGTAAAGGGTTATTATAAAATGATTAGTACTGTAGATGGTGTTGTTGGTAGAATTAGAAAAACGTTAGAAGAAGAAGGTTTAGCCGATAATACTGTAATTGTATTTATGGGAGATAATGGGTACTATATGGGAGAACGTGGTTTTTCTGGTAAATGGTTAATGCATGAGCAGTCGCTTCGTGTGCCTTTAATGATATACGACCCAAGAGAACCTAAATCCTCACAGTCTAAAACATTCGACGAGATGGTGCTTAACCTAGATATTGCACCTACATTGTTAGATCTTGCAGGAGTAGATATTCCTGAAAGTTATCAAGGTGAAAGTTTAGTCGATTTTTATGATAAGGATGTTTCTAATTGGCGTACATCAGCATTTTTCGAGCACCAAAGAGAGGGAGAGTCTTTGCTTCCAAAAACAGAAGCGTTTCGCGACGATACCTATAAGTTTATCAGATACGAGGCGGCTCCAGAATTTGTTGAGTTGTATAATTTAAAGGAAGATTTTAACGAGGTAAATAATCTGGCTTTAGATAAAAAATACAGTGACCTTGTAGATTTTTATGCTAAAAAATGTGATTCTGTAGCTGGTAAATTATTGGCGCAACGTATTGCGAAATAGAAATAAAATACAATTTGTTAAAACACTGTAGTCTGTTTTAATAATGTAATAATTAATATACTTTAAGGTAGCGATGTTAAATCGCTACCTTTTTCTTTTTATATAGTTCTTCTTCTTCTTCTTCTTCTGTTAGAGCTACCGTGATGATGTGTAATTCTTAGTCTATCATCATATTTCAAAATCATATGTTTTAAAACCCATGTTTAGTGTGGCGTGTAAGTGGTTCGTATTTGGGAAAAAAAAACAAGGATTTGTTTTACTCAAGTGCGTTTGTAAATGTCGTGTTGTAGTGGTGGATTTTAAGTTTTATAGTTTGTCCAATTGTCACTGCTAAAACGTATCTCGTTTTGTGTGGAAAACTATAATCATTAATGAGAATTTTTAGGTGTTTGCATACAGGTGTTGGTGAGGTGTTATGCATTTAACATTAATACTGATTAAGTCGTGATGAATTTGTAAAATAGAGTTTCTTTTTAATACTATATTATAAAGGAAGGGTTAAAATAGTATAGTTTGAGGTTAATATATAAAACCTAGATAGTCTTTTGTTAAAATAGTATGCTTTTCTGTTAATTTTAGATAAAGGAAATGTTAATATTTAACATAATTTAGATTTTTATTAAGAAAACACAATTAAAATGCAGAGAAAAAACAGATAGTCAAACTTAATTTACCAACATTAAAAAGATTTATTCAATCATTTAAATACCAACTTAATTATGAAAAAAAACCACTGTTACAAACAAATCTCATTATTGCGACTACTAGCAATAAATAAAAATATGGTCACGCATGTCGCCGTTTTGCTTTTATTTATAAGTAGTGTGAGTGCAATGGCGTCTAGTGTGCCTCCCAATGAGATTACTAGTTTTACTGATGGCGATGTTAACAAATCTGAAGAGCTCGTGCCTCAAGACACGGTTATTACAGGTACTGTCGTAGACGCAAATGGTGTTACATTACCAGGAGTAACTATTTACTTAAAAGGTTCCTCTATTGGTGTAGTGTCATCTTTCGATGGAACTTATACTATTGATGTGCCTATACAGCATAAGACCTTAGTATTTGCTTATATGGGAATGGTAACTCAAGAAGTTGCGTTAACCGGACAGACTGAAGTAAATGTTACATTATTAGAAGAAAACGAAAGTTTAGACGAAGTTGTAGTTGTAGGGTACCAATCTATCAAGAAAAAAGATGCAACGGCTTCTATTGTAAGTGTTAAGGCTGAAGATATCGAGAACTTTCCAGCGTCGACTTTCGAAGATGTTTTACAAGGGCAACTTGCAGGGGTTAACATTCAATCTTTATCTGGAGAACCAGGAGTTAAAGATGTGTTCGTAATTCGTGGTAATACAAATATATCTTCAGATATAGATGGAGAATTAAGTGCTGGAGGTACTGGGTTTTCTAATCCGTTATATGTCCTTGATGGTGTACCAACTACCCTTGAAGATTTAGCAGGTTTTGATGCTACAAATACAAACTTCCTTGCATCACTTAACCCGAACGATATCGAATCGATAGATATTTTAAAAGATGCATCCGCGGCTGCGATTTACGGTTCTCGTGGAGCAAATGGGGTGGTACTTATTAAAACAAAAAGAGGTAAAATTGGAGCGCCTGTTTTTACATTTAATACCTATTTAGGAGTTTCTAATACGCCTGATTTAGTAGATGTTGAAACTGGTACTGCAGAACGCGCTGCGAAATACGATTTACTTAACAATTACTGGAATTATGACAGAATTAGAGACAATGTGCCAATGATTCTTTCAGATAGTTTAAATCCAGCATTTAATAATAATGTAAACTACCAAGGGTTATTTTATCAACCAGGAATTATCCAAAACTATGATTTTGGTGTATCGGGAGGTTCAGAAAAATCTAACTATAGAGTAAATCTTGGATATTACGACGAAGAAGGTATTGTTGTAGGTACTGGGTTTTCTCGTATTTCGGCAAGTATTAACTTAGGTATTAAAATAAATGATAAAATAGATAACCAAACGGTTGTGCGTTTAGGGTATGTAGATAGGCAAACAGGTTTAGGAAACACGAATGCATCTACAGGAACATTTCCTATTAACCCGCTGCGAATGAATTCTTCTTTATTATATATGTCGCCTTTAGAAGAGTCTGCATTATTAGGAAGGTACGATGATATTAGAAATGTGAATATTAACTATACGGTGTCGTTTAGTAATACGTTAAGAGCTAAACTTGTTGAAGGTTTGTATTTTAATAACACGGTATCGCTTTCAACTAACTCTACAAAGCGAGATTATTTTGTGCCATCTACAATAAACTCTTCTGGAGAGTCTTATGCGGAGTATACAACTACGGGTACTAAAAACGTAAATATGGATAACTTCTTGTCTTATACAAAAACATACAAGGAGGTTCATTCTTTTAATGCTTTAGCAGGAACATCTCTTAACTATAATCAGAGTGATTTAGTTAGAGTAGGTGGTCGTGGTTCAGCTAGTGATCAAATACAAACGGTTACAGGTATAGATCAGGAAGATATTTTTGGTAGAAGTACATTTTCCGAAAATGGAATGCTTTCTTTCTGGGGACGTTTAGGATATAGATTTGATGAAAAATATTTAGTCGATTTAAACTTTAGAGCAGATGCTTCTTCTCGTTTTGGTTCTAATACAAGATGGGGATATTTCCCTGCTATTTCAGCAGGTTGGGTGTTCTCTGAAGAGTCTTTTGTTCAGGATGCTTTACCATGGATTAGTTTTGGGAAATTATACGCAAGTTATGGTGTAAATGGTAGTCAGTTTTCAGACGATTATTTACGTTTTAATACGTACGATACAGGTAGTGCTGGTTACGGTTTAGGTACTGGTACACGTCCGGTATCATCTTATAACGGTACAACAGTGGTTACTCCTAATTACAATAAAATTGCTAACCAGGATTTATCTTGGGAGCGTTCTAAGCAATGGAATTTAGCATTAGACTTAGAGTTGTTTAATCGTAGAGTTTTTATGACACCAGAAATTTATAATCGTGAAACCGAAGATTTATTATTCGATGTCGATTTTCCTGTGGAAAGCGGATATAATAAATCTCAAGCAAATATCGCTGGTGTTAGAAACTACGGTTGGGAATTTTCTTTAAACGCTTATGTTTTCGATCCAGCCAAAGATTTTCAATGGCAAGTAGGATTTAACGTGGCGCATAACACCAATCAAATTACAGCATTGCCAAACGGTAACCGTGACTGGGTAACAGGAACGAGAAGTTTAACAGTAGGAGAGGCGCTTAACTCGTATTACTTCTTACAAAATACGGGAGAAGTGTATAGTACGATAGACGACATTCCAGTAGATCCATATACAGGAGGTTTATTACCAATACAGTATAACGGATCTACAAAAGTAGGTAGTTATGGCTATGTAGATGTAGATGGAGATTACATTATAGAATTTGGAGACGATCATATTGTGATTCCAGGTGCAGATCCAAATCCAAAATATGTAGGTGGTATTACAAATACGTTTTCTTACAAGAATTGGAACCTACGTATCGTTTCAAGTTTCACTGCAGATAGAACAATATTTAACCAAACCTTAGTAACTAGTTTATGGGGTATTAGTAAAGATAATGCAAGTCAGATTCCTTACAACTGGTCAAATTACAATACACCTGTACTTAGTAATTTCGATTATTGGAGACAACCAGGAGATGTTACTAAATATGCGTCTTTAGATCCGGGTGGAAATAATTATTTAAATAACAGAACCCAACAGTCTATTTGGTTAGAAGATGGAGATTACTTTAAGATTGGTAGTGTGACTTTGAGTTATAATTTTGATAGAGCTTTACTAAAGCGAATCGGATTTAAAGGGTTACGTGTATATGGTACAATGACTAACGTAGCTACATTTCAGAAATTTTCAGGTCCAGATGCAGAACGTGTAAATGTTGCCGGTTACGATATGGGATCGGGTTATGCACAACCTCGTAAGGTTACTTTAGGTATGAATGTTAAATTTTAATAAAAAACTTCTAAAAATATATATATGAAATATCTTAAATATAAAATAATAGCGCTTTTTGTTATGTCTGGTCTGCTATTTAATAGCTGTAGCGATTGGTTAGAAATGGAGCCTATTAACGAAACGTATGGTGACGTGTTTTGGACTTCAGAAAGTGCCGCGCAACAAACCTTAGCGGGCGGGTATGCATTACTTCGTACAGCCTTATTAACAGGAAACAGATTTTTAACCTGGGGAGAACTAAACGGTACAACGGTAAGGTATAAAACAGCAACAAACCAAATGAAATTTGGAACTACAAGTTTTCCAAACTCTAGTATGGGAGAAATGCAATGGGGGCCGTTCTATAAGATTATTGCACAGTGTAACCTTGTTCTTGAAGAAACAGCAAAATTAGACGAATCTCTTTTTGACGATGGTCTTGAAGGAAAAGAAAAAATTCTAGGAGAAGCTTACTTTTTAAGAGCATTTACATATTTCTATATGGTAAAAGTATGGGGAGATGTGCCATTAGTATTAGATGCAGTAACAGAAGTTAATGATGTATTAACAGACGATGGATATATTGTAAATGTACCTCAAAATCCAGAATTAGAGGTTTTAGAGCAATGTATAGCAGATTTAAAAATTGCAGAAGGATATCTTGATTATGGGGTGTTTGGAAATGTAGAATGGGCAGTACAAGGAAACAAAGGATCGGTTCAAGCCCTTATGGCACACGTGTATCTTTGGATGGATAAGCCGGCAGAATCTGAAGTAGCTGCAGGTAATATGATTGATCAAGGAGGGTATTCTTTAGTAGATTATACAGATTCTTTAGCAGTAGTAAATATGTTTATCGGACGCTCTACAGAAGGTGTATTCGAATTAAATATCGATTACGAAGATAGTGAGTCTTACTCGAATAATGGTATGGCGCAAAGAACAGCGTATTACCCTTATATAGACATTCCTGGCTATAACGAAAAAGGTTCTACTTTAAATATTATTAAGAGTTCGGTAGAGCCATTGTACGATACTACAGATGTAAGAATAAAAAGATTCTTTGGTTTCTGGGAAACTGAACGTCCTATTACTTTAAAATATGCGAGTGTGGTTTATGAGGATGAAGCGAATAAAACCATTGCAACAACCCATGGTGTTTGTAACACCTTGTTATTTAGATTATCGGGCATTATGCTTTTAAGAGCAGAAGCTTTAGCGAAACTAGGACAATATGGAGAAGCAAGAACACTGCTAAATACTATAAGAACTAGAGCTGGCGCTCCGGACTTTGACGGTGCAGATACAGATTTACAACATGAGATTTATTTAGAACGTACTAGAGAACTTATAAGTGAAGGACATGCTTATTTTGATAGAATACGTAATGACGAGTGGGATGATATTTCTTGGATGGGAGCAGACCGTAAAGAGCAAAGAGGCTATTATTGGCCAGTAGCATCTACGTATATCATAGATAATCCATTATTAGTACAGAATCCATTCTGGGCAACTATCAATTATTAATTTTTTAAAATGATAAGACATATGAAAAAATATATTCTTTTAATATTTATAGTAGCAGTCGGCTTTGTTGGTTGTGAACAAAGCGATTACCTTATAGATGGTGGTGTGCATGATCCACATGTAGATATGACGACTTACGAGTACTTACAAACAAATCCAGTGTTTGATACCTTGGTTCTTCTTATAGATCGTGCTGGATTGCAAGATGAGATTAACGGAGATGTTACCTTTTTTCCGCCAACAGATTTTTCTATAAAAAATTATTTAGATAAGAAAGGTCAAGATACACTTGCTCAAGATCCGTTTGTAGAATGGTCTATGGAAGATATTCCTGTAGAGACGTTAAGAGATTCTTTGAAAATGTATATCGTGCCAGGTAAAATAAATAGAACAGACATGGTAGAAGATACTCAGGTATATCAAACCTTATTAGGTAACGATGTTGGCGTGGCATTAATTGCTGTTGATGATACTTATACAAATCAGGTAAGTACATGGCCTGAATATGTGTATTACACATTTATTAGAGGTGCTGGTTTAGATGCGTCAGGATCAATTCCTTCAGACGAAGAATTGGATGTTATTGAAAGAGCGCAAACTTCGGGTATTCAAACTAATACGGGGGTGATACACGTGTTGGAAAATAGTCATACCATGTTCTATTTCATACAAAATCATTTTGTTGAAAACTAAAAAATATACTTATGAAAAAAACAAATAAAATAATAATGGCTGCATTGTCTCTGTCTTTTTTTATAGCGGCGTGTAGTGAAGTTGAAACAGGTTATTTAAGTGGTTATATAAAATATGAGAACCCTGTATTGTACGTACAATCAGGTACAGATATGAGTACTGGGAAATTATTACCAGACGGATCGACAAAGCCACTTACAGTCGAAATGCTAGAAATTAGAAATAAAGAAACGGGAGAAATAGCAGAAGACTTGTTAACAGAGCGACCAATAGTAAACTGGTTGGAACCGTATAATTACGAAACCGATAGTACATTGGCACAGATAGAAGAAAAGTTGGTGTATGTAGATGTTCCGGCATTCGCTTTTAATACTGTAAACGGTGAAATACGTTGGAATGCAAATACACAATTTGCAGAAGCAGAACAATATGAGTTTGATTTAAAAATATCTAACGTGCGCGGATCAGATGTTTATCCAAATATTGGGCAAGTGCAAATTACACCATTTAAACCTGTAACTTTTGTTGGAGGTACACGTATACAAGTGAGAAGTTTAGATCCGGTTAAAACCATATATAATGTTACTGAAGATATGGAGCTGTTAGAAAATGGTACAAGTGAAATTAATACGGTAACAAAAATTTCTGACGAAGCGTCTCCAGGAGTAACGGTTATACTTAAGGTTATAGATAAGAATGGTACGCCGTTTAATCCTAAGACAGGGGAGGTTCTAGGGAACTGGCCAGGTTTTAATTTACCATCTTACGAAGATTCTTCTGTAGGTACAGAATTTACAGATGAAGCGACTATATTTCATTTTCCTGTAACGCCTTTTCCTTACTATACGTGGTATAATAAAAACCCGTTAATGTATTACCATATTCCTGAAGGTTATCTTGGTGATTTAGACGATAATGAAGATTACGATCCAATAAATGGTAGATATTGGTTAAACTTTAGAACCAATTTCGATATCAACGGACCAGGAACGTGGGAAGTTATAATAAGATTCCCAACCGTTACACATATTTAATAGATGTGAAACGTTTAAAATATTTTCTATTTATTTTGTTTGGTTAATTTTTTAATAAACAGAAAATTTTTCATGTAGTGTTTGAGTTTTTTTTAATCCCAGGTTAATGGTTTAGCCTGGGATTTTTTCGTTTTATATTTTTTAAGGTGTTGTCTTTATCGTAGCTATAAGAGGAAATTGTAACGTTATTTCTTTATTGATCAACTATTATGATGGCCTAACTATAACAACCAGAAACAATCTTATAGGCGTCCGATATTAAGTTTCTTTTCTCTGTTCTTTCAAGTTTGTTTTATTGGATTTTGCATACTTTATAAAGAAATATTAGTAATCAAAACCGTTAATATTTTTATCAATAAAGCAACGCTTTCTTAAATTTAGTTAAGATAGTATTATGTTTGGTTAATTTTTTAACCAATAAAGGATGTCTAACTTATTATTTTTGGAAACAAATAATCTATAGCATGTATTAAATACGATATTAATAACTTGTTTTTAATATTGAATGAAGTCTGCCATAAGTTCCACTTTTTTCAAAGAACTAAAGATTAAGAAAAAGTTATACGTGTTTTATAGTTAAAGTGCCTCCTATATATGAAAAAATGGTTTGTTTTTGTTTGTTTAAGTTTTTTATTGATTTTTCATAGCCACTCTCAAAATAAGCGAGTGGCTTATGAACCTTGGACTGAGTCTCAAATAGATAAGTTCATGGAGAAAACGGAGTTAATCCCTATTAGTGTCACAGGTGATAAGGATAACAGGATTAACGTTGTTATTGTAAATCAGTGGACTTCTAGCGACAAAGCACCTTATAATTCGCCTGAAATGAGAGGTGAATTTGTTAAAGATATTGAAGAGTCGTTAGTTGCTGCCCTTACCTATGGAGATCCAAAAGCACAAACGGCTTATTCTCATTATAAAGAGTTTTTTAATGTATACGGACTTTGGGCACCACATATGCCGGAGTTTAGAGTAGGTATAGGCATTCCTGAAATTGATGCCATGCGTGATAAACTATTTTTACCTTGGAAAGATGAGCATAGAGGATGGATTACTTTCTTAATTATGCCAAACAGAGAAAGTGGTGGTGGTGGTGCGGCTAGAAATCTGGAAAGCAGATATGGTACAGCCGTTATTGCTGGGAATGGTATTGGTAAAATGTTACACGAAATCTCTCATACGTGTATGAGTTTAGGAGACGAGTATACTACTGGAGCAACAGGAACTTCTGCGTTCCCAACCTATGCAGCAGAATTAGAATACGAAAGAGAAAAGATGAAATGGAGAAAATGGGTCGATCCCTCGACACCATTACCTACTCCATACGAAGCAGAGTATAAAGATAAAATTGGAGCGTTTGAAGGGAATCAATATCACTTGGTAGATTATTACCGTTCTACAGCTCAGGGTTGTATAATGGGAGCAGGTGTTTTTGATAATACCGAACATATGTGTCCTATTTGTAATCAGCGAGTATCTATGCGTGCTTACGATTTGGTCGATCCTGTTAATAGTTTTACACCTTCAACAAACACCATTAGTATAAGCGGAAAAAAGAAAATGCATTTTTCGGTCGATCATATTAAACCAGAGCCTAACACACAGGTTGCAAGATGGTATTTAAATGGTAAATTAATTGCTACAGGTACATCAGAACTAGATGTGGAATTTGGTGAGATTTCTAATTACGAATTGGTTTGTTCCATAACAGACGAAACGCCAACCATTAAACCAGACCCGCCATTCGCAGTGTTTCCTCAATTCGATGTGGCTTGGACCATCACAAATACGGCTCCTACATCTTCGGCTAAAGAGTTATCGGTACGTTTAAGTGCTAAGCAAAAAGATAAAAAAGTAACTGCTTCCAATAGTATAACGCCTAAAATTTCTGGAGGTAAAGCACCTTACACTTACATATGGTCGGACGGTAGCACCTCTGAAAGCTTAGAGAATGTAGGTATTGGAATTTACGATGTAACAATTATAGATAGTGAATTTAGAACAGCTAAAGCTCATTATAGCATTTACGAAAGCAGTTTAAGTGGAGCTAAGAAGTCTAGCAAGTCTAAAAAGAATGCTAAAGAAATAACGGTTTTAGCCGATATAAAAGCTTCAGATATCGGAAAAGATAATGGTTCTGTTGCTTTGAGTTTTTCTGGAGGAACGGCACCTTATAATGTACAGTGGCAAAATGCAAGGTACGAGTATGGAGCAAATCAAATATATGAAGCCGAAGAGGCAACGTTCAATATCCCGGAGCACGATATAAAAACATTTTTTAATGCCAGCGAAAATACGTTTGTAAACTTTAAAGGCAATGAAGGTAAAGTGACTTGGAATGTTGAGGTAGCGAACAGCGGTATGTATCCTGTAGAAGTTATTTATGCAGGAATAGACCTAAAAGGATCCAATGCACAGATTTCTGTTAATGGTAAACTTCAAAAAGACTTAATGCATTTTAATCAGACACGTCCGCTTTTTACAGGCTGGGATTACGCTACTGTAAAAGTGTATTTAAAGGAAGGTTTTAATACTGTAAGTGTGGTGTCTAACGGAGAATCTATACCAAATCTAGATTACCTTAGATTGCCTTCGAGTGCAAAATTAATTGCTGTTAACGAAAACGAAAGTATTAATCTTGCGCCTGGCGATTATAGTTTTGTGGTTACAGATGCTAATAATTTAGTTTCTCATCAGACCATTACAATTCCTGAAGTTTACGCTTTCGAAGTCGATCACATCGATTTTGCTACTGATGGCGAACATACAGTGAAAATAGAAAACCCAATAGCAAATTACAGCTATAAATGGTACGCTAAAGACGCTAATAATCGCACCAAAGAGTCTTACGAGACTCCTATTTCTAAAGGAACTACATTCTCTCCGAAGACAAAAGGAAATTACTATGTGGCTGTAAAAAATAATTTAACCCATGCAGAAAGTGTAAATAGAATTGGTTTTGCTGTGGGAGATCTTGCTGATAAAAGAACCGTTGCTATAGACCCATCTGAGTTGGAACGAGGCAGTGTTTTATTTTGGCTAGATGCTACCGATATAGACGGAGATAGAAAAGAAGATGTTGTAGCACCTGCAAGAGGTCCCGTGTCTGCTTGGAAAGACAAATCACGAAGATCGTCTAATGCATTGTTTACAAAATACGAACCTAATAAGTTAAATGGAAAAGGTGTGGCTGGTTTCGATCAGGTGTGGTTATCCATTATAGACGAAGAGATAAAAGATTACCAAACTGTTATTATGGTATACAAGGAAAGCAGTATGTCTTTTCCAGGATCTTCTCTGTTTCAGGGACTAGAAACCTTAATGGGGAAAAGTGAAAACACCAAAGCATCTCTTTTCGACGAAAGTAAAACAAGCGAAAAAACTAAAAACGGAAGTGTTTACTTGAATGGTAAAAAAGTAAATCCTTTTACCACACCTAACCCTATGGACTACTGTCTTCTTACAGTGCAACTGGATTCTAAATCGGGAATTCCACTTAAAAGAACACAAGGTCTTTGGGAAGCAGATTTAGCCGAATTTATTGTAATAAATAGAGCGTTGGAAGACTGGGAGCGTAAAGGAATAGAAGAATACCTTCGCAGAAAATGGCTAGCTAAAGTCGACTTAAAATTTTAATAAACTCAAACCAAAAAAACAAATGAAAAATTTAGTAAAGAAAAGTAGTTTCTTATTCTTATTGGCAACCTCTTTTGTATCTCTTGTAGGGTGTGGAGATGGAACTCCTAAGGATAATGTCTTAACAGATGCAGAAAAATCTGACGGATGGAAATTATTATTTGATGGAACATCTACCGATGGTTGGAGAGGTTATCAATCAGACGAAATGCCAGCATCTTGGAAAGTTATAGATGGAACTTTAATGACTGAAGGCGCAGGGTCTGAAAAATTAGGAGATATAGTAACGACAGAAAAGTACGAAAATTTCGATCTTAAATTAGAGTGGAAATTAGAGCCAGAAGGTAATAGTGGTGTTTTATATCACATTAACGAAGATCCTTCTCTGGCTGCAACATATTATTCAGGACCAGAATATCAAATTATAGACGATTTAGGTTTTCCAGGAGGTGTAACACCTTACAATTCTACTGGAGCAGATTATGCTATGACACCAGCCGATGAATCTCAGAAAGTTTTAAATCCTATTAACACTTGGAACACGACAAGAATCGTATTCGACCATGGTAAAGTGACACATTACCTAAACGGTAAAAAGATTGTTGAGTTTACTTCAGGAGATGCAGCTTGGAATGAAAATATTCAGAAAAGAAAATGGAAAAATTACCCAGCATACGGGAAATCTAAAACAGGATTTATTGGATTACAAGATCACGGTAGTAAAATTTGGTTTAAAAATATTAAGCTAAAAGAACTATAGATTAAAGGCATTCTTTATCCATTATCTTAAAATCAATACAACACATAATTACCACATTATGAATAAAAAAAATCTCTTATATATTTTTAGTATTTTCTTAGTCAGCACCTGTTTTACTTCGTGTAAAGAGACTGTAAAAGAAAAAGAAGTTGTTCCTGCTAAGCAACCTAATATTGTATACATCATGACGGACGATCATGGTTACCAAGCAATCAGTGCTTATAATGGAGCGTTAAATCAAACGCCTAACATCGATAGAATTGCGAACGAAGGCGTGAAGTTTACAAAAAGTTTTGTGACTAATTCTATATGTTCGCCAAGTAGAGCGGTTATGCTTACAGGTAAATTTTCTCATGAAAATGGGCAACGTATTAACGGTCTTAAATTTGATGGAAGTCAGCAAACATTTCCAAAACTTCTTAGAAGTGCAGGTTACGAAACAGCTTTAATTGGAAAGTGGCACTTAGGGAGTGATCCAACAGGTTTCGATTACTGGAATGTGTTACCGGGTCAAGGGGATTACTATAACCCAGATTTTAACGAAATGGGAGAGAAGTCTAGAAAAGAAGGTTATGTAACCTCTTTAATCACCGAATATAGTTTAGATTGGTTAAAGGAAAGAGATACCACTAAGCCTTTTGCACTTATCATGCATCACAAAGCACCGCATAGATGTTGGATGCCAGAAATTAAATATTTAGATAAGTATAACGATGTTAAGTTCCCTATTCCAGATAACTTTTACGACGACTACGAAGGAAGAACAGCCGCTGCAACTCAAAAAATGCACATGAAAAATTTCTGTCCAGTTAACGATTTAAAGATGTTGGATAAAGAAGGTGAAATCGACGGACCTTTACGTAAATATTTCGAGGCTCAAATTGCTAGATTAACACCGGAACAAAGAGTTGCTTGGGATGCTGCCTATGCAGAAGAAATTGCATATTATAAAGAAGCCAAATTAACAGGTAAAGAATTATTAGAATGGAGTTACCAACGTTACTTAGAAGATTATCTAAGATGTATAGACTCTGTAGATGATAGTGTTGGAGAAATTTTAGATTTCCTTGAAGAAAATGGTCTTGACGAAAATACACTTGTAGTATATACTTCAGATCAAGGATTTTATTTAGGAGAGCATGGTTGGTTTGATAAACGTTTCATGTACGAAGAATCTTTCCGTACACCGTTATTAATGAAATTACCTTCAAAAATTAAAAAAGGTACAGTAACTCAGTTGGTTCAGAATATAGATTATGCACCTACATTTTTAGATTTAGCAGGTGTAGAAATTCCTTCAGATATGCAAGGAGAATCTTTACTACCTATATTAGACGATAAGACTGATAACGACGAATGGAGAAAATCGGTGTATTACCATTATTACGAATATCCAGGACCACATGCTGTTAAAAGACATTATGGTGTAAGAACAGATAAACATAAGTTGATACATTTTTATAACAATATCGACCAATGGGAATTATACGATTTAGAAGCAGATCCCGGAGAAGTAGATAATTTGTATGGTAAAGAAGGGTACGATGAGATTACTCAAACACTATACACAGAATTATTAGATTTACAGAAAAAATATAACGATACGACAGTTGTCGATGTTAAATTAAACTAGGGTTTATAGTTATGAAATTTAGAAATTCTTTATACTGTTTATTGGTTGTATTCTTAATTGCTTGGCCTAGCCAAAGTCAAGAAAAAGACTTGCCTGTTAAAGTGTTTATTTTAGGAGGACAGTCTAATATGGATGGAACTGGTAAGGGAGAAGAGCTTCCAGAAGAGTATCTTGTTGCTCCCAAAAACAGTATGATTTGGGATAATAAGGAAAAAAAATGGGTCACTTTACGTACCGATTCGTTCTCTAAAAGAAGAAAGTATAAATTCGGTCCAGAAGTTGCCTTTACTCATCTTTTAGCTAAAAAATACCCGAATTATACCATTGCCATAATTAAAACCTCTGGTGGTGGCACCAAGTTGTGGAAACACTGGCTTCCGGAGCAAAATATGTATAAAGCATTTCTTAGAAATATTAATAATGGGCTAGCGGAGTTAGACAAGCAAAACATACCTTACGAAGTTTGTGGTATGTTATGGATGCAAGGCGAATCAGACGCAGAAACTCTAGAATGGGCCAATGCTTATGAAGATAATTTAAAAGTACTTTATAAAGATGTTAGGTTGCAAATGGACAAACCCGAGTTGCCAATTGTAATGGGACGTATTTCAATAGGACTTTTAAGAGAAACACCTTGGGTTTTCGATTATACAGAGGTGGTGCAAGCGGCGCAGGATCGGGTAGCAAAAGCCGATAAGCATGTGCGCATTATTAATACAGATAAGTTGGAAACTTTAAAAGATAATACTCATTTTAACTCAGAATCCAATATTTGGTTAGGACATAAAATGGGAAAATTAATGATTAAAGAAATAAAATAATAGTTTTTGATACCCCGTAATTAACCACATGTTTGTTACCCTGAAGTTGTGTAATCATGGCGCTCTATTTTTAAACTAAAGCATTCATGACTAATCGATTTCAGGGTTTCAATTTTTAAGTCAGTATGAGTAAAACACATGGGGATTGTTAGTTTTGTAAGGCGCTCGTAACGCAGATGTTTTAGGCACATTGCAATTTAACCGACACGACACGCTTTACTAGTTTAAACAGAAATGTTTAAAATTGAAAAATATTAAGATTAACCTTTAAATTTTTATTGATAATTAGATCGAACTAAAATTAAATTTATGAAGAAAACAGTATTTCTTTTCATTGTATTAATGCAACTCGTATTTGTTGGATGTACAGAAAAAAACAAAGAACCAAAGGCCGAAAGTGCAAAAATTGTAGAAGCGCCGTTAACATACCTGCCTTTTAAAACGGTTAGTTTAGCAGACATGTCTGCATTTAAAGAACCTAGTTCGAACTGGCAAATTGTAGGCGATGTTTATGTAGACAGAAGTCAGAAAACAACAATTACAAGTACAGCTGGAACTGGTGTATTGGTAAGTACCCCAGCATCCAAATCAAGAGGGAATTTATTTACAAATTTTGAACATGGAGACATCGAATTAGAAATTGATGTCATGATGCCTGTAGGGTCTAACTCTGGGATTTATTTACAAGGTAGATATGAGGTACAGCTTTTTGATAGTTGGGGCGTAAAAGATGTAGCTTTTTCAGATATGGGCGGTATTTACCAGAGATGGGACGATACTAAAGAAGAAAAAGGATATGAAGGTCATGCGCCTAAAATAAATGCGGCTAAATCTCCAGGATTATGGCAACATCTAAAAATTCTTTTTCACGCACCTAGATTTAACGAAGCTGGAGAAAAAATTAAAAATGCAACATTTAAGGAAGTTTGGCTTAATGGCCAGTTAGTACATGAAAATGTAGAAGTAACTGGATATACAAGAGGTACAAAACTACATGAAGAGAAACCACTCGGACCGTTAATGATTCAAGGGGATCACGGACCAGTTGCTTTAAAAAATATTAAGTACAAGTTATACGGAGAGGAAAGAGTTACGTTATCTAATGTAGAAATGATTGAGTACGATAGTGGTACAGATATACTGCCAAGCTTCGATACAATAACGCCTTTACGTACGGTAAAAACAGATTCTATTTCGGCGCAAATGGCAACGGGGAAAAGAGCCTCAAAAATTCTAGTTTACTCAGGTAATTTAGACATCCCAATAACAGGAGATTATACTTTCGATATGGAATTTCTTAGTGCTGCGGGGGTGTTAATAGTTAATAAAGATACGATTGCAGACTATCAGTTAGATAAACCTTCTCGTTTTGCAACCGTTTCACTTCAAAAAGGACAAGTGCCTTTTAAGTTAATTTACAATAAGATTAGCCGATATTATATTGGGTTAGGACTTTATGTAGAAGGTCCGAATATGGAAAAACATAGCCTGACTGCCAAGCAATCTTATATGCCAAGAGTAAGAAATCCTAAAAACGATATTTTCGTTGAAGTAGAAGACGAGGTTATTGCACAGCGTAGTTATTTTATGCATAACGGTGTAAAGCGTACGCATGTTGTTTCTGTAGGAACTTTAGAAAATGTTAATTATGCTTACGATTTAGAATCGGGGTCGCTCTTAAAAGCATGGGATGGTGTATTGTTAGATGCAACACCAATGTGGTACGTTCGAGGAATGGATCAATTAGGTGTTCCAAACGACTTTAATATTTCATTTAATGGTGGTCCAGAATTCGCGTTTTTAGAAAACGAAAAATCAGTGTGGCCAGATACCATTCCAGCACAAGTGGTTCAGAAACAAATTGGATACAAATTGGATAAATCGGGAATGCCTTCATTTACATTTAAAATGAATAATACTACTATAGAAAATAAAATAGTTCCTGTAGAAGGTGTTAGAGGTCTTAAAAGATTAATTAAAATTGAGGGCAGTGAACCTATTTGGTTTAAAATAGCAGATGGTGCCCAAATTAAGAAACTACCAGACGGTTCTTATATTATTAAAAACGAAAACTATTTTATAGATTTTCCTGATGAAAACGGTACGACTCCAGTGATAAGAAATGTAAATGGTGGAGACGAATTAGTTGTAGGACTAAGTGCAGGAAATCAAAGTGTAACGTATAATATTATTTGGTAAATAAAAGGATGAATATGTATAAAATAAAAATGCCAATAGTACTAGTTTTTATAATTTTTACTTCTTATTTGTCAGCTCAAGAGCCATCAGAAATGGCCAAGAAAGAAGCTGCGTATTACGAAATCGTCGATGTTCCTATTCCTAAAGGTGTCGAGTTGGAAGTGGGTGGATTAACATTTACAGACGACGATAAATTAGGGGTTACCACAAGACGTGGCGAGCTTTGGGTTATCGATAAACCTTATAGTCAAAAACCAGAATATTCACGTTTTGCTCACGGATTACACGAGGCATTAGGTGTAACGTATAGAGATAATAGTTTTTACCTAACACAAAGAGGTGAATTATCTAGATTGTTCGATCACGATGGCGATGGAAAAGCCGATGAGTATAGAACCATTTATTCTTGGCCGTTATCGGGAAATTACCACGATTATGCTTATGGTCCAAAGTTTTTGGACAATGGAGATATGTTAGTAACCTTAAATCTATCTTGGGTTAACCATGGAGCGAGTTTAGTAAAATGGAGAGGTTGGATGCTAAAAATAACACCTGACGGAGAGATGGAGCCCATTGCAACAGGTTTACGTTCGCCTTCTGGTTTTAATATTAATAAAGATGGTGATGTGTTTTATACCGAAAACCAAGGAGATTGGGTTGGTTCTGGTAGAATGACACATTTAGAAAAAGGAGATTTTGCAGGAAACCCAGAAGGGTTAAGATGGTCTTCAGATCCGCTTTCTCCAATAGATCTAAAACAAGATGTGATTGACGAAAGTTTGGGGCTTTCCCTTTACGAGTATTCTAAAAAAATTCCAGCGTTAAAAGCACCAGCAATTTGGTTCCCGCATACCATATTAGGTATTGCGACTTCAGATATTCTGTACGAAACTACAGGTAATAAATTTGGACCTTTCGATGGGCAAATGCTTATTGGAGATCAAGGACACAGTAAAATTACACGTGTGTTTATGGAAAAAGTAAATGGTGTGTATCAAGGTGCTGCCTTTGCTTTTAGAGAAGGATTTTCTTCGGGAGTCTTAAGGTTAATCTGGGGAAGTGACAATAGTATGTTTGTTGGAATGACAAGTAGAGGTTGGGCGTCTACCGGTAAAAAATCGTTCGGACTTCAACGTTTAAAATGGACGGGTAAAACACCTTTCGAAATTAAAACCATGAAAGCTCAAGACGACGGATTTATCTTAGAATTTACAAAACCTGTAAATAAAAAACAGGCTGCAGATCTTGCCATGTATAAGCTTAATACATTTACTTATAATTATACCCACGAATACGGTAGTGATATTGTAGATAGACAAACCGCTATGATTCATGAAGCAATGGTTTCGGAAGATGGCTTATCTGTTAGACTTAAAATACATGGTATGCGTTTAGGGTATATTCATCAAATAGAAATCCCTACGCTTAAATCTACTTCTGGGGATTTATTGTTACACAATACGGGATATTATACGCTGAATGAAGTGCCTGGAGGGAAATTAAATTCGCCATCGATGACTATGGTTGCAAAATCAGATAAGAAAGTTGTACAGCCAAAACGTATAAATAAAATGCCTGAATCTTGGAATGGTAAAATAGACGAGAAATTAGATATTGGTACCAAGCCTGGATTAAAATATGATGTGGAAGAAGTACGTATAAAAAGAGGAAGCAAAGTAGCATTAACGTTTAACAATAACGACGATATGCTTCATAACCTTGTCATTACAGAAAAAGGTGTTGCCTCAGTGGACGAAGTAGGAAAATTAGCATTGTCTCTAGGTTTAGAAGGCGCCGATTATAACTATGTTCCAGATAGCGATTTAGTATTGTACCACACGGGAATATTAAAACCTATTAGTACAGAAACTATCTATGTTACCATGCCAGAAACACCAGGAGAATACTGGATAGTATGTACTTTTCCAGGTCACTCTGCTGTTATGCGCGCAAAACTGATCGTAGAATAATCTATCATTTTATATTAAAGTCTGTTTTATTAAGCGATCACTATAAGTTTCTTGATAAAACAGACAATTTTAATCAATACACAAAATCGAATTAACCGATGGTAAATCAAAATAATATTGAAAAACATTTGAAAGCTCAAGTTTTTAAAGGGCTAATCTTGATTTTGTTAGTTTTTGGTATTAACCATGCGTATTCACAAGTGGAAAATGTTCCCGAAGGACGCCAAGAAGGTTCTATGAATGGGTATCTTATGATTGGAATTAATAAGGTTCCAGAAACTTACGATGCTGGATTTTCTACATATGTGGCCGCATGGCCTCTAGTAAAAGACTATCCCGGAAATAGTTTTCAAACCGGACTTTTGGGGACATGGATGCATCCTAGTTATAACGGAATTAATAAACCCGACAGAAAGTTATATAACGACATCGAGGGCGGATTAGGCTGGTGGAGAGATACACGATTTGCCACCGAAACTCCAAAATTTATTATGGGAGGCGTTGCTTTAAATTTCAGTGCTTGGGCCAATGGACCAGGAGCTGGAAAAGGAAGAAATTGGGATAAGCCAAACGGAAAGTATGGTGTGGCACAACTTAGTCCTTGGATATTGTGGCCTCCAGATGGATTGAATCTTAAACAAGGAACTAATGGAGAATTATTCGGTTATGGCTATTTGCCACTTCCGTTAATTAAAGCAAAATCTACTACAGCAGGAAAAGATGTTTCAACCGGAAATCATTCGTGGACTTTATTTTTAAACACCGAAAACTTTAAGGGACCAGTTGCTTTTTTTACGCCTTATTTTTTCTCCAAACCTAGTGTAGAAGAGCCAGAACTTACAGGTATGTTTCTAGATACACGCCCTGCAAAACCCAATAAGCCTATCCAGATGGAAACGCAGCACATTCCGAGTGTGCAATACACAGCTCCTAATGGAGATATTTATGCGCGAGTAGCACCCACATCTTTTCCTAGTGATGCTAAAGGCGAATCGATGCTTATGCATCAGGTTACCGCTTACAAAAAAAGTGCGCTATGGGATGCTGTAGAATTATGGTTAGATCAGGATGGTCCTGTTGCAAGTGGAACTATCGATACTAAAGGAGCGGTGGTTCATACATTTAAGGGAACAGCTGGATCTAGTTGGAAAATTTATCCTTTAAATACACCAAAAGATAAAAGATGGCCAATCGATTGGAAATCTATAGCGACTCCTGTTGCTTTAGATGCAACAACTTTTGGTTATAAGTGGGACGAGAAATTAGTGAAGCGCAAGGAGACTAAAAACGGACCATTAATGGCGCTTCCTGAATATTATAAATTAGAAAAGAAGGCAAACGGAAAACCACATTGGGTAGCGTTACACGCTCAAGATGTGCCTTCGGAATCTGGATTAGATACACTTGATTTTGCATCGACAGATGCACCATCAGAACCTTACCTTACTCCAGAAGAAACGATAAGCAGTTGGAAAACACCTGGACCTGTTGCAGGCCCTTTTAAAACTAAAATTGGCGACGGAAGTACTGTAACGTATTATTGGTATCGTTTTGTAGATCAGCCTGCATTATTGAATGCCGATTTAACTACTGCTGAACGGGAAGAATTACAAAAACGTGTTGTGAAATTACACCGAGAATGGACTAAAGAGAAAGCTTATCTTCCAGCTCCAAAAGTAGGAGCATTGGCTAATATAGACCCTGCTCTAATTGTAACGCCTCCAACAGAAATGGAAGCTGGCTATGTGCCAATTGTTACAAAACAGGGATTGGAAGAATAGGATAACAACTAACTATTAAAATGAAGGTCTACACTGTTTTTTGCTAGTAAGTAAAACGAAAAGTAGAATGATATTTTTACTTTCAGTTGGTTACAATCTGTATGTGATTAAAGTCCGTTAGATAATTTCTTTATTTAACGGACTTTAATGTTTTAATTTATGCTGTCTTGTTTGTGCTAGATGAATTAAAAGTGTTTTTCATCAGTTATTCAAAAATTATAGAAAATGAAAAAAATAATTATACTATTAAGTTTGTGTTTCGCTTACGCTTGTGAAACCACGGTAAAACCTGAGCCTACAAAAAATATTGAACTCACAGAGAGTCAAAAACAAGCAGATATTGATTCTGTGAAAAGTCTGGTTTCAGATTCATTTCAAGATATATTTTCAGATTTCGATTCTACTACTGTATCTAAATATTATACCACCGATTTTGTGCTTTTAGAGAATGGGGTGTTATGGACAAACGATTCCATTTACAGTTATATTCGAAGAAAACAAGCTAATAAATCAACTGTAAAAAGATTAAATCGTTTCGAGTACGTAAAATCCGAACATAGTGAAAACATGATTTGGGTAGCTTACGATAATTATGCGTATTTCGTAAAGGAAAAAGATACAATAGGAAAAGCGCATTGGTTAGAAAGTGCAATTGCAAAAAAAGAAAATAACACATGGAAAATTCAGCAATTACATTCTACTGTCGTTCGAAAAAATAAACACTAATAGATAACTGATACCTTTAAATTAACGACATGAAAAAGATTTGTCTATTTGTATTTCTATGTGTGTTTTCCATGCTTCACACTGTGTATGGTCAGAGTACACAGCTATTTAATGCGGACTGGAAATTTGCATTACACGAGCAAGAAGGTGCAGAAACTCCCGACTTTAACGACCAGAATTGGGAGACCGTGAGCGTGCCACATGATGCAAGTATAAAAGGTAAATTCGATCGGAAAACTTCAACAGCGGCAAATGGTTATTTGCCTTTTCAGCAAGGCTGGTATCGTAAATCATTTTCGCTTTCAGAAGAAGATAAGGGTAAAAAAGTGTTTATTAATTTTGAAGGCGTTTATAGAGACTCTAAAGTCTGGATTAATGGCGAATTGTTGGGGCGAAACTTAAATGGTTATCTGGGGTTTGAATATGATTTAACACCATATATTCATTTAGATAAAGAAAATGTTATCGCTGTTCATTACGATAATCGTAAAAAGAGAACTTCGCGTTGGTACACAGGAGAAGGTATCTATAGAGATGTATGGTTGCACATAGTAAATCCTGTACATGTAGTAAATCAAGGAACCTATGTTACAACACCTTTTGTTACCCAAGAACGGGCAAAAATAATATTAGAAACCGAAATAGCTAACGAAAGTGGGACGGAAGGAGAAATCACCTTAGAAACACAAATATATAACCCAAGTGGGGCGGTAGTGGCTTCAAAAACGAGTGTGGTATACTTGCAGTTTTTTAAAACACATACATTTCAGCAAGACTTTCAAGTTCAAAATCCTGAATTGTGGGATACGGAAACGCCAAACCTTTATTATGCAAAATCCACGATACGATTTAATGGAGAGCTTCAAGGGGACTATAATACACGTTTTGGAATCCGAGATATTGCGTTTGCTCCAGATCGTGGTTTACTGTTAAATGGCAATAAAGTGTTTGCTCAGGGTGGAAATTTTCATCATGACTTAGGTTGTTTAGGTGCTGTAGCTCTAAAGGAAGGGTATCGTCACCGCTTACGGTTATTAAAAGATATGGGATGTAACTCCATTAGGTTAAGTCATAATCCGCATGCCAGAGTTTTACTCGAACTTTGCGATGAAATGGGAATTCTGGTGATTTCGGAATCTTACGATAAATGGACTTCTCAGTATTATGGAGGAGAAGTTGCTTTTCGAGAGGTTTGGAAAACAGATATAGAACGTTTTATAAAAAGAGACCGCAATCATCCCTCAGTGTATCTTTGGAGTGTAGGAAATGAAGTGTCTAAGCAACGTAAAATGTTCGATAAGAAATTTGAAACTGAAGCAGATGGTGCTTATCAAGGCGCCGATGTGTTGAAGGAATTGGTTGCGTATGTGCACGAATTAGATCCTAGCAGGAAAGTTACTGCAGCTTTATTTCCTGGAAGAAAAGATGATAATTTAGAATGGAATAATTGGGACAACCACGATGAATTTATGAAGACGTTACCACCAGCAATGGCTTTTAATATGGATGTGGTGAGTTGGAATTATACTGGTAATTTTTTCGATATCGATCATAAAAAGTATCCTCAAATGTTATTTATTGCCTCGGAAACAGCAACTAATCTTGACTTTGGAAATCGTAAGATTTCGATGTTAGAATTTGATAAATCGTATGTAGTTGGACATTATTATTGGGCAGCATCATCTTATTTGGGTGAGTCGGTTTGGCCCAATAAAAGTTGGGAACGCTCTTTTTATGGTATGGACGAGAAAATGACGCCTATCGGACATATTTATCATTCATTATATAGTGACCAGCCTAAGCTAAAACTATTAGTAAAAGAACCAGATACGGTTAAATATAAAGCTTGGGAAAACCATTACGATAATAAGCGGTGGAGTTGGTATCCTATGTTAAATCATTGGAATTTTAATACAGAAGCACTATTGGAAGTTCAGACCATTACAAATTGCGATGAGGTGGAATTATTGTTAAATGGAACATCGTTAGGGAGTAAAATTCTTATAGAAGGCGAAGAACCTGTGTTATATTGGAATGTTAATTATAAAACTGGAGAGTTAGTAGCGATTGGTAAGAAGCATAGTGAAATTGTGGTTAGAGATACGTTGGTCACGGCGAGTAAATCCACTCGAATTAAACTGTCGCCCAATAAAACCAAACTAAACGCCGATGGTGCAGATTTGGTTTATATTCAAGTGAGTTTAAGAGATAATGCAGGACATATTGTTCCCGAAAATCAACTCATACAGTTTAGCGTGAAAGGACCAGCGCGTATAGCCGGAGTTGCTAATTCAGATATCTTTTCCGACGAATCTTGGCAAGGTAATAGTAGGAGTACAACTAATGGTACTTGTCTTGTTGTGTTGCGGACTACAACCGATGTTGGTACCATTGAATTGAGTGCAAAGACAAAAGGGATAAAATCGGCTAAACTCGTTTTAGATGTGGTTAAATAGGAGTCCATTTGATGGGTGTTTTTTTTTGCTAAAAGGACGATGCACAACTACGGAATTAAGGATTGAAACGTTTTTGAGACATAAACGAGATGAAATATAAGTCATACAGAATTTGACAAAAACTTATTAAAAAGGAGTGCGTCATAGCAGATAGAAATAAAACACGCTAATACATTTAAAAAGTAGTACTAATTACACTAATTTCTTTGTTATTTTTTGATGTCTTATAATTAATGATTATATTTATAAGGTGCTGATACGTTGGGAGAAAGATTTGAAATGAGCACGATCTTTAGCAGCATATAAAACCACTAGGTTTTTTATCGACGAGATAACGAATTCTTTAATTCTTTAATTCTTTATAAAATCATTAATTTAAAATAATATTACGCCCATGTTTCCTATTCTATTTATGTCTGTGTTTCCTATTCTATTTTTCATTGTTTACCTAGCAATTCTATTTGGAATCCTTTATCTGATTTATAAATGGGTGACTACATTTATTAATCTAAAAAGAGAACAGAACGACATATTAAGAGAGATTAGTAGTAAAATGGGACATAAATAGAGAAGGGTAAGTTGTAAAACTCTAACATCTAAATATTAAAAAAGGCTGTCTTATAAGTACAGCCTTTTTGCTTCACTATGGTGTTACATTATTTTGTAATAGGTTTTACTCCAGCTCTAACATTTTGCTCCCATACTGTAAGTTTCTGCTGGAATGTCTGTAATAATTCGGGGTTATTTAATGCTACATTATTTTTTTCTTCAATATCATGAGATAAATTATAAAGTTCGAATTTGGCTTCTGTTTCATTTATTGTTTTAACCATTTTCCACGCACCACTTCTAATATAGCTTTGATTGCGAAATGCGTAAAAAACATCTCGTTTTGGTAGGTCTGTTTGGTTAATAAGGTGGTCTTTAATACTAATACCATCTATGTGTTTTCCGCTTGGTTGTTCTCCTATAATATCAAGTAGGGTAGGTAATAAATCCATAGTGAATACAGTTTGTTCGCTGGTTGTTCCTGCTTTTATGACCTTTGGATAACTAATTATTGCCGGTACGCGACTTCCGCCTTCGTATGGACTCCCTTTTATGCCTCTTAATACGCCATTATCGCCATAATTGTTCGCGCCATTATCGGAAGTAAATATTACAATTGTGTTTTCGTATATGCCTTCTGTTTTTAAAGCATCCATAATCTTGCCTATACCTTGATCCATAATTTCAACCATTTCTTTATAAATAGCTTTTATGCTATCTCCTGGTACACGAGCTGTTCCAGGCGTTCCGATTTTTCGTAAGGCATTAGCAATACGTCTTTGATAGGGACCGTGTGGTGCTTCGTGTGGTAAGTAAAGTAGGAATGGTTTTGTACTGTGTTTTTTATAAAATCGACACCATAATTCGTTATTAAATCTGTAGTATAGCCAGCTTCGTTTTCGGTGTTATTGCAGTTCCACCAATCTAAGTAGCCTTCGGCATCAATGTGTGCGTGGTAGTCTACATTGCCACTTACAAAGCCTTTAAAATAGTCGAATCCTTGGAACGTTGGGTTATATTCTTTTCCGTAACCCAAATGCCATTTTCCAAACATGCCACAGGTGTAATTGTATTTTTTAAATTCTTCAGCGATAGTGATTTCATCTAAATTAAGACCTACATCTCTGTGGCTTTTGGCGGTAATGACCGCTTCAATACCTGTGCGTTGCTGATATTTACCGGTGAGTAATGCCGCTCTTGTAGGGCTACAAACAGATCCGTTAGAATGGAAATCTGTAAATAACACACCTTGAGAAGCTAGTAAATCTAAATTTGGAGTTTTAATATATAAATTTCCGTAGGTAGAGATGCCATTATAGCCTAAATCGTCTGCTACAATAATAACGATATTAGGAGATTTCTTTTTGGTTTCTGAATGCTGAGCATAGGAGAAAAGAGAAATACAGCTTAAAATACAAAATATTAATTTTTTCATTTCTAGTTCTTGTTTGGCCGTGGCGTTTGGTTTAGAGCGTGTTTTGAAACACTTACAATTTAGAGAATTAAAAAAGGCTGCCTTATTAAGACAGCCTTTTAGAACTTTTATTAAACCTTTTCTATGTCTTTACAGCATATAGTAGATTTATATAATTGATATATTACCAACCTGGATTCTGCGTTAGGTTATCATTAATCGTTAATTCGTCTATAGGTAGAGGTAATAAATAATCTCTATCTGGATCAAAACCAAATCCACCTGTATTTAGAAAGTTTACATACGGATCAAGGAATCCTTCGCTATTAACGGTTAAGCCCGAGTAGATTGCTTCGATATCCGAAGTGTAAGTGGTTCCAATTGGTCTTTTTCCAACAAAAAGTTTATGTGCTCTCCAGCGCATTAAATCTTCTAATCTGTTTCCTTCTCCAAATAATTCAACCACACGTTCTCTTCTTACTTCCTGTAAATAATCAGGTAAAGTATACCCGTAATCTGGCCAATTCGGATCTGGGGTAATAGCTCCTATGTTTAGGTGTGGCATACCAACACGGTCTCTTAATTGGTTAATAGTTAGGTCCACATCTGCTTGAGTTAGTGTTCCTAATTCTGCTTTAGCTTCGGCATAAACTAAAAGTGCTTCAGCATATCTAAATATAATATAACCGATATCTCGAGTTCTTTCGTTGTTTTGAACGATTTGCTTAGATCTCCATTTTTCTATAGAATATCCTGTTGGGTTACGAGACATATCTGGTATCATAAAATAGCTTTCTGCTCCGTTTTCGGCAATAATATCTAAATCTCCAGGTGCCATCACAGATTGTGCTAATCTAGGATCTCTGTTTTCTTGTAACTCGTCTAAAGTTGCATCTCCGTTAAAAATTGGACTAACGCTAATTGGCAAGCCATCGGCAGCAAGATATAGTTGTGTCATTTCGCGAGACATACCTTGTAAACTTGGCTGATTCCATAAAGAATTCTGAATGTTATATGTTAAATAATCGTAGTGTTTATATAACATAACTTCTTTGTTACCGCTGTAATCTGTCTGAACAAATAAGTTGTAATATGCTTCGTCTACATCGCCTGTAGAAAGAGAATAATTCCCAGCTTCTATAACGCTTAAGGCAGCATCTGCAGCTTGTTGTAAATAATCTGTTCCGTCGGTAGTTCCTGCAAAATCTGTTCCTTGGTGGTATTTTTCCCAAGTTCCTTCGTATAATGCAACTCTAGCTTTAAAGAGTGCCGCGATGTCTTTATTTAAACGAGAAGGTCCAACTTTATCGGCATATTCCATTTTTTCGATCGCTAAATCTAGTTCAGCAAGAATAAAATTAGCAACTTCTGTTCTAGAACTACGTGCTCCCATTAAGATATCTTCGTCTTCTAAATCTACTACTTTAGTAATTATTGGTAATGCACCAAAATCTTTATAAAGGTCGAAATAGAACCAAGCTCTAAAGAAATGACCTTCACCTATGTAGTGGTCAATTAAGTTCCCTGTTTCTGCACGTGCAGAATTTTCTAGGAAATAGTTAGCACGACGTACATTAGACCAGCTCCAGCCTCCACCAGAAGATGGTACATTTATGGTTCCGTCTAATCGTGTTGTGTTTGAGGCTCCAAACCAAAGACTAGATTGTGCAATAATATCTGTTCCGATATCCAGTGAAGGCGATGCTCCAGCCGCTGCCCAACCTGGTAATGTGGCATAAAGTTGATTTAAATAAAGTTGTAAATCGCCTTCTGTTTTCCAAAAATCGGTATCCGAAATTTGATCTAAAGGTGTTTTTTCCAACAAGTCATCTGAGCAGGAATTAAAAGCGATTCCTGTAAATATTAATGTGATGATATATAGTATCCTTTTCATTGTTTTAGTTTTAGAAGTTAATGTTTAATCCTAAAGAAACTGCTTTACTTATAGGGTATTGATCTCCAATACGTCCATCCCTTCCATCAAATGCTTCAGGATCATAAATCATTAAATCGGTAATAGTAAATAGGTTTTCTGCAGAGACATATAGTCTTATGCTTTTTATTTTAGCTTTGCTTAAAATGTCAGATGGGATTGTATATCCTATTTGAACATTTTTAAGTCTTAAATAAGCTCCATTTTGAAGGTATCTTGTCGTAGCATACCTGTAGTTTTTATTATTTTGTCCTGTAAATTGAGAATACGCATTCGGGAAGTAGGCGTCTGTATTTGCTCCTAATGGGTTAGTAGTACCTTCTGGTCTGAAATAATCTAAATGCTCTGTATATACATTAGCATGAAGTACACCGTTTGCAGGTCCTCTAAATGTACCTAATCCTCTTAAGTCTAAATCTCTTTTTCCTACACCTTGTAATTGAAAAGAAGCATCGAAGCCTTTCCAAGCGGCATTTGCCATAAATCCATATTGAAAACGTGGTGTACTGTTACCAATTACTTTTCTGTCTCCAGGATTTTCAAGCGTATTGTCTCCTGTGTTAATAACATTATCTCCGTTTAAATCTACGTATTTAACATCTCCAGGAAACCAAGTTCCAGAATATATAAACGATTGATCGTTTTGGTAGTTTGCAACTTCATCGGCAGATTGAAACAGACCATCTGTTTCCATTCCCCAAATCTCATTTATATCTTTACCTTGGTAGTTGTTAGATAAGATATTTGTAGGGTTGTTGTATTCTGTGATTTTACTTTGGTAGTCTGATAATACTCCTGTGAACCCGTAAGAGAATCCGCTTTTCGATGTATTTTTCCAAGACACTTCAAGTTCCCATCCTGTTGTAGTGACTTCTCCACTGTTAATTTTAGGTACAGATGTTCCTAAAACGTCAGATACAGGTTGTCCTGGTCCTACAAGGTTGTCAACTTTAGATTGGTACCAGTCAAATACTACTCCAAGTCTTTTATTAAATGTTTGAATGTCTACCCCAAAATCTAAGGTGCTTACTTTTTCCCAAGTTAAATCTACACTAGAAAGGTTAGGCGTACCTACTGTCCATAATTGTTCACCTCCAAATAACCAAGACGATTGGCTAATACCTAGAGACGGTACGTATAAATAGTTGGCCACATTTTGGTTTCCAATAGATCCGTAAGATCCTCTGAATTTCAAGAATTCAACAGCATTTTTTAACGGATAGAAATTTTCTTTAGACACTACCCAACCAGCAGAGAAAGAAGGGAATGTTCCCCATCTATTATCTGAGTCGAATCGAGAAGAACCATCTCTTCTCACATTCACTTCAAATAAATACTTTTCTTTGAAGTTGTAGTTAAATCTACCAAAGATACCTTGAGTAGACCAGTGTCCTAAGCTGTCGTCAATTGTTTTTTCTCCTACAGAAGTACTAATAGATGGAATTGCATCTGTTAATAAGTAAAAAGAACGAGCAATTAAATTAGAATACTCGTAAGTTTCTTGTTGGTAACCTGCCATAGCGTAGAAGTTATGGTTTCCAATACTTTTAGTATAACTCGTGTAAATGTTTGGAGACATATACGTATTGGTTTGTAGAGTAGAATAATAACGTGTACTTTCTTGATTAGACGATGTTATTGTAGATCCGCCCATACCATCAGGTACCGCGCTAGGTACAGTTGGGAAAGAAGATGCAATACTATTGTCGTTAGTACGGTATGTAAATTCAATATTGGTAACCCAGTCTTTCACAGGTTCTAGAGTTACCCTAGGCGAGAAGATTAATTGTCTGTTTTTTTCAAGCGTTTTCTGTAATTCTTGTTCTCCAATTCTACCTGTCCATACATCTGTTCCAGGGAAAAATGCAGGTTTAGTAGGTTTAAGTCTTGTCATTAACAATGTAACAAAAGATCGTCCTGTACTACCTGATCCCGCTGTAGCATGCGAAGGATATTCTTGTTCTTCAAACTTGTACTTAGTTAATAGAGAAAGGTCTATCCAAGAGGCTAATTTAGTGGTTATTTTAGCATCAATGTTATAACGTGTAAAATAGTCTTGACCAACTTTTAGCAATCCTTCTTCGTCGTAGAATCCTGCAGATAAGTAATAAGACGATTTCTCATTTCCTCCAGAAACACTTAGGTTGTGTTTAATTCGAGAACTTGTTTTTTTAATCAATAAATCTTCCCAGTCTGTAGCTGCAGAAGCATTCAAACCATCTACACCAAGATCCCAAGCTAATCCGTTAGCTGTTTCTTGTACTTCAGGAGCGCTTCCTGGGTTTGCTAAGTTTTGCTCGATATAGCCTAATTCTGTAGCGTCGTAAAACGGACTACCTCCAGCATTTACGCTCGCGTCGTTCATAGCGTATGCAAAAGATAATGCATCTGCGCTTTGTGGCATATTCATAGGTGAGGTAATCGCGTAGTTCGTAGAGTATGAGAAATTAACGGTTCCGTCTTTTTTTCCTGTTTTTGTTGTTATTAATATAACCCCAAAAGCCGCTCTAGCTCCATAAATTGCAGAAGCTGCAGCATCCTTTAAAATCGATACAGATTTAATGTCATTAGGATCTACATCATTAATTCCCATAGGAATATTATCTACTAATACTAAAGGAGCATTTCCACCTTCAAGAGATGTTAATCCTCTAATACTCATGTTCATTTCTGCACCCGGTTCTCCTGTGGCTCCAGATGTAGAAATCTGTAAACCTGGTGAAGCACCTTGTAGTGCTTGTTGCACGTTGGCTACAGGTTTGCTATCAAAAATCTCTTCACCAACACTAGAGATCGCGCCAGTTAAATTAGATTTTTTTTGTGTACCGTAGGCAACAATCATGACTTCATCTAATCCTGATACTTCTTCTTCTAAAGTAACTGAAATGTTACTTTGTCCGTTAACAGGAACTTCTTTTGTGATATACCCAATGTATGAGATCACTAATACAGCGTTTTGTGCTGTGTTTGTAATGGTAAAATTTCCGTCGAAATCGGATTGGACACCATGTGATGTCCCTTTTTCAATAATGCTAGCACCTGCTAAGGGCTGATCGCTAGCCGTAACTGTTCCTGTAATTGTTTGTGCCGTTAAGCAAAAACTAGTAAACAGGAAAAGCATAACTGCTGAAACAATTTTTAAATTGTTTGGGGGTAGGAGGTTTTTTTTCATACTAAATGTGTTAATTAATTTTAAGCGGTTCTTTTTTTAATAATTGAGGGGTTAAAAAATTAGTTATTAATATCAGGTTATAAACTTAGAATATTTTTTAATTCTGTCAAAAGATAATCGTATTAAATGTTAAATAAATGTAAACGTTAGGTGTTCTGATTGTTTAAATTATTTTTATATTATGCATGCATATTATTTAATATAATTCGCGTTTTTTCTTAATTTATCTAGGTATTATCTGCTTTTTTATAGTAAATTGTGCTCGATTTTTGATTGTTCTAATTAAGGTTTTTTTATGCTTTTTAGTCAATAACGTCTTATTAATATTATATTTAAAACTTTTATACTCACTTGTGCTTTGTGGTGTTAGTTGTTTGTTATCAAGACTTTAGGTGTGTGTGTTTGTTTGTAGTTAACAACCTTATAAATGTTTGCTTAGTATTATAACCGATATTGCATTTATTAAAGACCACATTAAAAATATTTAGAAATACTAATTAATTAAATAACACATATATGAAATTTAAATTACTGCTTATTGGATGCTTGGCTATATTTTTAGCCTCTTTTAAAACGACAGACACTTTACCTGATGTTTTAATAATAGGGGATTCAATTTCTTTAGGTTATACGCCTTTTGTAAGAAAAGTATTAAAGGAGAAGGCTAATGTGGTGCACAATAAAGGGAATGCGCAACATTCTGGTTATGGTTTAGAACAGATAGATGAATGGATTGGGGACACAAAATGGGATGTGATTCAATTTAACTGGGGATTATGGGATTTATGTTACAGAAATCCAGAATCTAAAAATCAGGGTAATCGTGATAAAGTAAATGGAACAGTGACGTTTACTCCGGAAGAATATGAGCGTAACTTAGAGGCTTTAGTAGTGCGTTTAAAAGAAACACATGCTAAACTTATTTTTGTAACCACATCTTATGTCCCAAAAGGCGAATTAGGGCGTGTTGAGAAATCGGATAAAATCTATAATAAGGTTGCTAAAAAAGTTATGAAAAAATACGGAGTGACTGTAAATGATATAAATAAAATCTCCAAAAAAATACACAAGGATCACGGTGCGGGACCCAAAGATGTACACTATACTAAAGAGGGATATGAGTTGCTTTCTAAACCTATTATAAAAGGAATTGAAAAATACTTGAACGACTAAAGCAAAGGAAGTTTAAAATTATAAAAAGGTGCCATTAATATGAGTGCCTTTTTTTATGGGCAAACTAGACTCGTATTTAGAAGGGTATATTAAATTACCCTCAATGTGTATAGTAATGTTTACCTATTCGATAGAGTTGGTATCAATAAAGCTATAAAATGCGAACCTTAAAAAAAACAGGAGATGCGGTCTTTAAAATTGACGATCTATTTTGATATAAAACGGTTTGATGTATGCGCCTTTTTCGTTTGTGACAAAAGGGGTGAGTCTAATCGTGCCTTTTTCTAATGTTAGCCTATCGATATGTATTATACCGTCTGTTAGTATTATAGCCTCTTTTGTTATAGTCTCAGATCCTATTTTTAAATCGAGTTTAATATTGTTTATCTCTTTTTGAAATAATTGGACTTTAATGTCGTAATATCCCGCTTCTGCAACTTCTATTTCCCATCCGGCAACATCCTGACCTAGATTCTCGTTTTTTGTAAAAATAGCATCGTTAATGTTTAGAACAGATGGATTTTCGTGCATTGTTCCTACAATAGCAGGATGATCTTTTGTGAAATTATGCTCAGAAATCATGTTTTTAAACCACACATCCATGTTTTGTTTTAAATCTAGGGCTTCTGAAGGATGTGTTAACACCACGTTATGTTGTTCGAAAGGATCGGCCACTATATTATATAATTCGAATGTATCGATGTTGGCATGCTGTACTGTGTTTCCTACCAATTTGTATTGGTCGTTTCTAATCGAGATGTTTGTGTATTGTTCTGGGCCACCGCGAACCCAACTTCGGGCAAAAGTCCGATTTCCTAAGCTAGACGTTTCATTATTCAATAAAGGCAACAAACTTTTACCATCCAGAATTCTATCTGTAGGACGTTGTGCACCGCATAATTCTGCTAGAGTAGGTAAGATATCGTAATGTGCCGTAGGTGTTTTAATATCGCGATTTCCTTTAAATTGAGAAGGAAGACTCCAGAAACTAGGCACTCGAACACCGCCCTCGTAAACATAGCCTTTTCTACCTTTCATACCTGCGGCATATCTATCGTGCTGAGGGCCATTATCTGTCATAAAAATAATCAATGTATTATCTCTTATCCCCATACCATCTAAAGTGTCGAAGAGTCTTTTTAAGTTATCGTCTATATTAGAAACCATAGCATAAACTTTTCTTGCGTTTTCCTTCAGCTGTTCATTCATTACAGGAAAAGGTCTGTCGTCGTTTTCAAAACCTTTCGAAGGATCAATGTCCTTGTACATGTTGTAATATGCGTCAGGTACTTGAAGCGGGGCGTGTGGTGCATTGAAAGATAAATACAGGAAAAATGGATCTGCTTTGTTTTTATCAACAAAATGGATTGCTTCATCTGTAAATACATCCGAGCAGTACCCTTTAGTTTGTATCATTTCTCCGTTTTTCCAAAGAATGGGATCAAAATACCGGCGACTGCCTTCTAGAGCGTTTGGCCAATCACCATTTTGACCTAAGCCTCCTGATAAATGATTTAATGTAAAATCGAAACCTTGATCTTGTGGACGAGAAGGGTAATTATCTCCTAAATGCCACTTGCCAATCATGCCGGTTTTATATCCTGCTTCCTTAAGAATTTCGGCAATAGTAATTTCATCGGTGGCCATTATAGCACCACCTCTGTAGGTGTCACGAACACCTGTTCTTAAAGCGTATCTTCCTGTCATTAAAGAAGCACGCGTTGGTGCACATACGGGAGAGACTAGAAATTCGTCAAATCGTACACTTTGCTCCGCTAATTGGTCTATGGTAGGCGACTTTACATGTGGATTGCCATAGTATCCTAGGTCTCCAAATCCTTGATCGTCTGTGACTATAAGAATAACATTAGGTTTTGTTTGTGCCTCTAAATTCAGAGACAAACCGCCTAAGGCAATAGAATAAACTGCAAAACGTATAATTTTAGATGTATTAGACATACTTATAAATTAGAGTTGATTTTGAAGACCTACAATGGTTTTGGTATATGGTATGACTTGATAATAGAATGAAATTATAATTACTCTGTATATGGTACAGTTCCTGTTTTGTCTACAGTATAACCCCATTTTTTAACGTATTCTGGACCAGGGAGAAATTCATCTTTATTTGCTTTTAATCGCTGTGTAAGTTGGGTATCAAGTTCAGATTGAATGGTTGCATACTTTTCATTTCCTATTAAGTTCGTTTCTTGATACGGATCTTCCTGATTGTCGAATAAAAGCCACGGACCATTTAAATCTCGGGTGTAGGTATATCTCGGTGTTCTTAATCCTCTATATTCTCGTCCGCCTCGGTTTCTGTTCCAAGAGCCAAAAGGTTGTATAGATCTTATCAGGGCTGCATTATTTAACTCTTCATTATTTAAAATGCTTGGGCTAAAATCTGTACCTTCTATAGTACTAGGAATTGCTATATCGGTTAATCCTAAAAGGGTAGGTAAGATGTCTTCAGAATTTACAACCGTTTTATTAATGCTGGGAGCAATCTTTTTATTTGCCGGTAATTTAAGTAACATAGGTACACGGATGGACTCGTCGTAAGGCTGTTGTTTTTTTAATTCGCCGTGCGATCCTAATAAATCTCCATGATCTGATGTGAATAATATAATAGTGTTATCCCATTGTCCGTCATCTTTAAGCTGTTGGGTTATTTTACCAATCATATCGTCTATTGCGGTAATATGTGCATAGTAACCAGACAATTCTTTTTTCGCTCTTTTTTGAGATTTTTCAGGAACGTTTGGCCTTAGCTCTATATCTTCTGGATTAAAACGATCGCGATAACTTTTTGGAGCAGTATGGTACGGGCCATGTGGCGTTCCGTAAGATACTATCATTAAAAACGGATCGTCTATTGCTTTTCTATCATTAATATAATGTAAGGCCGCGTCGGTCTGATCGAAAGTATCATACTGTTCCCATATCTTTCTTTCAGGATTGTCGTTATCATAATACACCGAATGGTTGTAATCATGTGTACATTCGTTTCCATTCCAAAATTCGAAACCTTGTCGTCTTTCTCCTGGTGGAACATTTTGTAATCTACCATGTCCGTCTAAATGCCATTTCCCGATATAACCTGTGTGATAATCGTATTCGCTAAAAATTTCGGCCATACTAAGTGCATCTGGATTAAGCTGAACATCGTTCATAAATACACCTGTAGTTAAAGGTAATTGCCCTGTTAGTAGTGCCGCTCTAAACGGCGTACAAACTGGGGTTCCCGATACGGCATTGGTAAAATTAATGCTCTCTGAAGCCAGGCGATCTAGGTTTGGTGTTTTTACGTTCGGATCTCCGGCATAACCTGTGGCTTGTGCACGCCATTGGTCGGTGAGAAGAATAAGAATGTTTGGCTTTTTAGTTGGAGTTGTAACCGCAGTTACTGCTGTGTCTTTTTTCTTAGCGTCGTTGCAAGATGTATTTAAAACAAGTAAACCGACTAAAAGTAGGTGCCAAGAAATAAAGGGTCTCGAATGTTTTTTTAAATAATGTAGCATATCAATATATAATTTAATGGGCTATTAATTGTAAGTCTAATATTAAGATAATTCGGTTTATTCTAACTCCCAATCATCTGTTCTAAACGAAGAGGCAGGTAAACCAGCTGTATTGAATAGTTCTCCTACGGTGAAATCGTCGAAGGCATAACGCACAGCAACAGGATTAGGAACATAAGCCGAAAATAAAACTAGTCCTTTCCAGTTTATTGAAACTTGGGCGGGGTAAAAACGTTTGTCTTTCCCTGCGATTTTAAAATTAGTAAATGCTTTGCCAAAGGTGCTAAGTCCCGTTTTAGCGTGGTCGAAAGTTAATTGCACCACTGGTCCGTCTATAATCATGTCTTTTAATACAGGACCCGAATATGCTATACCTTTTATATCGTAGCTTTTTGCTAAAGCTAGGTATGCAAGACGTTCACCACCAACTTGTTTGTGCGCTGGATGTATTACATGTTTTTCTCCTACGTCCATTAAACTTACCATTCCGGTATTCACTGTTTTTGTTGAAACTTTTAATTGAGCTTCTCTAAGTAAAGCCGAATTTACGCCAGGTTTGTTGCTATAATCGTGAGGTGCTATTTGTACGTAATAAAAAGGAAAATCTCCAATAGCCCATTCTTTTCGCCAGTTGTTAATTAAGCCGGGCATTAGGGCTTCGTATTTCTTTGGTTCCGGAGCATTAGATTCGCCTTGGTACCAAATCACACCCTTCATGGTTAAACCTTTTAGGGGATTTATCATACCGTTAAAAAGGGTAGTAGGTATTCTGTGAGTTACTCTGCCTTTATCGTCTAGAGCAGGCTCAGGAACCCAATCAAAGTCTTTTAGTCCGTCTTCACTTATCCATGGTTCTATGCGTGTGCCTCCCCAAGCGGTTACTATAAGTCCAACGGGAACTTGTAATACGTCTTGAAGCATTTTACCAAAATGATAGGCTGTTGCACTAAAATCGGCAGCGTTTTCAGGATTAGATTCTAGCCACTTACCCGTTACGTTATCTAAGCGTTCAAGGCTTGCTTTTTGTCTTACTTTAAATAATCGTATCTGACTGTTTCTCGAGGTTGCTATGGTTTTATTAGAGCCAATTACGGGTTGTTTGCTAAAACCTTTTAATGGCATTACCATATTAGATTGTCCAGAGCAAATCCATACTTCTCCTATTAAAACGTTGCTAAGTGTTATAGGTGTACCATCCGAAATGGTAATGTCGTAAGGACCACCGGCACTAGGGGTTTCAACTTTTAATTTCCAATGTCCATTTTTATCGGCTTTAGTGGTGTACGTTTTTCCGTTCCACGATGTGGTAACTTCTACGGTTTTACGCGATGTGGCAGTTCCCCAAATGGCGGCTTCTGTTTGTTGTTGTAAAACCATCTCACTACTAAAAAATGCAGGAAGTTTAATTTCTGCTGAAGCAATATGAGTGACGCAAAATATAAAAAGTAATAAAAAGGTTTTTGAAACGGACGTGTTGTGCATGTTTAAGTTTTTAATGGTAAACGATTATATTCTATCTAATGTAAGCGTAAGTTTCTCCCAAGGTTGTGGGTGTGTAGTAATGTATAATTCTGGATTTAAATTCAGATTTTCTTTATCGTAACCCAACGTGAATACTTCAATTTCTTTACCTATCATAGATTGATCTAATGGGATATAATAAGTGTAATTACTATCTCGACGAGAGGTCATGAATTCCCAATTGTTTGCAGGGTAAGACGATGCTCTGTCTGGAGCACCAATATAAGTCTCTCCAATTTTAGCAGCGGCATAAGCACCTTCTATACCGTGTTTTCCGTTTACAGCAACACATAAGTAGCTACCTTCTGCGATTTCGTCTAAAACAATTTTAGATGTCCATGCTTTCTGTGCTTTTTTCTTACTTGGGTGTGCAAATAAATTAGAAGCTCTCCATTGCGATCGGTCTACTTTTTTTCCTTTAGCGATACCTTCAATTTCTACAATTTGTTGCGACGTAGCTTTAAACCTCAAATATCTTACGTCTTTACCTATGTTTATTTCGGTTTGTGTTCCGGCGATATAAGTTAGGGTCTCCCAGTTTTTTAAATCGGTAGATATTTCAACAAAATTTCCTTCACCTATTAGTAAGGGCTGTAAACCAAATTCGCTAGGAACGGTAATTAAAAGCTGATCTAAATATGTAATTTCTCCTAAATCCAATCTAAACGCGCCACCTTCAATACGTGTGTCTAAACGGTATGTTTGGTTGCGCCAAAATCCGGTTTCTAAATCCCCGTCGAATAAGTTTTTATCCCAAACACCACGGTTAACAAAAGCATCTTGTTGGAAAAAAGCATCTCGTGCGGCCTTAACTTCTGGTATTTTTGTTTCTCCAGAACGTTTTAAAGAGCGTACTTCTAATGCATTGTTGTCTGCGGCAAATACAGTAGCTTCATAAAGTGTTGTGGCATCTTCAGGAATATCTGTTGTTTCAAACGCATTTAGTTTACGGTGATAGTCGTTTTTAAGTTTTTCTCCAGGAAAACGAACTTTTAATTTTCCGCCTTTTGTTAATTTCTGAATAGATTTACCATCAACTTTTGCATTAGTAAATAAATCACTATTTGCTATGTTTATGTTAGATGTTGTTCCAGGCATTCCAAGAATTTCGATTTCAATAGATTCACCAGGGATATTTTTAATGGTTTGAAAGTTTGTTCCTGCTAAAAGCGGATCTGTGTAGGCTTCTGTAGTGGCTATAAATAAAGCCGATCTAAACGGCAATACATCTACGGGAACGGTTTCACCTTTTTTAAATGTACCAATTAATTTTTCGGTAGGGTGAACTTGAAGTAAGGTTATATCTCCATCGGCTTTAAGTCCGATATCTTCATTTAATGTTAAAGAAAAAGACTTTGCTTCCCAGTTTAAATTTCTAAGGCTTAATAGTTGTGTTTTGCCATCTCCTCTAGATACGGCATTTTCTCCGTAAGCTTTGTCTAGTACAATCCCATCGACAAGAATATCTCTGTATTTTTTATGTAAATTATAAATGTATGCTAGTTTAGAAAATTCGGCGTCGTTTAATAACCAAGGGTTACCATAAATTTCAGGAGATAGAATTAATGCTCTGTTAAAGGCTTGTAAAATTAAATCGTCTTCCCAAAAATCTATACACGATGATATACATACCCCATGATCTTCTGTTAGACGCTGTAAATCTGGTACAAGTCCTCTAGACATGGCCTGAGCTCTATGGTGTGGTGCTGTTATAGTATTTGCCATGTGTACATCGATATAAGTTTCCGCACCTCCCCATAAAAATGTAGTGGCGTAAGGTTTCGCTTTATCTAAACCAAGACGGTGATTTAATAAAATTAAATCTGGGCTGTGTTCGCGAGATTGTTTCATTAACTCAATAAAAGCATCTTCTTTTTCTGGACGTAGTGGTCCGCAAACAGCATCAAATTTAAAAAGTGCAAAATCGTAATCTCTACATAATTTTACCATTTCGTCTATACGGGCTTTTTCTTCTTCTGGTGTATCTCCAAATCCATCTGGGCCACCCCAAACCCCTAATCTAATGTCAAGTGCTTTGGCTTGTTCGTAAATCGGGTCGAACCCATTAGGAAACTGCTTTTTAAAGCGATCGGAATAAATACTTCCGTAAAAATTTTTACCATCAATTGCACCAGCATCCATAGCGTAGATGTCTAATTGCATGCCGTATTCACTTTTTAACCATCCAAAAAAGTCTAAGTTAATAGCGGTATGTTCTTCGGTAGGACCTTCGTTAGTGTTGTTAATCCAACTAAAGTATTGAGCTTTTGAAGGTGTTTTTTCATCGGCACCTGGAAAAACTTGCTCTTGACCTGATACATTTAAAAATGAAATTAAGAAAAAGGAAAACAGTATATGTTTCATGCTTAAAAAGTTATGTGGTGGGTTAAATATCATAGGTTGTATATTTTGTAATGGGATATCGATTATTGTTTTAGACCGATAAATTAATTTACTAGCGTAATAACATTACGGCCTTTGTCTAGCTTTAATTTGTTTTTATCGTGTACTTCTACACCATTAAGTGTAATTGATTTCCAGTTTCCGATTGGAACTTTAAAGTGTCCGTTCATGGATTTAGGTAATTCAATTTCATATTTAAAATTATGGTCGTCTATCTTTTTATATTTGGCTGTAATCGGCCCTTTAATAGTCGGGGCTTTAATTTCTGAAAAACTAAGATTGCTTAATTGCGGATATATTTCTGCGTCTTCAAAACCTGGTGTTATAGGTTTAATACCCCATAAATCTCGTGTTATTATATTTCCTGGTGCTGTTCCCCAGGCGTGATTCCAGTCTAGATTAGGTTTGTATTTTATGTCCCAAGCTTCTAACGTCATGGTCGATCCTGTTTTAATCATATTCCACCATGTTCTGTCGTGATCGGTAGCCGTTATTAATTGTTGGGCGTATGCGGCTTCATTTGATTTATATAAACCTTCTAATAAATATTGAGCGGCATAAACGCTACACGCCATACCTTTAGATTTAATGAATTTAAGGACTGCTTCTTTACGTCCTTCTGGCACTATTCCAAAGGCTAATGGGAACATGTTTGCATGAAGCGAGGAGTGGCTAGAACCTTCGCCGTCTATGTATAGTCCAGTAGATTTGTCGAACAATTTGTCGTTAATAAGTGCTTTTACTTGATCTGCTTTGTCTTTGAAAAACAGAGCGTCTTCCGGCTTTTCTAAGGCTTCAGCAATACGAGACATCATTATAAGATTTTCAAAATAGAAGGCATTAACTACGGTGTTGATTGCTTTCATCTCGTAGCCATCGCGTTCGGACATTGGCCAATCTACAATATCTCTAATTTTTTTTCTTTTTTCGAATCCAAGTTGAGTCATGAACTGCTTGTTCATCCGTTCGTTGTCGGTGGTAATTAAACCATCTTCTCGCTCTAATTCGATGAGTGTTTTATCTTTTAGCTTATCGTAAAATTTACTAATCGATTCTGAATTTCCAGTGTATAAATAATCGTAATAAAACATTTTAGCCGTGTGAAGAATCCATTCTGTAGGCCATGTGGGATTAGAAATGAAAAATTCGTTTGTTCTTCTTGCTAAACTGTATTCGTTATCAAACGCATAATGACTAAGTTGATTAATATACGCATCGGCTTCATAAGGAATACGTTCCCTGTCGCCATCTACATAATAGCCAGCAAAACTTGTAGCTTTAATGGTGTGCTTACAGATGTCCCAAATCTGATTAAGAATCGTGTCTGAAGAGGTGAAATAACTAGCTTCGTCGTTAAATTTGTAGTGCACAACCTTCTGATGTATTATAAGGTCGTCTATCGGAATTTTTAAATTCTCTATCTCACAATATCTAAAGGGCATAATCACTCCAAATGATTCAGGAAGTGCTATGGCTTCAGGTTTTGTGTTTCCAATAACTTTTGGCAGTTTAAGGTTGATGCTTTCGCCTTTATTTAAATGTGGCAATACCACGTTTTGGTATCTTATGGTTCCTTTCGGATTTCTGTTAACCGTGTACTCGGAAGATAGTTGTTCGGCGAGATGAAAAACCACAGTATCTTTTTGAGATGCTTTAGCTTTTATAGATAGTGTTCCAAAATATGCCTTTCCGAAATCAATAAAATAATGACCATCGCCTAACTTCTGAATATTTACAGGTTGGTGTAGGTTGTGTTCAAATTTTGCTTTAACCTCGGTATAATCTTGTGCTTGGACCTTTAGAAAAGTTCCAAGCACGATTAGGATATTTAAAAGAAGTACTCTCATTAAAGAATGTTTTTATTTATCTGCAATTACAATGTTGTAATGACCCGCTTCCAAATTAAAATCACCAGAAGTTGTATCTGTGTTAAATCCGCTTCCGTCTTTTGTAATCTTAATATCTTGAGAAGCACTTAATGCTAATTTTACCTGTGCACTACTTCCTGAAGGAATAGCAAACGTATACTCATAAGCGTTTGAGTCTAGTTTTTTCCAATTTGAAACAATAGTTCCAAACGGGGAGTTGTATTTTGTATTTACAAATTCTAATCCTTTTGGAGTTGACGGTGTTAAAATGAATTTTTTGAAACCAGGATGCTCAGGATCTGGTTGGATACCACCTAACCATCTGTAAAACCATTCTGAAACCGAACCAAACATCGGGTGGTTGTTAGAAAAAGTACCATCGCTTTCTTTCCAAGTTTCCCAAATAGTTGTAGCTCCATTATCTACCATAAAGCCCCATCCTGGGTATGCTTTACTATTTACAATGTTGAAAACAGCTTCTGGCGAAATGTTTTTAGAAACCGCTTCTAAAGCATATTTAGTTCCGAAAATCCCTGTATTTAAATGTCCAGAAGGACCGTTGTTAATGGCTTTTTGTAAAGAATCTTTAGCGGCGCCAAGTTCTTCTGTAGGTACTATATTGTGGTATAGTAATGTTGAAAATAAAGTCTGACGGTTAATTTTCTTTTTTACCGGCTTGTCCCAAAATTCATTTTTAACTAGCGTTCTTAAGTGGTCTGCAAGTTGGTTGTATTTTAATTCGTTTTCTTTATCATTCATCACCTTTGCAAACGTCTCCATAATTTCGGCACATTGCATATAGTGTGACGTTCCTGTTAATTGTACTGGTACAGGTTGTAAAGATTCGTGATCGCTTAATCCTTTGTTAACCATACCGTCTGGATGAATTCTAGCAACCTTATCCATCCATTTTATATTTTTATCATACATTTCTTTTACAACATCTGTATCGTTATAATATAAGTATAAATAGTATTGTGTGGTTAGGTAGGCAGATTCCCAGCTAATACCGCAGTACTCAACACCAGTAAAAGGAGCTGTATCTACAAAAGACGAATCTTTCATGGCATCTACCCAGTCGTAAACCGTTTTACGGTAGATTCCTTTCATGTCAAAATTATTTATGTAAGCTTCGCTTGTGGCATTTAAATCACCTCCGTAACCGAATTTTTCACGAGCAGCACAATCTGATTGTACACTAATAAGGTTAGTTAAGAATGACCGTTCTGAAATTTCTTGAATGCTGTTGAGTAAGTCCGATGAGCTATTGAAGGTATTTTCGTTTTCAACATTAGTATGAAACATAAGACCTTGTATATCTTCTGTTTTTGGTTTTTCTTTTAAGCCTGAAATTTCGATATATCTGTAAACGTGATATGTAAAAGGCGGTTGAAACCATGCGTCGTTATCGCCTATAACATAACTATCTGTTTGCCATGCAATGTCTGGTGCACCTGGGCCACCTGCGCCTTTTCTTTTAATCTGACCAATTACGGTTGTCATCGGATTTAGTGAGCCGTCATCATAAATGCGTTCACCAAATCTATAGTTAATAGTGTCTCCTTTTTTACCAGTCATTTTCATTTTAAATGTTCCTGTAAAATTCACACCCATATCTACTATGTAAGTATCCTTTTCTAGAGACGTGATAGCAGTAGGCGTTAAGGTTTTTGTGATTTGAACTGGTGGAAAGAATGCTTTTTGTAAATCGCCTCCAGGTCCGTTTCCGATAACGGCAGCAGACCATTGGTTGTCGTTAAAACCATTGGTGTTCCATCCCTTTATTTCTTTTGTGGCATCGTAGGCTACTCCAATGTAAACGCTGTTTTTTTGAATAGGACCATAGCTATACTTCCATGAATCGTCTGTTATTACTTCTTCAGTTTCACCATTGGTGTACTCAATTATTAATTTAGCAATCACGGTTGGTTTTCCAACAGAAAGATCTGTTCTTAAATTTCTTCGTCCCCATTTTCTTAGAGGAAGCGGATTATAAAAACCATTTCCTAAAGTAACCCCTAAGCAGTTTTCGTTTTTGTTTATCTGAGATGTAATATCGTATTCAGACACAAAAATGCGTTTACTAAAATCTGTCCAAGCAGGATCTAATATGTTTTTCCCAATGCGTTCCCCGTTTATTGTAGCTTCGTAATACCCAGCGGCGGTAATGTATAACGTCGCTTTTTTTATGTTGTCTTTAGAATTGAATTCTTTTCTAAAGATAGGAGCAGGGTGAGTGAGATAAAACAAAGAATCTTTTTCTGGTAACGGTTTAGCATCTGTAATCCATGATGCATTGTCTAAATTGAATCCTGTAGTTGACTCTTCCGGTGAATTCTTCGCTGTTTTTTCGGATGATAAATTTTGACAACTGAAGACCGTGAATGTTAATCCACACAGCATTAAAACCCAAATTAATCTTGGTGATAGTTTCATATGTTTTTAAGCTATTTTATTATTTAAGTTTTAGGTTGTAACCATTTGTTGTGAAAAGTGGAATATCTTCTATAGATACTTTATATGTAATGGTTTGTCCACCTTTGTATGTTTTTCCGCTGTGTACGTCTTTCCATTTAGAACCTTCAGGTAAATAAATGGTTCTGGATTTTGCTTTAGCCTCTAAAACTGGAGCAACTAGAATATCTGGGCCAAACATATATTGATCGTCTATTGTGTAAGTGGCATCGTCATTAGGATAATCGTAAAATAAAGGTCGCATTACAGGAGTTCCTTTTTCTGAAGCGATATCCATATGTTTTTGGATATACGGACGAAGTTGTTCTCTGATGTTTAAGTAACGAGACATGATTTTGTAAGGTTTATCACCAAAACTCCAAACCTCGTTAGGTGAACCTGAATTTGTAATCTGACCTTCTAATTTTACTGTAGGGCTTATTACACCGTGCATTCTCATAACTGGGCTAAAGGCACCAAATTGAAACCAACGAATAAGTAATTCTTTATAGTCTTCTGATGTCGAGCTACCGTAAAATCCTCCAATATCGGTGTTCCACCATGGGATTCCTGCTAATCCAATGTTTAATCCAGCTTTAACTTGTTTTCTAAGTGTAGGGAAGTCGCCACTAATATCTCCTGACCAAAGTAGTGTTCCGAATTTCTGACTTCCAATCCATCCACTTCTAATTAAATTTATTACTTCTTTTTGTCCGCCTTCTTGTTGACCTTCGTAAATGGCTTGAGCAAAATTGTATGGATAAATGTTAGAAACTTCTAGGCCGTTTCCTCTATAATATCTAATGTTTTTATATTCTAACGGTTCAATTTCTGGCTCTGCTTCATCCATCCAAAACATGCGAATGCCCATGTCGAAATAGTTTTCTTTTAACTTAGACCACATGGCTTTCCTTGCCTTTGGATATGTAACATCAACAAAGGTTAAATCGTCATTAGCTTTTAGGAATAAATTATTTCCTAATTCTGGGCGAATGGTGAAATTGTGCTCTGTGAAATATTTGTAGTTCTCACTTTTTTCAGCCAAAGTTGGCCAAACAGATACCATAAGTTCTATGTCTAGACTTCTTAATTCTTCTACCATTGCCTTAGGATCTGGCCATAATTCTGAATTAAACTTCCAGTCTCCTGTGACAGGCCAGTGGTAAAAATCGGCTACAATTACAGAAATAGGTAAGTTTCTTTTTTTGTATTCTCTGGCAACATTTAATAATTCTTCTTGAGAGTGGTATCTCAATTTAGATTGCCAAAATCCGGTTCCGTATTCGGGCATTTTTGGTGATTTACCAGTTAAATCGGCATAGTGTTCTACTAAAGCGGCAGGAGAATCTCCTGGGAAAATAACATAATCTATTTGTTTTGCGTACTCGGCATAAAAGCTAGTGTGCGTCATCGATAATTCTGCTCTACCTACTGCTGGGTTGTTCCAGATAAATCCGTATCCTTTAGTAGATAGTAAAAATGGAATGGATATTTGAGTGTTTTTTTGAGCAAGTTCTAATACGGTTCCTTTTAAGTCTAGGCGGTCGTTTGTGTATTGTCCCATACCATAAAGGTGCTCGTCTGCATCGGCATCGAAAGTTACTTTTAGTTCGAAGTGATCACTTCCTTTGCTTTCAAATTGTCTTGCAAAGTGTAAGTGGTGTTGGTGAGTGGCTTCCTTTAATAAGATGTCGCCAGCTTTGTTATAATAGGTTACACGCCCGTTTCTAGATTCAATTTCGGCACGAATATCTCCATTGATAACTGTAGCTTTTTTGGGGCTGATTGTTATTTCAAGTTGTGCTTTAGGTTGCGGGAGTAAATTCCAATCTTCATCTGTTATTCTTAGACTCTTAGAACTTCTAAAACGCAATGCATTTTCTCCAAAAGCATCAATCCAAAATAATTGTCCTTCGTTTTCCCAAATTAATCTGTTTTCTTGTTTTGTAAACGGACCTTCTTGTTGTTCTTGAGAATAGCTTTCAAAAGCATACAAGGATGATACCATGAACAAAAGGACTAAAATACCTCTCTTTTTCATAATTATGTTTTATTAATTTTTGCTTATCACTTTTGGGTCTCCCCAGTTTCCAAATACTTTTTTTCCAGAGAAATCCAATAAAATAAATTCTAAATCTTTGACATCGATATCTATTTCAACAGGTTTATCTCCTCTTTTCATTTTTCCACTATCGAATAATACGCGACCTCCAAATTTTTCTTCAACCATTACTTGAAAACGCCCTATTGAATCTTTAGGAGAAGATCTGTCTATTTGCACCGTCGCTTGAAAACGGTCTGCTCTTCCGTTAAGGCGATACATCATTTCTGCATTACTTTTTACGCCTAATCCTTTTTTGAATTTTTTACGTCCGATTTTAATTTTTTCGCCGTGGTATGTTTTATCTTCTACAGGAGCATTTCCTTTTTTAGCCATATAGTAAATATCGCTTAAGTAGGTGGTACCCGATTTAGACACAGTATACTTGTCTTCTGAAACTGGGGTTGGTCCTGCGACAAGCGGACTTCCAACAGTCCCCACTTTAATTAAAAGATGTTCGTGCTTCCCTAGGCTTTTGGCGGTGAAAGATTCGCTAAATTCTCCTAAATCTTTTTCAAGCCATAAATCTCTTACAGGTTGTTTTCCTGCTAATCCGATTTGTTTCCAAAATACTGTGATATCTGATACTTTTTCACCTTTATTAAGCATTAACACAGCTGTTGTTCCGTCTGATAAAGGTTTGTTGTATATTTCTATACTATCTTTTTCGTAGACTCTATATCCTTGATGAGTTCTAGGATCTTGGTTTATTGCAAGAACTTCTTTTGCTGTAATAATATCTTTTACCTCATCAGACATTTTTCGTAAATCGTTTCCTGCCATAATAGGAGCTGCTAAAATGCTCCACAAACTAAAGTGAACTTTGTCTTCGGTAATGCTTTTTAGGTTTCCAACTTGTAACATATCTGGGTCGTTCCAACTGTCTGGACCAGCAAATTGCCACAATCCGTTAAACGCCGGATGAGAAGCACCGTCTCCTCCAGAAGTTTCTGCACAACGGTATACCGATTGAATTCTTGGAAAAATATCTCCAGAAGTACGCCATAGCTGACCGTAATTTTTACCGCCCCAAGCCCAGGCACCACTTCCAAAATCGGAAATACTTAGCACCATTGGTCGTCCTGTTTTTAAGATGGCTTTATGGTATACATCAAAATCTTCACTGGATAACCTTCCGTTTTTCTTAGCGAAACAGGCGTCTAGTTTAATATAATCTACACCCCAATCTGCGAACGATTGCATGTCTATCTCTTCGTGTTCAAAACTACCAGGTAAATTCTGACAGGTTAAATCGCCTCGACATTCGTAAATACCATATTTAAGACCTTTACTATGGATGTAGTCTCCAACAGCTTTCATGCCGTTAGGAAATTTTATGGAATCGGCTACTAATTGTCCGTTTTCATTGCGTTCGGCTGCCATCCAAGCATCGTCTAATACCAAATATTTATAGCCAGCATCGCGCATACCTGAACTCACCATTATATCTGCAATTTGTTTTATTTTATTTTCATCGATATCTTTTTCAAAAGCATTCCAACTGTTCCATCCTACAGGAGGTGTTGGAGTTAAGAAATCACTATCGTAACGCGCGACATTTCTAATAGGTTGAAGCACATTGTTAGCCGTTTGTTTTGCTTTTAAATCGATCATAGCTTTTCCTAAACTTTCTCCTATAAGCAAGTAAGATTCGGCGTTTCTATTCCAGTGGTAAAATTGATTGGCAGGAGAATCTGGTCTTTCTTTATAAAAATCTCTAGTATCTACAACAGATACATTATTCTTAAATTCAGGATACTTTGCCATAGCTAATTGAGCGTTCATTATAGAAAGTGCTCTAGGGTCTTTGTCTTCCCAGCCTTTCATTCCTGTAGTCGCAATTACAACCGGAAGGTTAGGTGTTCCTAAATCCGAACGGACGTCTTTTATTAAATGTGCTAAATTCTTCTCGTAGGCTTTGTTTGCTTCTTTATTCACGCGGTCGTTCCAGCCTTGATGCCATGCAAATCCTGAAATTTCGTAACCTTCTCCTTTGTAATCTGGAACATAATCGTGAAGATTATCCAATACTTCGTAAATGTCAGATAACATTTTTACGTAATAATATCCAGTGTCTTTTGGTTTTGAAGGTAGTGATACGTACCCACTATCGCTTACAGAACTTGGCGGACGAAAATCTACATTTATACTCTTCCCGCCCCAAGTGGTTTTAATTAATAATACCTTGTTACCGTATTCGTCGCCTACAACTCTTCCGAATTCCAATTCTGGACCTATAGTGCTAGCAAAAGCCCCGTATCCAGCACTTAATTTTCCTGATTTTATAGAATCGAATTTATCGGTTGCATATATGTAAACATCGTCTCTTTTTGACCAGTCGCCATTAGCATCGCGTAGGTATTTGTATTTTCCTGTTTTATCGTTATTAACAACCCAGTTAAGATTGCCTTTTTCTCCTTTTTCCATTTCACCATGGCCTTGCATATTAGACTGCCCTGCCAAAATGAAAACCTTAATAGGTTCTTGAGCACTAGCTTTTAGAACAAAGAATAACGTGATTAGGAAGAAAAAACTGTTTTTGAAACAGGAATTAATTTGTGTTTTCATAGTGAAGATCTGTAAAAGTGCTGTATTATTTATTGGTATAGAAATAACGGATTCTACATGCGTTTCCTACTCTTTTGGTAGGGTCTATGTTTTCGGCTATTTTAATTTGTAATTTATGCTTTGTGTTTTCTAAGCCACTAGCTAGCGTGAAAAACCAAGGTAAATGCAGACTTCTGCTCCAGTTGGTTAGTAGGTCTAAGGTTTGCCAATCTCCACCATCTATGCGGTATTCTATAGTTCCAGAATCTGGACCGGCTACTACGGCAATTCCAACAGCATTTCCTGTAAAAGTTAAGGTGGCTTTTCCTTTATTTATGTCTTCTGCAATGAGTAGAGGCACGTTTACATAGTTAGGTCTTGTGGCTTTTCCGTCTTCTGGTTCCCAGTTTTCATTAATTCTCCAGTCTCCACTTAGTTTTGCTGTATGTATATCGATTAGTTCTCCTTTGTCGTAATTAAACGGGTCTAAAGGTTTTGGTAACGGGTAGCTACCAATTTTATCGTCTGCTGCAATGGGTCTTGCATAGGCTGTTTCTAATAGACTTAACATAGAGTGTGCGTAAATACCTTGTCCGAAAGGAGAAGGATGTAGATTTTTAAAATCTTTAGCCCAGCTAAATTCTCCGGCATCTATGCGGTCTGTAACCTCTTTTGCAAGGTTTATGGTTGCAACATTGTAATGCGCTGCAACTTTTTCGTGATTTTGAATGACATTTGGAATTATGCCGTTGCGGTACGATTTCATTTTTCCTGGATCTACAAAGTGCATTATAACAATATCTGTAGCAGGATTTAGGTAGCGGGCATGGCGTACAATACCTTCCATAGCTCGTATTTGTTCTTCGTTTGTTCTGCCATTAGTGGCATCATTAACTGCGGCTTCTTCAAAAAGCAAATCTACTGGTCCGTTTTTAAAAATGTCGTTTTCCATTCTAAATGCCGCAGGGGTACTTCCTGTGGATGGAACGCCGGCAGCTATAAATTCGAATTTAGTTTCAGGGAATTTATGCTTCAAGTAGTTGGTAATGCTATCTCTCCAACCTCCATTAAAAGTAATAGAGCCTCCTAAAAAGGCGACTCTACCTGTTTTTTCGCGTTCAAATTTTATTTTACTGTTTTGTAATCCAGCGCGTAATTTATGGTAATCTGCCGAATTTAAAGACGTTGTCTGTTTTTCGGTGTTGTACATTATAAAGTCGGCACCTATTTGCGGTGTTTCAATAGGGAAGTGGTGTCCGTGTAACGTTTGTTTACCTTCGGTACATGTAATTACCGTAGCGTTTCCTCCCAACTCTAAATATTTGTTTATAAACGGGAAGGTGTTTTCTTTTGGAGGCACTACAGAATCTGTTAAACTAATCATGTGCATAACAGGAACTTTTGCTTTGGCTAAAGCCTCAAGGTTATCCATGGGTGAGTTCGCATACTTTTTTGCTTCTGCATCCGATTTAAAACCGTATTCTTCTTTTAGAATGTTCCAGTTTTTTTCAGACCCTATACCTGTCCCAAATCCACCGGGCCAACTTTTAAAATCGATAACTGGAGCTTCTGTGTAAATACAGCTTACAAGTTCTGGGTTCTTTTTAGCCCAATTGTACACAAATAGTCCGCCACGGCTAACACCTTCTAAAGCTACTTTTTTACTAAAGTCGTGAGAGCGGATTAAGTATTTGTAAAAACTATCCCAAGCTTTAACGGCTTTTGGACTACCGAATTGATTATCGGTGTTTATGTAGGCAATATGGTAACCTTCTGCTAATAAAATCTGATCCATTTCTGTATGCCACCAAGGGAAACGTGCTCGCCATACCCAAGGTTTTCCTGCTAATGCTTTTTTAGGTTCGATTACAAAAGCTTCCTTGTTATTATACTCAAACGTGTATTTTGTAAAGCCTTTCCAGTCTTCTTTTTTACCAGGAAAATTTTGGTCTACTAAAACAGCTTCTTTTCCTGTTAGTGCTGTGTACACTAATTTTGCTAATTCGCCCGCTCCTTCACCATTTGGATGAATAGCGTCCGGGAATAAGTCCCCTTTTCCTAGCATAGGTGTATATAAGTCAATGATTTCTAAATTTTGACTTTTTGCTATGGCTTCAATCCTAGGATTTACTTCTTGTTCTACTATATCTGCACTAATTTTTCGTCCTCTTTTATAAACAGGAGCTGCTTTGCATAGATAGATGGTTGGTTTAGATTCTAAACCTTGAAAAGATTTTATAAGATTAACGTAATCACTATTAAACTCATCTTTGTATACCCAATTAAAAGCCTTACTGTCGTTAGTACCCAACTTAATTAAAATGATGTTTGGGTTGTATTCTAAAGCTTTTTTATAAGCGCCAGTTTCAATATATGGTGCGTTTCCTTTAGATAATAAGGTGCGCCCGCTAATTCCGAAGTTTTTAACTTCATAATCGTCACCTAGCATACGTTGCAGTTGGGCAGGATAGGCATTTTTAATTCGGTCTTTAATACCGTATCCAAATGTAATGCTGTTTCCAATGCAGGCTACTCGAATCTTTTCAGCTTCTTGGGCGTGTGCAAGGGAGATAAATAATGCAAAGAGTAATAGAAATGTGTTTTTTATAAGTTTCATTAGGGGTGTACTTTATATTGATACATGTATTATAATTAATTTTTAGGCGCTTTTTTTACGAATTCTTTTGGGAATTTGGCATCAACTTCATCCCACCAATCATATAATTTTTTATATAAATGGTTGGTCATTTCTGGTAATTCTGAAGCTAAATTATGACGCTCTCCAATATCATTTTTAATATTGTATAATTCGAATGTATTATCGTTTAGAAACACGATTAATTTATAATCACCATCTCTAATCGCACTACTTGGTCCGCCTTTTTGGTTAGAGATGTGTGGATAGTGAAAATAAAGTACGTCATGTACTTTCTTAGATTCGTTTTTTAATAAAGGCACTAAGCTCTTTCCGTCTATATGTAAATCTGGACGTAGCGGCTGTCCTGTTATTTCTAGGATTGTAGGGTAAAAGTCCATACCCGAAATTAGTGCATCTGAAACCGTTCCTGCTTTTGCAACTCCTGGCCATTTTATAATAGCAGGCTCTCTAATACCGCCTTCGTATAACCAGCCTTTTCCTGCGCGTAATGGTGCATTAGATGTTGGTGTACCTTCCGAAGTCGATAATCCACCATTGTCCGAGAAGAATACAACCACTGTATTATCGGCTAAGTTTTTTTCTTTTAATTTATTTAAAACTTTACCAACAGCCATGTCCATTGAGTTAACCATAGCAGCATACGTTGGGTGATCTTGTTGTGTCCTATATTGAAAAGGCTTCTTTGCTTCGGTTTCTTCTGCAAATCGATCGGCATCTGTTAGTGCTAAAGCATCTTTCTTTTTGTTGAATTTTTCTACTCGATCTTCAGGCGCCGAAAAAGGTGCGTGAACAGAATAAAAAGAGAAGTATAATAAGAATGGGTCTGTGTTATTTTTGTCTATAAAGTCTACGGCTTCATTAGCTAAACGATCTGTCATATACTCGCCTTCAGGACCATTGTCTAAATTAGGAATGTCCCAAGGTGAAAAGTATTTATTTTTAATATAAAGTCCGCCTCTGTGATGACCAGCAATATTTATATCGAAACCTTGATTGTTTGGCCAATATTTTTCTCCGCCTTCTGTATTACTTAGGTGCCATTTTCCTAAGAAAATAGTGTTGTATCCAGCATCTTGAAGTAATTCTGGAAATACAACTTCTTCAAGCGGTAAGTTTCTAACGTAGTCTGGGTTTCCTGGACCTCCAATCCATTGTGTAAGATTAATTCTTGCAGGATTTTTTCCTGTTAAGATTGCTGCTCTTGCAGGCGAACAAATAGGAGAAGGGACATAGGCTTGTGTAAAGCGTACACCATCTTTTGCTAATTGATCAATATTAGGTGTTTCATAAAATTTACTACCGTTTGCAGCAATATCCATCCAACCTAAATCGTCGACAAGAAAAAATACAACATTAGGTTTTTTTGAAGTCTGCGCACTTGCGACTATATAAAATGAAGTTACTATTATAAATAGCAATGCTTTTTTAGAAAGTAGATGTTTTTGCATATTAAAAAGTTTCGATAAAGAGGTGTTATAAGTTTAGGACGGTTATAATTACTTGTTACCCTATGTGTTGTGAGAAAAGTATCGTAATTGGCTAAATGTGTTTAAGGTTTAAAATTTTTGTCTAAGAGTTTAGATAGCTCTTTTACGGTATTCGAATGATCCTGAATATTAGCTATATTCTGATTTTCTTGAGGGTCTGAATCATGATCAAAAAGTTCGCTAGCGATATAATCGCCTCTCTTTTTTAAATCCTTGTCCCAATCGTACCATTCTATATATCTGTATTTATCTGTTCTTACAGAATAACCCATACGTTCTTTTTTTCTCGTTTCCGCAGTTCCGAATCTTCCTAGTAAATATTGGCTGTACGCAGCTTCTTTCCATGTAGCATCTGGATTTTCTAATAAAGGAACAAAACTTTTACCTTGTAAATGCTCGGGTATTGGTAAGCCTGCCATTTCGCAAAGTGAAGGATAAATATCTACCAGTTCGGTTAATGCATCTGTTGTACTTCCTTTTGCTTTTATTTTAGCGCCACTCATTATCATAGGCACATGGGCATCAATATCGTAATTAGACATTTTACTCCAACTGTTGTGTTCTCCTAATTTATATCCATGATCTCCCCAAAGCACAATAATTGTATTGTCCATTAAGTTTAAACGTTTAAGCTCGTCAATTAATCGACCTATCTGAGCGTCTGTATACGATACACTAGCATAATACCCGTGCTTGATTGCTCTTTGTTTGTCTTCGCTCCAAGGTGTTTCAGAAGAAAGTGGTAAGTCGTGGCTGTCGTCGTAATTTCTTAATTCCTGATCGCCATGTACTGTAAAGTTAGGGCTGTCTTTTGGGGGGAATTGATTTGTTGCTAAGGGTATAGCATCTCTATCGTATAAATCCCAATATTTTTTAGGAGCATTAAAAGGTAGGTGCGGTTTATAGTAACCTACCGATAGAAAAAAGGGTTCTTTGGTTGATGCTAATTTCTGTAATCTTTTTATAGCGTAAGTAGTTTGGGCACCGTCGTAATACGCATCATCTTCTACATCTGGGCCTTCTGTAGCGTTAGCCTTTAAATACCATTCTCCTAAAGGGTCTATTCTGTTTTTACCTTCTGCTATAATTTTTTGCTTTTTAGCCTCTAATAACTCTAAGTTTATTTCGTCGGCGTAAACAGCATCTGGATCGTAAGGAAAACCTTCTAGATGAGGTCGTTCTGTCCAAGATAAGTGGTCAGGAATATCGTTGTGAAACGTTTTTCCTATACCTATAGTTGTATAACCGTTTTGTTTAAAATATTGGGGAAGAGTAACCACGTCGGGCATGTTGTTTCTTAATTTGGTTGCCAAATCCCAAACTTGAATCGCATCCGGCCGTAATCCTGTAAGTAAACTCGCGCGTGAAGGATTACATACGGCTTGCTGACAATACGCTCTATTAAATACAACGCCATCTTTTGCAAGCGCATCTATGTTTGGGGATTTTATAGATGTATTACCGTACGCCCCTAGCTCTGGACGTAAATCATCTACAGGTATAAAGAGTATGTTTGGTTGTTGGGTGTCTGGTTTTGAGGAGGTAAGCTCTTTCTTTTTATCGGTACAGGATAACGTGCAAAAAACAGAAAAGCTAAAAATCATTGAAAGGTAGGCTACGCGTTTTAACATGAATATAGTTTAGGAGTTATGGCATACTTTTAAATATAATATTTAAAAGTATGCCATTTATTTTTAATTTACAATTAAATTACATTTATAATTTAATATAATTTATTTTTTTAATATGTCAAACAGTTGATTATCAGTATATTGAAATAATGTTTAACAATTTATTGTGTTATTATTTCATTATATTAATGTAGTTTTAATATCTTTAGAGCGTTAAGATTGTATTAAGAATTCTAAAATCTTACTTAAAACGCAGATTTGTTTCAAGGTTTTTAAAATTAGCTAATTATATGGTGGTGAAAAATTGTATTGTATATATGTTGTTAGGAGTGCTACTAACAAGTTGTGGTTCTGGAAAAAAAGAAGTCGGTTTAAAGGATACAACTAAACCTAACGTGATACTTATATATGCCGACGATTTAGGTCGTGGGTTGCTTTCTGTAGAAGGACAGAAAATAATAAAAACACCTAACATAGATAAATTAGCTCATGAAGGTATGCGTTATGAAAATGCTTACGGGGTTATGTTTTGTGCTCCAGCTAGAGCAAGTCTTATAACGGGATATCACGATGTGCATGGAGACCGTTGGAAAATTACCAGTGGTGGTATTTATAAAAACATTTCCTACGGTAAAATGACTCAAGAAGACATTGAAACGCGATTAAATGAAAAAACTGGGCCAATCGGAGACGATGAAGTGTTCCTTCCTCAGGTTTTTAAAGAGTCTGGATATGTAACAGGCGAGGTAGGGAAATTGGAATGGGGTTTTTCTGTTTCAGATCGCGATATGAAACGCCATGGTTGGGATTATTATTATGGTTTTTTAGATCATGTAAGATGTCATGGTTTTTATCCGCCTTTTCTTTTCGAAAATGGAAACTTAGTCAATATTGAAGGTAATACAAGAGCCGATTGTGGAAAAACAACAGAGCGGGAAACCGAGAAAGCTTTCGAGGCAAGATGGGATATGGAAGGGAAAGCGCAGTATTCTCAAAATATATTCTTAGAAAAAATACTTGGATTTATAAGAGAAAATAAGGATAAACCATTCTTTCTTTATCATCCAACACAGTTGCCTCATGGTCCTGTGTCTATTCCTGAAGTGGCCGAAGAGTATAAAAACGACGAGAGGTTAACTCAAATAGAAAAAGAGTATGCGTCTATGGTTAAAATGCTCGATGATCATGTAGGTATTATTATGGATGAATTGAAAACCTTAGGGATAGATGATAATACTATAGTGATATTTACAGGAGATAATGGCCACGAAATATATTATACTAAAGAAGGACGCATTGTTAAGCCGACCAGAAACATGAAAACGGGAGAGGCTTTCGATGAAATAAATACAAAATATTACAGTGATATCGCAGGAGACGTCTTTAATGGTAACGATGGCATGGCAGGGTTAAAGCGTACCAATTGGGAAGGTGGCGTAAGAGTTCCTCTAATTGTGCGTTGGCCAGGAAAAATTAAGGCTGGTGTAACATCTAATCAGCTTGTTGCGAATTACGATTTAATGGCAACGTTTGCTGATTTAACAGGGTATACAATACCAGAAGATAAAGATGGAATTTCGTATTTGCCTAACTTACTAGGAGAGGAAGGACAGGTACATGATTATGTTGTGTATTCTTCGTTTTTCGGACCTTCTATTGTTACTAAAGAGGGGTGGAAGTTAAGACACTTTGCTAAAGACAATATTTTTCAGCTGTATAATTTACGAGATGATTACAAGGAAGAACACAATATAATAGATGCAAATAAAGAAAAGGCAGAGCAGTTAAAACAAATTTTAATTGAGGAATGTAATGGGGATTTGGACAATGGTTGGTTTAAAGTGAGACAAGATATAATTTAATTAATAGCTATTAAAAACTCCCATATGATGAATAATAGGTTTAATTCGGATGCGTTTTTACTAGCCGAACTTCAGAACGGAAGCGAGCAGGCCTTCAACTTTATCTTTCGTAAATATTATGAAGGCCTATGTTTTAAAGCTAATGGCTATGTAAACGATATTGACAAGGCACAAAGCCTTGTTCAGGATTGTTTTATAAAGCTTTGGGAAAAAAGAGACAACACAGAAAAAATAAATAATTTGTCGGCTTACTTGTCTTTTATGGTACGCAATCGTTGTATTGACTATATAAGAAAGTCTGAGTCTATAAAAAATCTTCATGACAGTATTGCGCCTTGTCAGGATAAAAACGATGTGGAATGCACTTTTATTTCGGAGGAATTTGAAACCTGGTTAATGTATAAAATTACCTTGCTTCCTAAAAAAAGTAGAATCGCATTTGAGTACAGTAGGTTTGAAGATTTAACCTATAATGAAATCGCTTTAAAAATGAATATTTCTAATAAAGCTGTAGAAGCCCTTATCTCCCGATCACTTCGAATTCTTCGAAAAGATCTACAGTTATACCTTCCATTTCTTATTTCTTTTTTGTTAAAATAAAAAATATTTCACTTTTTTTTAAGAAAAGTATAGGGTGTATTCATGCCGTATACGTCTTTAGGATAGAAAGTGTTTAAAATGCTTATGCCTAGTGGAAAATCAAATTGAAACCTTAATAGTTAATTCTTTTACAAAACCTTTATCTGAAAAAGATCAAGCTGTTTTGGATTCTTGGATCGAAGCATCTGTGGATAATAAAAACAAATTTGAAGCTTATAAAGAACTTTGGGAAAAATCTAGTGCACTAGCTTCCGCTCCAGATATTGATGTTGAAGCTGCGCTAATCAAGACTAAGAAACGTATAAACGATTTTCGTTTTAAAAGATTAAAACGAATGATTTTACCTGTGGCGGCGATGCTTATTGTGCTATTAGGTTTTACATTTTTTATGAAGCGTTCTTTCAATCAGAATTCTGGGATTAATTTGTCAGAAGATATTGTATATCAAGAAGTGAAAGCGGCTTTCGGAACTAAAACAGAATTAGAATTGGCAGACGGTACAGTGGTTTGGCTTAATTCTGGAAGTTCATTACGGTTTCCTATGTCTTTTAATAATCTAGACCAACGTAAAGTGTATTTAGATGGAGAAGGTTATTTCGATGTTACTAAAAATAAGAACAAGCCTTTTATTGTAAATACAGGCGAGGTTAATGTTAAAGTATACGGAACAGCGTTTAACGTGTCGGCTTACAGCGATTACAGTTCAATGTCTGTGGCCTTGGTGGAAGGTAAAGTGAGTTTAGAAGATAATAAATCTAATGAGTTAACAATGCTTGCCCCAAATGATGTCGTGGAATGTGATGTTCGCACCAAATCGTTTAATACATTTTCTAATGTAGAGATGGAAAAATATACCGCCTGGAAAGATGGCTACATGATGTTTTATGGAGACCCAATCTCTATAATAATTAAAAAAATAGAGAAGTGGTATAATGTAGATATTACAATTGCCGATAAAGAGCTAGAAGCCTATCGTTTTACAGCGACATTTCATGACGAATCTTTAGAGCAAATGCTCGATTTATTAAGCGTGTCCTCTCCTATGAATTATGAAATTATACCTTCAGAAAAACTACAAAATAACACGTTTAGTCCTAAAAAAATAATATTAACTAAATCTAAGCAATAACCTATAGTAACCCCCCTAATTAAACAGCATGCCAATGAAACAGTAAATTAAAAAAGACAGAAAAAACACATGCTTTTTCTGTATGTATCTGAAAACCAACTTCAGAATGTTTAACTAATAGTAACTAAAACCAATTCAAAATTATGAAAAAAACTTTAACATGGTGGAAAACGATTAACGGTTTTTTGCCTTCAAAAATGTTTTTAATTGTCAGAATGATGATTATGGTTCTGTTTTTGTCATCCTTTGGTGTAAATCCAAACGATTCTTATTCTCAGAACACGAAACTCTCCCTAACTTTTAATAGTGCTTCCGTAAAAGATGTATTATTAGAAATTGAAAATAACAGTGAATTTTTCTTCTTATATAACAATAACTTAGTAGATGTAGAACGCAAGATTAATTTAGATGTTAAGAATAAAAAAATCAAAGATATCCTGGATTTGATTTTTAAAGGAACAGGTGTCACTTATACGTTAAAAGATAAACAAATTGTGCTTTTACCTAAGCAACAAGCTGTCAAGACAACAATGGCTGTTCAGAAACAACTCACGGGAAAAATTACAGATGAATTTGATATGCCTTTACCTGGTGTTTCTATTGCTATAAAAGGAACTACCAGAGGAGAAATGTCAGATTTCGATGGAAATTTTGCTATCGATGCCGTATCTGGAGATGTTCTAGTACTGTCTTATATTGGGATGGTAACTCAAGAAATTACTGTTGGTAATCAAACCGTTATAAATGTGGTTATGGCTAGTGACGAAATCGGTTTAGATGAAGTCTTAGTAATTGGTTATGGTACAGCCAAAAAGCGTGATTTAACTGGCGCTGTAGCTAGTCCAAATATAGCACGTGTAGAAGAAATGCCTAATGTATCTATATCGCAAGCTTTACAAGGAACAGTAGCAGGTTTAAATGTTGGTGCTGTGGATGCTGCTGGAGAAGATCCTACAATATCTATTAGAGGTCAGAATTCGTTATCTGGTACTGCAGCTGCAAATGAGCCACTAATAGTTGTAGACGGAATTATTTATAGAGGTAATTTAGTAGATTTAAATACTGCAGATATCGCTTCTATCGATGTTTTAAAAGACGCCAGTTCTGCAGCAATTTATGGATCTCAAGCTTCTAATGGTGTTATTTTAGTTACCACTAAAAAAGGTAAAGTAATTGGAAAGCCTGTAGTGAACTATTCTGCAAGTTATACCATTCAGACACCTAATGAGAATGCTCTTGAGCCTATGGAGTCGGATGAGTTAAAGTTATTTTTAGCAGATGCTTATCCTAACCAAGATCCGCGTACTTTACTTAATACACAAGAGATGCGCGACGGTTACGATAACAATTTTAATAACGGATTGTGGGACGAAATAACAGGAGATGGTTATATAAATACACACAATATTAGTGTAAGAGGGCGTTCGGAAAACTTTAGCTATTTTTTCTCAGGAGGACTTACAGATGTAAAAGGTTTTGTTGTAAACGACGATTATAAGAAGGTAAATTACCGTATAAATTTAGATGCTAATATTACAGACTGGTTAAAAGTAGGTACAGAATCTTTTGTTACAACAAGTGATTATTCTGGGACAGCTCCAAGATCAGATACTGCAATGTTAGTTATGCCTTGGACTCCTTTATACGAGGAAGATGGGACGCCAAGACAAACACTTCAGAATACTTGGGTTAATCCACTTTTAGATTTACAAACGTTAGATAACGATAAAAGACTTAACTTATTTGCCAACATACATGCAGATATAAAATTACCTGTCGATGGCTTAAATTATCGTGTAAACTTCTCTCAGAATTACAGAACAACAAATCATGATAATTTTGATCCAACAGGAGCTAATTTTACTGGATTTGGTTACAAAAATTCATCTATTAATTACAACTGGTCTGTAGATAATATTTTAAGCTACGATAAAACGTTTAATGGTGTACATAACGTAAGTGCAACGTTTGTATATGGAGTCGAAGAAATTTCAACATCGTTTACAAATGCAAATGCACAGAATTTTTCAGATATGACTTTAGGGTTTAATTCGTTAGAAAACGGAGATCCAACTCAAAACATTATTAATACTGGAAAAGAAAAAGAACAAAGTTTATATAACATGGGACGTTTGTCTTATGGTTACGATGGAAAATATTTAATTACAGGAACAGTAAGACGTGATGGTTTTTCTGGATTTGGATCTAATGAGAAATTCGGAGTTTTCCCATCTGTAGCACTTGGATGGGTAGCTAGTGAAGAAGGCTTTATGAAAGGGACTTCTAACTGGTTAAACTTCTTGAAATTTAGAGGATCTTATGGTGTTACTGGAAAAAGAGGTATTGGTAGATACGATACCCAAGCCGTTGTCGCCACAAGTGTAGGTGGTAACGATGGTTACGTTTTTGGTGATGGAGCAACTCCAACACAAGTACAATACATTAACTCTTTAGCTAATAACGATCTAGGTTGGGAAACAACAACAGGTATAAACCTTGGTTTAGATTTCTCCTTATTTGACTCGAGATTAAGTGGTAATGTTGAATATTATGACAACTCTACCGAAGATATTTTATACTCAATTCAACTGCCTTATGCAACAGGATTTTCTAGTATAAGCACAAATATTGGTGAAGTTGCAAACCATGGTATAGAATTTTCATTAACCGGTGTTATTGTTAAAAATGACAACTTTAGATGGGAAACGTCTGTGAATTATTCACGAAACAGAAATGAAATAGTTTCTATTCTAGGCGCAGATGAAGACGGAGATGGTATAGAAGATGACTTAGTTGCAAATAGACTGTTTATTGGAGAGCCAACTGGTGTTATTTTCGATTACGAAATTATTGGTATGTGGCAACAAGCCGATGCCGACGCAGGTAACATCCCTAACGGATTTTTTCCTGGAACATATCAGATTGCCGATTTAGATAATAGTGGTAACTATTCAGCAACTTTCGATAAGAAAATTTTAGGGTACACAGATCCTGGATACCGTTTTAGTATAGCCAACACCTTTAAGTATAAGCAACTAAGTTTATATGTATTTGTAAATAGTATTCAAGGAGGTAAAGAAAACTATTACGGTACAGATGCTCTTATTTTTGGAGCGACAAATACGCAGGCAGAACGATACAGTAGTCAAAACGTTTTTGCTGGAGGTTGGGACTATTGGACGCCAGATAATCCAGATGCGTATTTTAGAGGTTTAGAAGGTCCTGCATCTTACGAGCCTAACAGATATATTCAGCGTAGTTTTGTACGTATTCAAGATGTTAGTTTATCTTATAACTTTAAGAGTAGTGTTTTAGACAAGATTGGATTTAGTAATCTTAAGTTATTTGTTAGTGGTAAAAACTTAGCAACATTTACCAATTGGAGAGGATGGGATCCTGAGACAGGTCAAGGTTATACTCAAGGTACACCTTTAATGACTAACTACTCTATGGGAATTAATGTTGAATTTTAAAAATAAAGAACATGAAAATTAATAAATATATAATTTTATTATCAGCATTTCTTGTGGTTTTTTCTTCTTGTAATGAAGATAAATGGCTCGAAGAAGAGGTGTACGATTTTTACACGCCTGATAACTCATATTTAACAGAAGCTCAATTTGAACAGTCTGTTGCACTTTTATATAATTTAACAGATTTATATACTGTTTGGGGTGGGGCAACTTCGCATTTTATATTCCAATATACCACAGATATTGCTTACGATGCACTTGGTCCAACCCATGAACTTAATTCTTACGAAGACAGATTAATACCGGAATATGTAAGAGTTAGAACGCCTTGGCAAAGGTCTTACGAGATTATTGCGCAAGCAAACACAATCTTAGGAAGAATTGATAATCCAGAAGCAGAGTTCTCTTCAGAAGACAGCAGAACTAAATTAAAAGCCGAGGCTCTATTCTTTAGAGGTTTTACGTATAAATATCTTGGTATTCTTTATGGTGGTGTTCCAATTTCTTTAGAAGAGATTACAGAACCTAAAAGAGATTTTGTAAGAGCAACTCAAGAAGAAGTTTTCGCACAATGTATTGAAGATTTAACGTTTGCAGCAGAGAATTTACCTGATGTTTCAGAGTTAGGTGGAGAAGCACGAATTACTAAATCTGTAGCAAAGCACCTGTTAGCAGAGCTATATATTATAAATAAAGATTTTAGTAAAGCAATCGAATTAACTACAGAAGTTATCGATAATCCTGGTTATGCGTTAATGACAGAGCGTTTTGGTTCTAGAATGGATGAGCCTGGAGATGTTTACTGGGATTTATTTAGAAGAGGAAATCAAAACAGAAGTTCTGGAAACACAGAATCTTTGTGGGTAGCACAATACGAGTATAATGTTACAGGTGGTGGTCGTGGTAGTATTATCACACAATATTTAGGCCCTGGATACTATAACTTAGTAGATGAAGATGATAACAACTTATTTATTGGCCCAACAACTCAAAATGGTGGTCGTGGTATTGGCTGGTTTACGGCTTCAGATTTTATGATTGATGATATTTGGGAAAGTGTTCCTGGAGATATGAGAAACTCAGAATATAACATTATTCGTGATCTAGTTGTAGATAATCCAAATTCTAAATTCTACGGACAAAAAATGATTGAAAGTGGTGCTATTAAAGATGTAGGCGATATTTATAGAAGACAATGGTCTGCGATATTTTCTAAAACTACAGTAGCTAATAACTTTCCGGAAGAATTGTTTGTAGACGAAGCTACTGGGGAAGTAACAAGAAATGCATCTTCAACATTTAGAGATCACTACCAAATGCGTTTGGCAGAAACGTACTTATTAAGAGCGGAAGCGTATTTAGGTAATTCGCAAACCGGACTTGCTGCAGAAGATATTAATGTGTTAAGAAATAGAGCAAATGCTCCTTTAGTAAACGCTGGAGATATCGATATCGATTTTATATTAGACGAGCGTGCAAGAGAATTGCATTTTGAAGAGTATAGACTGTTAACACTTAAGCGTCTAAATAAAGTAGTAGATAGAGTTACGGCTTACAACCCGTATTATAATGGTAAATATGATACTGGTTTTGTTGTACATGATTATCATACATTATGGCCTATCCCTCAACAAGAAATTGAAAGGAATACAGAAGCCGTTTTAGAACAAAATCCTGGATACAATTAAAAATGAAATTCAGTTAAATATAATTTTTAAAAATTTGAGTAGGGAGTATTTATCCCTGCTCAAATTTTCCATTTTACATGTTTTGCTAAATAACAGCATGATTTTCTTTAGTAAACCATGCTAAAATCAGTTACCTCATATTAATTAACGTGCAACTATTTATTAACTAAGATTAAAATAACAAATGAAAAAATTATTACTAATAGTATTACTACTCGTAAATGCATTCGCTGTCGTAAGTTGTGCAGAAGGTAATGCTTCAGAAGACGTCCCTAGAGAAAAAATAAATTTCGATGAAGATTGGAAATTCTCTAAAGGCGATTTTCCCACAGCAAGTAAAAGTGAATTTGACGATGCCTCATGGGAACAACTAGACGTGCCACATGATTGGAGTATTAAAGGTCCGTTTTTAAAAACAAATCCAGCAGGTAACGTTGGAGCATATGCACCTGGTGGAATCGGTTGGTACAGAAAATCGTTTACTTTAGATAAATCAGATGCCAATTCAAAAATAGATATTGAGTTTGGTGGGGTTTATATGAATAGTGAAGTTTGGATCAATGGAAACTATTTAGGAAAACGTCCTTTTGGATATATTAGTTTTAATTACGATTTAACACCTTTCTTAAATTTTGAAGGTGAAAATATTATTTCTGTTCGTGTAGATAATTCAAAAGAACCTAGTGCACGTTGGTTTACTGGTTCGGGGATATACAGACATGTTTGGTTAGTAAAAACCCAGAAATTACACATCGATAGATATGGGGTGTATGTTACAACCAAATCTATTAAAAACAACGAGGCTGTTATCGAATTAAAAACAGCAATTAAAAATGAAGAGGCAGATTCTAAAGATTATCGTTTAGTAAACGAAATTTATACTTCAGACAATGTGCTATTATCTTCGGAAGAAACAACTGCTACCTTAGCGAGTAGTAAAGAAGAAAATATTGTTCAGAACATTACAGTTAGTAATCCTGAATTGTGGTCGCCAGAATCACCTTACTTATACAAAGTAAAAACAAAAATAATGGTTGGTAACACACTTGTAGACCAAGTAGAAACCAATATGGGAATTCGCGATTTTAGCTTTTCGGCAGATAACGGATTTACCTTAAACGGAAAAAACATAAAACTAAAAGGAGTTAATAATCATAGTGATTTGGGTGCTTTAGGTGCTGCTATTAACGATCGTGTATTAGAACGCCGTTTAGAAATTTTAAAAGAAATGGGATGTAATGCCATCCGTACGGCTCACAACCCACCAAGTGCTACGTTATTAGATTTATGCGATAAAATGGGCTTTATGGTTATGGACGAAGCATTCGATGAGTGGATAGAATCTTGGCCTTTTGGAAATAAAGTAAAAGAAGGAAAAGCAAAATATGGGTACCACTTGTATTTTGACGAATGGGCAGAGAAAGATCTTACCGAGTTAATTAAAAGAGATAGAAATCACCCTTCAATTATTCTTTGGAGTGTGGGTAACGAAATTCCAGATGCTTGTTTCGAAGAAGGTACCGTAAGATTAAAAAGATTAATGAGTGTCGTTAGAGAACACGATAATACAAGACCAATTACTTGTGGGATTACACACATGCACTTAGCGAATGAAAGTGGTTTTGCTAGCGCATTAGATGTTACCGGTTACAACGGTGGTGGAGGTTCTGTTTTCATGTACGAAAAAGATCATGAGACTTACCCGGAACGTAAATTTGTGGCTACAGAAGTGCCTCATACTTTCCAAACACGTGGCGAATATCAGTCTCAATCATGGTACAGAGGTGCTAATCCTTTAGGAGGAATCATGAAAGTGCCAAACTTGTCTGAAGAAGAAGTTTTTGGTGATATTAGTAAATATTACAGCTCGTCTTACGATAATTCTATCGTACGTATTTCTGCTAGAGATTCATGGAAAATGACTAGAGACTTCTCTTTCATGTCAGGTGAATTTAGATGGACAGGATTCGATTACTTAGGAGAATCAATGTTCGGATGGCCTGCAAAACTTTTCAACTTCGGAGTTATAGACATGTGTGGATTCCCTAAAGATGCATACTATTTTTATCAGAGTCAGTGGACCGAAGAGCCTATGGTTCACATTTTACCACACTGGAATTGGAAAGGAAAAGAAGGTGTTAAAATACCTGTAGTAGCATATTCTAATTGTGATAGTGTAGAGTTATTCTTAAATGGTGAATCTTTAGGTGTACAGAGTATGAAAGACACTATGGATGTGGTTTGGCAAGTGCCTTACAAAGCTGGAATATTAGAAGCAAAAGGAATTAACAACGGAAAAGTTGTAGCAGAAAAGAAAATAGAAACGGCAGGAGACGCTAATAAAATTGAATTATTAGCCGATCGCGATGTTATTAATGCAGGAGGAAAAGATGTGGTTCATGTCGAAGTTAATATTTTAGATGCAGAAGGTCGTTTTGTGCCAAAAGCCTTAAACAATATTACATTTAAAGTAGAAGGTGAAGCTACAATTTTAGCAGTAGATAACGGAGATCCAAAAAGTGAAGAATCTTTTGTAGGGAATGAAAGATCTGCTTTTAACGGTAAATGTTTAGTGATTTTAAAAACAACTAAGAAAGCAGGAGATATTAAATTAACTGCAAGTTCAGATGGTTTAGTAGGAGCTACAGTACAGGTAAGCTCTAAGTAATTTTTATTTGCAACAAAGAAATAGATACAAATGAATAAAAATATAAATAAACTAATCCTTGTTTTTTTAGGACTACTAGTTTTTGCGCCCCAAAGTGTTCTTGGGCAATCGCAGTCTGAGAAACCGCAAGACGAATTTCAAAATAAATTATGGTATACTTCACCCGCTAAAGAGTGGATGGAAGCACTTCCTGTCGGTAACGGCAGGTTGGGTGCCATGGTTTATGGTGGTGTAGAAGAAGAACAAATACAATTAAACGAGGAGTCGGTTTGGGCAGGCCCTCCAATACCTACAGGGAAACCTGGTGCATATACCTATATTGAAGAGGCAAGAAAACTCATTTTTAATGGGGAATATGCTAAGGCTAATTCATTGGTTCAGGATAATGTTTTAGATAGACGTATCGCTCCAAGAAGTTATCAGACACTGGGAGAGCTTAATCTTAAATTTAATATTGAAGGAACTTCTGAAAACTATAGAAGAGAACTGGATATCGATAATGCCATAGCAAAAACAACATTTACGGCTAACGGTGTTAATTATGTAAGAGAGGTGTTTTCTACTCCGATCGATCAAGTTATAGTCGTGCTATTAACGGCAGATAAACCCAATTCTATTTCTCTAGATTTAAGTTTAGACAGACCCGCAGATTTTGAAGTTACAAGTTTAGGTAGCAATAAAATTAAAATGTGGGGGCAAGCTAGCCATAAAGGAAAACACCTAGGTGTTAAGTACGAAACGCAACTAATGGCAGTCCCTAAAGGTGGAAAATTAAAATCTGAAGACGGCGTCATTTCAATTGAAAATGCTACATCTGTAAAATTATTAATTTCAGCGGCCACAGATTATAATCGTCACGATCCTTTTAAGCCTTTAACAGAAAACTTAGGGACTAGAAACTCTAAAGATTTAAAAGCAGCGAACAAAAAATCCTTGAAAAAATTAGTGTCAGATCATATCGCAGAATATCAAAGACTTTTTAATCGTGTATCTATTGAACTTGGTCATTCAGATTTAGATAAACTACCAACAGATGAACGATTAGAAGCCGTTAAAAATGGTGCAGATGATGCTGGATTATTCGAACTTTATTTTCAATATGGTCGTTATTTATTAATATCATCATCTCGAGAAGGCTCTTTGCCAGCAAACTTACAGGGGATCTGGAACAACCATTTAGTAGCGCCATGGAATGGAGATTATCATACCAATATAAACATGCAAATGAATTATTGGCCGGCAGAACTAACTAACCTTTCGGAGTGTCACGAACCATTTTTTAGCTTTATAGAATCTTTGGTGCCATCTGGACAGAAAACAGCAAAAGAAATCTATAATAACGATGGTTTTGTAGTGCACCATACTACAGATGTTTGGCATTGGACTGTACCAATTGGTAGAGTTGGTTATGGTATGTGGCCTATGGGAGGTGCTTGGGCAACTGGGCATTTTATGGAGCATTACAGATATACGGGCGATAAGCAATTTTTAGAAGAACGTGCGTATCCTATTATTAAAGAATCTTGTAAATTTCTATTAGATTGGTTAACTACAGATCCGAGATCAGGAAAGTTAGTTTCAGGTCCGTCAACATCTCCAGAAAATAAGTTTTATCCGCCTAATAATACCGATGGGAAACATGTTAATTTAGGAATGGGTAATGCCATGGATCAAGAAATTATTTACGAAAGTTTTACTAACCTTTTAGATGCTGCTAAAGATCTTGGTATAGACGATGAGTTTACCAAAGAAGTTGCGACAGCTTTAGGGAAATTATCGCTACCTCAAATTGGCTCGGATGGACGTTTAATGGAGTGGTCTGAAGAATTTGATGAGGTAGATGCTGGTCACAGACATTTAAGTCATTTATACGGATTGTACCCAGGAAGTCAGTTTAATACGCAAGACACTCCTTATGTTATCGATGCTATTTACAGAAGTATAAACCATAGGTTGGCGAATGGTGGCGGACATACAGGTTGGAGTAGAGCTTGGATTATTAACTTTTATGCCCGTTTAAACGACTCGAATAAAGCTTACGAAAACGTAAAAGCACTGTTGCAAAAATCGACTGCTAAAAACTTATTCGATTATCATCCGCCTTTCCAAATTGATGGAAATTTTGGAGGAACAGCAGGTATAGCAGAAATGTTACTTCATAGTCATGTAAAAGACAATAAAGGCACTGTTATTTTAGAATTACTACCTGCATTACCTAGTGCTTGGAATACAGGAAATATTACTGGCTTAGTCGCTAGAGGTGGTTTCGAAGTAGATTTGGCATGGGAAAATGGTGCGTTAAAAACAACAACTATATCTTCTAAAGCAGGAGGCACGTGTAAAGTAAAACTTGGAGAAACTACTGTAGATTTGGTATTGGCTGCAGGAGAAAAACGTGTGTTTAACTCTACTTTAAACTAATTAAGATGAAACGTTTAAAATTATTTGCATTTACAATAGTGATGTCTCAATTAATCGTGGGATGTAAAAGTAATGCTGTTGTAGATGAACAAAACACGACAAGTGCCGTTAATACAATATGGTACGATGCACCTGCCAAAAAATGGACAGATGCATTTCCTATTGGAAACGGGAAGCTTGCAGCTATGACTTTTGGAGGAACCGATGTTGCTAAATTTCAGTTAAATGAAGAAAGCTTATGGGCTGGTGAACCGGATAATCCGTTTGCAGAAAATTTCCGTGAAAAGCTAACTACAGTTCAAAATTTAATTTTGGAAGGTAAAAGCATGGAAGCTAATACGTATGGTTTGGCTAATTTAACAGCGGGTCCAGCATCGTTTAGATCTTACGAGCCCTTAGGAGATTTATTACTAGACTTCGATAATAAAAGTGAAGTTTCTAATTATAAAAGAGCCTTAGATATGTCTACAGGACTATCTACTGTTACCTACGATATTAATGGTGCCACAATTACTCAAGAAGCTTTTATTTCGGCACTAGATAATGTATTATGTATCCGTATATCCACTACAGGTAAGGAAAACCTTAACTTTAGTATTGCTTTAGAGCGTCCTAAAGATGTAACGGTTTCTGCATTAGCAGATGGTTCTATACATATGGATGGACAAATTGTAGATATCGAAGCTCCAGAAGCACGAGACGAAAATGCTGGCGGTTCTGGTAAAGGTGGTGCCCATATGCGTTTTGCGGCGCGACTAAACACTACTGTTAATGGAGGTTCAATTACTGCAGAAAAAGAGAAGCTAAAAGTTACTAATGCTAAAGAGGTGGTTTTAAAATACACTGCTGCGACAGATTATAATTTAGAGTTACTAAATTTTGACAGAAGTATAGATCCTGTGGCTAAAGCAGAAAAAGTTTTAAATGCAGCTTCTTCTAAAACATGGGACGATATAAAAAACGTCCATACTCAGGAGCATGCTGCCATGTTTAATCGTGTAAGTTTAGAAATGGGCGATCCTGCATTAGACTCTTTATCTCTGGATGTGCGTTTAAAAAATTATAAAAAGGGCACTGTAGATGCTGGCTTAGAAGCACATTTGTTTCAGTTTGGACGCTATTTATTAATGGGGAGTTCTCGTGCTAATTCGGTATTACCTGCAAATTTACAGGGTAAATGGAGCGAGCGTATGTGGGCACCATGGGAAGCAGATTATCATTTAAATGTAAACCTGCAAATGAATTATTGGGCTGCAGACGTGGCCAATGTTTCAGAAACTATGGATCCATTAATTTCATGGTTTAAAAAAATTGTAGATGTTAGTAAACCGTATGCTAAAGACATGTACGGTTCTAATGGTTGGTTTTCTCATCATGCATCAAATCCATTTGGGCGCGTTACGCCTTCAGCTTCTACGCTATCCTCACAGTTTAATAACGGTGTTTTAGATCCGTTACCAGGAGCGTGGATGGTTATGAGCTTATGGGATCATTATGAGTATACTCAGGACGAGGTGTTCTTAAAAGAAGAATTATATCCCATGTTATCTGGAGCAAGTGAGTTTATCTTAGATGTCTTGGTTAAAGATAAAGATGGAGTCTTACACTTTTTACCATCAACGTCTCCTGAAAATCAATATTTAGATCCTTCAACAAACGAGATGTTAAGAATTACTTCAACCTCAACATATCATTTATCTATAATTAAAGCCGTTTTTGGGGCAACTCAAGAAGCGGGATCTATTATAAATATAAACGACGATATCCAGAAACGTATTGTTGAAGCTCAAAAGGCGTTACCTGATTTTCCAATTTCTGAAAAAAATGGAAGAATGATGGAATGGAGACAGGATTTAAAAGAGAAAGAACCTGGTCACAGACACCTTTCTCATATGCTTGGTTTACACCCATTTTCTATAATTACAGAAGAGACTCCAGAACTTTATGAAGCGGTAAGAACCAGTTTAGCATGGAGAGAAGAGAACGGACAAGGAGGTATGGGCTGGGCCTATGCACACGGATTGTTAATGCACGCGAGATTATTGGAAGGTGAAAAAGCACATAAAAACTTGGTGACCTTATTAAGTAGAGGTCAGAAAAGTAGTTTAATGAATACAATTGGGCCATTCCAAATCGATGGTAATTTAGGTGCAACAGCAGGTGTCTCAGAGATGTTGCTTCAAAGTCATTTAAAAGACGAAAAAGGTAATTTTATTCTTCATGTATTACCTGCAATTCCAGAACAATGGACTGAAGGAAAGGTTACAGGTTTACAGGCTAGAGGTAATTTTGATATAGATATGGAGTGGAGTAAAGCCAAACTTGTTGTAAATATTAGTTCTGAAAAAGGTGGTACTTGCAAAGTAAGAGCTTTAGGAAATACCATAGATGTGGTGTTACAACCTGGAGAGGAAAAAGAACTAACGTTTTAGATGAGAAAGATGAAAAATACAGGTGTTTAATTAAAAGAGACAAGGCTATTGAGGATGAAACTCAAGCTTTGTCTCTTTTTTTTTAATTATACTTAAAAGCCTTTTAGGCTGAATAAAATTGATATATATGAAAAAAACAGTACATATTGGAGTTGCTCTATGGGTTATAATAAGTTGCTTTTCAATGCAATCTGTTGCACAGAATAACGAGAAAGCAGACTTGAAAATTTCAAAGAAAGTAGAGCAATTGGTCGGTAAGATGACTTTAGATGAAAAAATAGCAGAGCTTACCCAAGATGCACCTGCTAACGATAGATTAGGAATACCGTTTATGAAGTTTGGAGAAGGTTTACACGGATTGTGGGTAGACGGAGTAACGGTTTATCCGCAGGCCATAGCTTTAGGGTCTACGTGGGAGCCAGAACTTATTAAAAAAATGGCAGAGCAAACAGCATTAGAAGCTCGAGCCTTAAACATTACACATATTTATTCTCCTAATTTAGATGTGATTTCGGGAGATGCGCGATATGGTAGGGTAGAAGAATCTTATGGCGAAGATCCGTATTTAGTGTCGCGTATGGGTGTGGCTTTTATTCAAGGGATGCAGGGTATGGGAAGTGAGCGTTACGATAAAAATCATGTCATGTCTACCGCAAAACATTATGTAGGATATCCAGAAAATAGGCGTGGTATTAATGGCGGATTTAGTGATATGTCAGAGCGCAGATTACGCGAGGTGTTTTTGCCACCTTTTGAAGCGGCTGTAAAAGAAGCTCAAATTGGTAGTATTATGCCGGGTCATCAAGATTTTAACGGGGTGCCATGCCATATGAATTCTTGGTTATTAAACGATATTTTACGAGACGAAATAGGTTTCGATGGTTTTGTCGTGTCCGATAATAATGATGTTAGTCGTTTGCAAACCATGCATTTTATTCCAGAAACACGCGTAGAGGCAGCTTTGTTAGCGCTAAAAGCAGGTGTCGATATGGATTTAGCGTTAGGTAAAATTCCAGAGCAATTAAGCTTTCATTCTACCATTTTAAAAGATACACTGACTAAAAATCCAGAGCTTGTAAAATATGTAGATACGGCTGTGTCAAGAATTTTAGCCGCTAAATATAAATTAGGTCTATTCGATTCGGAACCTAAAGCTGTAAAAAAAGATACTATTGTAAGTAAAAAAGAACATCAAGACTATGCTTACGAGCTAGCTAAAAAGGCTATAGTTCTATTAAAAAACGAAAATAATTTACTGCCTCTCGACCTTAAAAACTTGAAGTCTTTAGCCGTGATTGGACCAAATGCTACCGAACAACCATCTGTAGAATATAGTAGTTATGCTTTGTTAGGCGGGTATTCCGGATTGCCTCCTTATTATGTGTCGGTTTTAGATGGTCTTAAATCTAAGACGGAAGGTCGTGTTACAATTAATTATGCCCAAGGATGCGATTTAACAGGAGATTCTAAAGCGGGTTTTGCCGAAGCCATAGATGTGGCTAATAAATCTGATGCTGTTGTGCTTGTGGTTGGTGGTTCTCGTAGAACGGGTGGTGAAGGTGTAGATCGCGCAGATCTTGATTTACTTGGTGTACAGAATGAATTGGTAGAGGCTATCCAGAAAACAGGAAAACCCGTTATAGTGGTTTTAATAAACGGACGTCCGTTATCTATAAATTATATAGCCGAAAATATTCCTTCGGTGTTAGAAACTTGGTATTTAGGAATGCGATCTGGAGATGCTATTGCCGATGCTATTTTTGGAGATGTAAACCCTGGGGGAAAATTAACAGTATCATTTCCGCGTTCTGTTGGTCAGCTTCCAGTCACGTACTTGGAGCGTCCAGACTTTGTTGGTTCGGGAAAAGGTAGATATAAGTACAGCGATAAATCACCGTTATTCCCATTTGGATATGGTTTAAGTTATACAACATTTAAGTATTCCGAATTAACGTTAGCAGACAGCACTATAAAATCAAACGGGTCTACTACTGTATCTGTTAAAGTGACAAATACCGGGAGTATAATAGGAGATGAGGTTGTGCAAATGTATGTGCGCGACGATTATGCTTCGGTAGGGCGTTATCTGAAAATGTTGAAGGGTTTTAAGCGTATCAGCCTAAAGCCAGGAGAAACAAAAACAGTGTCGTTTAAACTCGGTTTCGATGAATTAAATATTTTAAATCAAAGCATGAAAAAGGAAGTAGAAGCAGGAACGTTTACGATTTCTGTTGGAGCATCTTCATTGGAAAAAGATTTAAAGACCATATCACTTCGGGTAAGTCAGTAATACATTTCAACAAGTTATTACTTTTGTAAGTCTTAAAGCGATAAAAAAAAAGAGCGTAGAATGGAGTTTATCTTTCCATTAGTACGCTCTTTTTTATGTTTTAGAACTATTATTTTACGTCCTTCACAGCCAAATTAAGTTGATTGCCACTTTCGTCTATAGTTTCAAAACTAAGTTGTGCTGTTTTTCCGTTTTCTGGTGGCGCTATTTTAATTAACAAAAATCCTCCTGTTGGATCTTCTTGTATGTAAGGCTGTTTTATTAGGCCTAAAGGGTCTGTAGATCCTACATCGCCTGGTTTTCTTCCTGGTCTTGAGTTTTGTCCGTTTATGGTTCCTGTTCCAAATTCTTCAAAACCCGCCGGGTGAATGGAATGGTATTGCCAGTGACGATCCCCAGTAATAATATAAAAGTTTTTGTCGATATTATTTTTTTTCAACCAATGAAAAAAGGCATCGCGTTCTTGCTGAAAACCACCATAACTCACGTGATTGTCGTGTTTAGAAGCATCGTCTGGACCAACCAAAGGAGAAGCTACAATAAATAGTTTAAACGTTGCTGTGCTCTCTAAAAGCGATTGTTTTATCCATTTTAATTGGTCTTCACCCCAAATAGATTTATGCGGTCCGTCCGGTAACGTATTATTATCTCTGTAATCTCGACCTTCTGGCATCCAAATTTGCAAATGTTTGTTGATTTGTCTGGTTCGGAATGTAACTGGATTTGGGTCTTCTGGAGCCGCTAAAGGTGTTTGTTCTAAAAAAGTCGCTCTTGCCAAACTTGGAGATGGTGCTTTTCCATTTTCTTCGTTGTCACTATCATTATATCTGTATTCATGATCGTCTTTCATGAAATATACTGGTACTTCTCCAAGAAAATTATACATACGTGGCATGGCCATTTGGCGGTGCCATTTAGCACGCAATTCGGTCTGAGTTTTAGCTATACCTTTATTAGGGTAATCATAATAAACGGTGTCTCCAGTCTGTACCCAAAATGCAGGTTTTGTTTTTTGCATTGCGGCTAAAGCTGGAAAACCTAATTTTCTGTCTTCGCCCTGTGCCGCTTTACTTTTTTCCTTTGCTCTTAAAGCACCGCCACCAAGAAAGAACTTACCTAAGTTCATGCAAGACGTTACTACAAAAGAAACCGGTTTGTCCATTTCGGGTGTTTGTAAAGTAGAAAAAGAGCTCGTAGGTCCTGTTTCTGTATCTAAATCGGTAATACCGTAATGTACTCTTACGTAATATTTAGTGTCAGGATTTAAATGGTCTATTTTAAACTTGACTACAAAATCGTTGCTTGGAATGGCTTTAAGCCAAGACGATGAAGTCGATTTTTTAAATTTTGGATGGTCTGAAATTTCGAATCTTGCCATACCTGAAGTGCCTTCAATATCATAACTTAGTAAGGCTTCAGCAGTGTTAAAACCATTTTCAGGCATACTGTTTTGCTTGGTAAGTCGGGTTTGTAATATGGCAGAAGATTGACTCACTTCTCCAATCATTTGTGGAAAGCTGTACATTGAAGAATCCTTACTTAAATAGGCCCAAGAGGGTGTAAATGATAGTGCAGTCGCACCAGCTCCTGATAGTTTTATAAATTGTCTTCGTTCCATTTCTTTTCTGCTTTTTTTATTAGTTAATTGATTCAGAAGTGATAGTGGCTAGATGCTGTATTTACAACAATATCTCTAATATCTATTCTGAAAATTTAATAGGGGATTTTTATATGTAATAGGGGTTTTATTTTAAATAGCCTTTGTCTAATTCTAGCTTTAAGTATGCCTGCATTTCTTTTATTTTTTCTGGATATTTTTCAAATAAATTAACGCGTTGTTCTGGGTCTTTTTCTAAATCAAAAAGTAAACCCGCTGTTGAAAAATCTGTATACCCTCTCAGGTTTTTAAAAGATTCTGGCATTCTTGTTACAGAGCCTGTTGGTGTGTTTATATACAGCCAATTATCTTGTCTTACAGCATAGCCACCGGCATTTGTATTGTGTATGGTAGCTGTTCTGTGTTTATTTTTATTAGGTTTTCCGGTGATGATAGATAAAAAACTTTGACTATCGATAGCACCTTGCTCTGGAATTTTAGTTTCAGTGATTTCTAAAAGTGTAGCCATTATATCGACCTGAGATATTAGATTGTCAGAAACTGTTCCTGCTTTAATGTGATTTGGCCATTTAATAAGGAATGGAATATGGTGTCCACCTTCCCAAATATCTCGTTTTAAGCCTCGAAAATCTCCCATACTATAATGGTCATATTTTTCAGCTCTTTCGAAAGCAATTTTTTCAGGGCCGTTATCTGAGCTAAAAATTACAATGGTATGCTCTTCGAAACCATTGTCTTTAAGTGCTTTTAAAACTTCTCCTGCAATCCAGTCCGTCTGAACCATAAAATCGCCATAAGCGCCCGCTTCTGAAGTGCCGTCGAATTCATCATTCGGAATAATTGGAGCATGAGGAGAAGGTAAGGCTAAATATAAAAAGAACGGCTTATCCTTTTTTTGATTACCAATCCATGATATGGTTTTTTTAGTTAAGGTTGGAAGTACGTTGTACGGATCCCAGCCAGCAACTTTAGGTCCAGGACGCGAATCCCAATCCATTTCTTTTACGTCTCTTTCAAATTGATTAAATTCAAAAAAATCATTAGGGATGTCTACAAATTTGTCATTTTCAACCCATGCATATGGAGGGAAGTTAATAGTGCCATCTCCAAAATAATAATCAAATCCGCGATCTAGAGGTCCGCCTCCTAAAGGCGCTTCCCAATCGATATCTTCATTTAAATATGTTTTGTGAGTTCTTCCCCAATAGGTGCGTTCTCCCGTTGGTTCTTTGTTTATAAAATTCCAGTTCCAACCTAAGTGCCACTTCCCGATCGCGGCTGTTTGGTAACCTGCTGTTTTTAAAAGTTGAGGTAACGTAACATCGGTGTCTTTAAAAAGAGGCTCTCCAAAAGATTTTACAATACCGTGGGTTCTTCTCCAATGATACTGACCTGTTAATATGGCAAAACGACTTGGGGAGCAGATAGCAGATGAGCTGTGAGCATCTGTAAAACGCATGCCTTCAGTAGCTAATTTATCTAAATTGGGCGTAGGTATTTTAGAATTTGGATTCTGACAATTTAAATCCCCAAATCCCATGTCATCAGCATAAATAATAACAATATTTGGAAGTTGTTTTGAGTTTCCTTGTGCATATGTCGTATTACATAAACATAAGATAAAAACGGTAGCTATATGTAAGGTAATATTTTTCATACTTTCAATTAGATGTTGGTAATTTGAGTTAGACTCTTGTTACGTGTTTGAATAAGTAGGTGCGTATTGTTCTGAGAAGGGTTTCTAACCGTTATTTATTAAGTTTCTCCCAATTGGGACCTTCATCTCTAATTTCAATCCATTCCTTAATCATAATCGTTTTTAGCGACTCGACCATTTCTGGTTCCGCAGTAACTAAATCTATTTTTTGTTCAGGATCGTTAGATAAATTATAAAGCTCGAAAGTTTCAGGAACAGATGTTTTCATCCAATCCATTAAACTAAGTGTTTTGGTCTTATCTGGGAATTTTCCAATAAGTGTGTAATCGTTATAGCGCATGCCTATGTGAGGCATTCTAAAATAGGTGTCTTCATGGTTTGGATAGACCCATAAATAAGGTCTTTCTCTTGTTATTTTTTGTCCGATAAATGCGGGAAAAGCATTTATACCATCGAAATGTATTCCAGAAGGCATTTCTACTTGAGCTAGATAAGCTACTGTAGGAATAAAGTCTGTGGCGACCACCATTTCATCACTTGTTGTTCCCGCTTTTATTTTGGCAGGATAGCGTACTATACCTGGTACTCTGTGTCCGCCTTCGTAAGGGAATCGTTTCATTCCTCTATAAATCCCTGGTGTTCCAAAGCAATTATCTCGAGTTGGGGCTTCCCATTCGCCTTGAGATTCTTCTAAATTAACAGGAGATTCTGGTCCATTGTCACTGGTAAAAATAACCATTGTATTTTCGGTTAATTGCTCCTTGTCGACTGTGGCCATAAGATTTTCAAAAGCCTTGTCTAGTTGAGAAACAGTGCCGTAATATTCTTTTTTATTCTTACTAATGTCGTATTCTGGACGAGCAACACCGCCGTAACTAATAGATTGTTCTAAGCTATCTACCATTGCATTGTCGTACATCGCGCTAAATTCTTCTGGAGGAGAAAGTGGTGCGTGAGGTTCGTGAGTAGATACTATTAAAAGAAAGGGTTTGGTTTTATCTCTTATGTTTGTTAACCAATCTGTAGCTTCTTCTGTTAATACATCGCAATACCATCCGCTTACTTCGCCTACATTTTCGCCATTTCTAATGAATTTTCGGAAGTTTTTAGGACCACTATATGCATTGTGGGTCGAAGCGAACCAGTAATCGAATCCTTGATCTCCTGGATTTGGTTCTGGTGCTTTGTCTGTTTTTTCTAAACGCGATAAATGCCATTTTCCCATAAATGCGGTTTCGTAACCGCCAGATTTAAGGATTTCGGCAATGGTTGTTTCGCTATCTCTTAAATGTGTTCCAGCATAACCTTGTAGATAGTAAAAGCCACTTCTATATGGGTTTTTACCTGTTAATAGGCCTGCTCTAGAAGGCGAACAAACCGTTCCTGCCGAGTGTAGGTCGGTTAGAAGTACGCCTTCTGAAGCAAACTTATCTATGGCAGGCGTTTGTATAATCGGGTTGCCATAGCATCCTAAATCGCCATACCCTAAATCGTCTGTTAGGTAGATAATAATATTAGGTTTTACCTCTTTTATTTCAGGTGTTTCTTTTTCTTCAGATTTACAACTAACAAACGCTATAGATATTATAAAGACATATAGAAGTGCTATTTTGGTTTGACTTCTCATTCTTATTTTTTTGTTTTTGATGCTTCATTTAACTTTTCCCAGTATGGACCTTCGTCTCTAATCTCTAACCATTGCTCTAAAAGTATAGGTTTTAATTTTTCAACCATTTCAGGTTCTCTAGTTGCAAGATCTGTTTGTTGTGATGGGTCGTTAGCTAAGTTGTAAAGTGAAAAGGTTACAGGTACAGATGTTTTCATCCATTCCATAATTGTGACATCGTCTTCCTTATCTTTAAATTTTCCGATAAGTGTATAGTCGTTATATCGCATTGCCATATGTGGCATTCTAAAATAGGTGTCTTCGTGTGTAGGGAAAATCCATAAATACGGTTTTTCTCTTTCTATTTTTTCTCCTAGAAATGCAGGAAATGCATCTATTCCGTCTAAGTTTATGTTTTGTGGTGCTGGAACTTGCGCCAGTTTAGCCGCAGTTGTTATAAAGTCGGTAGCCACTACCAACTCATTACTTACTGTTCCAGCTGGAATTTTAGCCGGGTAACGAATAATACCAGGAACTCTGTGTCCGCCTTCGTAAGGGAATCTTTTCATTCCTCTAAGATCGCCAGGTGTTCCAAAGCAGTAATCACGTATTGGATCTTCCCATAAACCTTGAGATTCGTCTAAATTTACAGGAGATTCAGGACCGTTATCACTAGTAAAAATAACCATAGTGTCTTCGGTTAAATTCTCGTCGTCTACTGTTTTCATTAAATTAGCAAAGGCTTGATCTAATTGAGAAATTGTACCGTAGTACTCTTTTTTATTCATTGAAATGTCGTGCTCTGGTCTTTCAACACCACCATAACTAATAGATTGCTCTAGACTGTCTACCGTAGCATTATCGTACATATCGCTATATTCTTCTGGTGGCGAAAGTGGTGTATGTGGTTCGTGAGTAGAAACAATTAAAAGGAAAGGTTTACTCTTATCTCTTATGTTTGTTAACCAGTCTGTAGCTTCTTCTGTTAATACGTCACAGTACCATCCGTTAACTTCGCCAACATCTTCTCCGTTTCTAATAAACTTTCTAAAATTTTTAGGACCTGCAAAGGCATTATGTGTAGATGCAAACCAATAATCGAAACCTTGATCGCTAGGGCTAGGCTCTTTCGCTCTAGATGTTTTTTCTAAACGCGATAAATGCCATTTTCCCATAAATGCCGTTTCGTAGTCTCCCGATTTTAGCACCTCCGCAATGGTAACCTCGCTATCTCTTAGGTGAGTTCCCGCATAACCTTGTAAGTAATAGAATCCACTTCTGTAAGGATTTCTCCCTGTTAAGATTCCTGCACGCGACGGAGAACATACTGTTCCTGCCGAGTGTAAGTCTGTAAGGATAACACCTTCGGATGCAAACTTATCTATACCAGGTGTTTTAATAATAGGGTTTCCGTAACATCCCAAATCGCCATAACCCAAATCGTCGGTGAGGTAGATAATTATGTTAGGTTTTTTTTCTATAGGTTCTGCGACAGCTACTTCTTTAGCCTTCTTATCGTTGCATGAAAAAAGAGAAAGTGTGACTGCTATTAAAAGTAAGAACTGAAAGAGGGTATTAGATGTCTTCATGAAGCGCTATTTTATAAGTTGTTTATGCGAAAATTATATATAATATTACGATTAGAGCTATAAGAATACCCGTGTATAAACGCACGTCTCTTATACCTCTAAATTTATCGTTAATTAAAAACTGAAATGGATTGTCCCAAGTATATTCTAATTGTGCTGCTGTTGGTTTTGGTGTCGCATAGCTAATTGCAAAATAAATAAAAGAACAAATGCAGAATAGCCACCAAGCCTGCATCATGAAAGGGATGCCTAGTGTATCTGTGATTAATTCTGGATTTCCTGAAAGCGGTGGAATAAAGTCTACACTAAAAGCACCTATACCTAGTACAAATCCAATCATTAATGTATATAAAGAAGCTTCTTTTGTTCCTCTTTTACTAAATACACCAAATATAAATACGGTTGCAATTGGTGGCGCTAATGCGGCGGCTATTTTATTTATAGCTTCGAATATACTGTTAAACTTGCCGCCTTGCGTAGACCAGGCCATGGCTAAAATCATAACGATTACAGCAACCCATTTTCCTATTACAACTTGTTTTTTATCGGTTAGGGAAGGGGTCATTCTTTTAGCGATATCAATAGCGACTAAAGTAGAACAGCTATTAAGAGCTGCGGCTATGGTACTCATAAGTGCAGAGAGCAATGCTGCTGCAAAAATACCTTTTATGCCCACGGGAAGTAAATTGTTAATGAGCACTGGTAAGGTTTCATTACTAGTGGTAATTTGTTCTTTAAATAAAACGTAACCAATAATACCCGGTAGTACCATTATAAATACCGGTAAGAGTTTTAGAAAGCCGGCGAATATTGGACCTTTTTTTGCGTCGTCTTCACTTTTAGCGGCTAGCACGCGCTGTACAATGGTTTGGTCTGTACACCAATACCATATTCCAATTATGGGGTAACCCAAAAATATGGAGTACCAGGTAAGTCCAGAATGCCCTTCGTGTCCCGGAGTTCTAAGCATACTTAGTTGGTCTGGTTTTACAGCATTTTTAAAATCGGCTATCGAATGTACGCCCACTTGCGGGAGAGCTTCAATAGCGAAATACGTTAATAATATAGCGCCTACAATTAGAATAACGGTCTGTACACTTTCTGTAATAACGACAACCTTTAAACCACCCATTATGGTGTAGGTAGCGGTGATTACCGAAATAATTAAAATTGAGACATATTCATCAATTCCAAATAAGGAATTAAAAACAATTGCGCCAGCATAAAGACTCATGCCTATGTGTACAAATAAAGCCCCAAGAATAGCCATAAATGCTAGAAAAGATCGGGAGGCACCACCATATCTTTTTTCAAGAAATTGAGGTAAGGTAGAAATTTTACTTCTAAAATAGAACGGTGCAAATATTAATCCCAATAGGATTAAAACAATTGAAGCCATCCATTCAAAATTCCCCCAGACTAAGCCATCTTCAAAACCTGAAGCGGCTAAGCCTACCAAATGTATTGTAGAAATGTTACTAGCAAAAAGTGACGCACCTATAACAATCCAATTTAAACTTCTTCCAGCTAAAAAATAATTGTCGGTGGTCAAGTTTGTTTTTCTTGAGGAAAGAATCCCTAAGGACAATATTCCCAGTAAATAAAGGATAATTATAAATAAGTCTATACTATTCATCGCTATTTGTTAAAACCTCCAAAATCAAAGTCTGTGTTCTTTATAGACTCTAAATATACTAGTGTTTTTTCAATCACAGATAAATTTATTGGTTCTTGACTCCAATCTAGGTTCTGATTTAATATATTTTGATTGCTACAACTAAATAATGTTGTGTTTATTTCGGAGTTTCGAAGTGCAAATTGTAGTGCAATTTTTTCTATAGGAATATTTGAATCTTTACAATAGGCTATAGTTTTTTTTATGACAGCTAATTCTTTTACGTTTACAGGATACCAATCGGGTGGCCCTTTATGGGTGAGTAACCCACTGGCAAAAGGGGAGGCATTAACCAAACCTACATCTTTTGCCTTTATTTTGGGTAACAGTTTTAATAATAGATCGTTAATTAGTGTATAGTGATTATGTACAAGAATTACATCCAATTCGTAATTTGTAATAACGTGATCTAATACTTCTATAGGATAGCACGAGGCGCCTATAAATTTTATTTTTCCTTGTTTTTTTAAATCTCTTAATGCCTCGAGACCTTCCGTTAAAGCTAATTTTAAGTATTGTCCTTGTCCGTATTCGATATCGTGTAAAAATACGATATCAATATAATCTGTGTTTAAGCGTTTTAAACTAGACTCTACAGATTTTATAATGGCGCTGTACGAAAAATTAAATACAGGAGGCAGTGATGCTGTTTTTCCTGCTTTTGTTGAAATAATAAATTCGTCTCGCTTCAGACTTTTTAAACCTTCACCTAGAACTATTTCTGAAGTCGCCGCCCCAAAAGGAGAGGTTTCTCTGCCGTAGGCGGGAGAGGTGTCAAAATAATTAATACCTCTATCAAAGGCCGTGTGAATGGTTTTAATAGCTTCATTTTTGTCCGTTTTTTCGAACATGCCTCCAACCGCAGAGGCTCCAAAACCTAAATGGCTTATTTTTAAATCGGTTTTTCCTAACCTATTATATCTCATTATCGATTTGGGTTTTTAAGACTCTAATTGATTTATATTATGCGGGAGGGTCTGAGCTATTATCTTTTTTAATATTTATTTACTAGGATTATAAGTTTTCAAAGGTGTATGTCTGTCCTTTGTCTGTGTTAAATTCAATAATTTGGTTTGCACGTTTTTTGAAACGAACAGATGTTCCGTTAGACATGATTTTAACATTGCTAGGCATTTTAATTTTACAGGTTGTTCCTGCTTTAGATAAGATACTAACGGTGTTTATTTTATTGTTTTTCCAACTAAAGTCAAATTCGAAAGCACCTCTAGCCATTACACCGTTAAATGTTCCATCGGCCCATTCTGAAGGTAATGCTGGTAAAAGTTCAACATATCCTTCATTGGATTGAATTAGCATTTCTGTGATTCCTGCTGTCACTCCAAAAGACCCATCGACTTGTAATGGTTTAAAACATTTAGCAAATAGAGAGATATAACATTGTTCTTTGATATAGCCCTTAAAAATGTCGTTTGCTCTATCACCATCTTTTAATCTAGCCCATAAAGCCATTTTCCAACCTCTAGAGAAACCGGTACCGCCATCTCCGCGTTGTTCTAAAACTTTTTTAACAGGTTCAATAAATTCAGGGGTTTTGTCTAATGAAATAACGTTTCCTGGGTACAAACCATATAAGTGAGAAAAGTGTCTGTGTTTATCTTCTTTTTGTGCGTAGTCTTTAGTCCACTCCTGTAGCATACCATCTTTTCCAACTTGATTTGGTGGGAATAGTTTTCTGGCATCCGCCACTTTTTTAGAGAATTCTTTATCTACACCCAAAACTTCGGTCGCCGTATTGTAATAGCTAAATAAATCTTTTAAGATTTGCATATCCATTGTTGCACCAGCGACTATAGTTGTAAAATAGTAGTTCCCGGTAACCTCATCATAGAAGTATTCGTAACCTTTTCCTTTTGGTGGATTTTCTGGAGAGTTAGACGGATTTGTTACTAACCACCCTGTTTCTGGATATTCAACTAAGAAGTCCATAAAAAACTCTACAGCACCTTTCATAGTAGGGTAGATGTCTTTTAAATAGTCTTCATCCTGTGTAAATAAGTAATGTTCCCACATGTGCGTGGTTAACCATGCGCCTCCTACAGTAAATGTTCCCCATGTTGGGCCGTCCATTGGTGCAGCTACTCTCCAAATATCTGTGTTTTGGTGTAAAACCCATCCTTTGGCTCCGTAGTGTTCTTTAGCTACTTCCGAACCTTGATCTGTAAGTTCTTTGATCATGGTGGTTAACGGCTCTGAAAGTTCTGATAGATTGGCAGTTTCCACAGGCCAATAATTCATTTCTGTATTTATATTGGTTGTATATTTTGAATCCCAAGACGGGTTCATGCTATTGTTCCAGATACCTTGTAAGTTTGCAGGTTGTGTTCCTGGTCTTGAAGAAGAGATAAGTAAATATCTACCAAAATTATAACATAAAGTAGCTAACTGTGGGTCTGGCTTTGTTTGGATTTCAGTCATTCTTTCATTCGTAGGAAGAAAAGATGTCTCTGTTGTAGGCAGTGTAAGTGTTACTCTGTCAAAATACTTTTTGTAATCTTTTAAGGCATCTTCTTTTATTGTAGTGTAAGATTTTTTAGCAACATGAGCGAGCATATCTTGTACTCGTTTATTTTGGTCTGCTGTAACATCTTTATAATTCTTGAAATTAGTAGCAGCGACAAAATATAAGGTTACACTATTTGCGTTTTTAATAGTAAGAATAGCATCATCTCTACTCATTTCTCCGCCATCATGGTGGGCTTTAATCTGTGCCTCATATCTTAATCTTCCTTCTACGCCCATATAATCGGCAGATTTTCCGGTTAGCTTTAGTTGGTCTGTTCCAACACCATCCATTCTAAAGTAATCTGTTGCGTAATTAGAGTGCGCACTATTTCGTACTCCTCTAAGTTCAGCGTCTAAAGAAATGCTATTCGGCTTATCGGCTGTTATTTTAATTGCTATAGTTTGATCGATTGCTGAAGCAAAAATTTCTCTTTTATAATTAACGCCATTAGACGTGTAAGTTACGGTAGCAATTCCTGTTTTTAAATCCAGTGATCTTTTGTAGTTTTTCACGTCTTCTTTTTTGAATGTCAGGCGTAAATTTGCAAGTGATTGGTATTTTTGTTGTTCTACAGGATATCCCATTAAAGCACGACCAAATAATTTATGGGCTTTAATTGGTTCGTCATTAAAAAGTAGTTCTTGAATTTCTGGAAGTTTTTTATATCCACCTTTTACAACTGTAGAATATGGGCCTCCAGACCAATATGTCTCTTCATTAAACTGAATGTCTTCCTCGTCTTGTTTACCAAATACCATGGCGCCTATACGACCATTTCCTACAGGTAAGGCATCTTCCCAAATTGCCGCGGGTTGATCGTACCAAAGCAAAGTCGCAGGATCTATGTCCTGACCGAAAAGTTGTGTTCCTGAAAACAGAACGGAAAATAATAGTATTTTGAATGTTAATTTCATAGTTGTAAGGTTGTTAAGTGGTGTTTTGCTGTTCTTACTATGTTTGTTTAGACTTTTGATATGATCCTGATTTTTAATCTGATTGTGTGTACACTAATTTTTAAGATGAGCACATACTTTAAAATAGGAGTAGAAGTCAATTGTGATGCTGCTACTCCTTGACCAACTTAAATTATCGAAATCTTAAATTTAGCCTTTTTAAAGTAAAATTATTAATATGTAAAGTTATGCGAAATGTTGTGGAATAAGTTTGCAATATTAGCGTAATTATATACTATTTTAACAATGTTATGTTGTTTGTGTTATTTGGTTAATAAGAGTTTTGAATCCCTAAATGTAAGGATTTTGTTTATAAATAGGGGCTAAATACTGTTGTTTAGGTGTGATTATTAATGTTATGTTACAAAGTAATATTAGATGTGGTGTAGAAGAATATATTTTACTTTTTTAATACATTTTTAGGTGTTCCAGTAGGGTTAAATCTCTGAAATATAAAGAGCATTGTACTTCTAGAATGGCTTAAAGCATATAGCCTCATGTGGACTATCTGAGTTTTAATTTATTATTTAAGCTTCGTGATATTGCTCTAAGATTATGAGTATTTATAGAGGGGGAATTAGGATTTAATTATAAAATCACGATTAAAATAAGAGTAAAAAAAAGGAGTAGAAGTGTATTATTCACTTCTACTCCTGCAATTAACTCAAACTTAAAAAAACTATTTATAAAAAAAATTTGTATTTATTGTACGCCCGTACGTTTGTCCCACCACATTTGTGTGCCGTAAAAAATGTCTTTTTCTACAACATCTGTAGGGAAATTTGTGTTTAATGATTTTTCAGAATCTGGGTATGGGAATCTAAATGGAGGTCTGTTGTGCGATGCTGAGTAATCTCTAGAAACTTCTTGAATTAGTGGTACATCGGTTCTTCTTGCTTCTGCCCATCCTTCAACACTTTGTTTGTAAAGTGAAATCCATTTTTGAATACGTATTTTGTAAAGGTTATCGCTAGAACCGCTATCCCAAGCTATTTCATCTTGTGCTAAAAATGTGGTAATATCTTCAGTTGCAATTTCATTTTCTTCTAAGGACATGGTAAGTCCAGTTTCGTAATTGTCTTGGGCTAAATCTCCTGAGATTAAATTACGCTCGTAAGCTTCTGCAAGTAAAAAGTATACTTCGGCAGTATTCATAAATGGAGAGAATCCAGCAGGGTTGTTACCAAATCGGTCACCAATATGAGAGACATTATTCCCGTTGTTTAGGGTGTCGTTTAGTTGGTTTGGTCCAAATTCATAACCATGATAAACACCATATTTATTCTTATCTGCATAAACAGGTAGTCTTGGGTCGTCATTATCTTGAAGCGTATTAACCAGCGTTTTGTTTACTCGATATCCGTGTATCTTGTTGCCATCGGTAGCTCCCATGGTAGCGAACCAAGGCTCGACATCAGGTACTACACCTGGCCACCAGAAATAAGCATTGTCGTTATTTGTTTCGAAAACAGGGTAAGCACTCGGGTTGTTAACAATACTTGCAATTACTGTTTTAGCCGTAGCCTCGTCGGCAGAAGACATTCTAATTGCTATTCTCAATCTTAGGGAATTACAAAATTTACGCCATTTGGCAACATCGCCTTTGTAAAGAAAGTCGCCTTCACCTATATCGTCTCCGTTAGTATCGAAAAGGTCTGCAGCTGTTTTAAGTTCCGCTAAAATTTGTGCGTAAATTTCAGGTTCTGTATCGTATTTAGGATAAATTGTTTGTTCTTCTTTCAGATTAAAAGCTTCGGAATATGGTATTGCTCCCCATATGTCTGATGTTTTATGAGCCATATAGCTTTTTAGAGTTAATGCGGCGGCATATAAATTGGTATTCTCTTCGGTGTTGGCTACGTTCATAGCTTCTACGGCATACGTCATTGAAGCATACATGGCATCCCATTGACTATTGTTAATACCAACCCTGTATTCGTAGTCTCCACCAATTGGGGCGTTATATCCTGCATAGCTCGCTGTGTAATATGCGTCAAGACGTTCTCCAAAAAGAATTTGGGAAGAGTTTAATAGTGCTTTTCCTAATATGTTTGTGGCAGGAACTGTTGTCGCGCTATTGGGACTTACATTCATACTTTCGAACTCCGATGTACATGATTCTAGGAATAGTGTGAATAAAACCAATACTAGAAATGAATTTTTTGTATATATTTTCATAATAGTGTTTTTTGTTTTTTAGAAACTAGCTGTTAATTTAAATCCGATGCTTCTTGTTGTTGGAACTTGGAAGTTTTCATATCCGATACCTGCTTCTCCACCTCCGAAACCTACTTCCGGGTCTAATCCATATTCTTTTGTAGAATCGTCTTGATAAAGAATAGCTAAGTTTCGTCCCACTAGAGATAAATTTAATTTAGAAATGGCATCAATTTGCGACATGTTAAATGCATATCCAATAGACATTTCTCTAAGTTTAACATAAGTCGCGTCAAGAATTGAATATTCATGATTGTTCCAAACCCATGGTCCGTTATAGTATTCTTGAGCAGATACACGAACATCGTTTGGCGTACCATCTTCAAAAACACCATCTACAATTAATCCTGTTTCTCTAACATTGTTTTTTACAGTGTTCTCGTAAGATCCGGTAGGGTAAGAGTGCCATGCTGTGGTACTAAACATATCGCCACCAATTTGTGCGTCGATTAAGAAATTTAAGCTTACGTTTTTATAACGTAATGTGTTGCTTATTCCTCCTGTCCAGTCTGGAGTAATATTACCTAGTTTTTCTGCGTTACTTGTTGTTAATGGCGTTCCGTTTGCGCTAACTACCGTCTTTCCGTTGTCGTCTTTTACAAATGGTAATCCCCATAAAACGCCCCATTCTTCTCCTGGGATCGCTAAGGTTCTTACACCTCCGAAACCGCTAGAAATCTGGTAAGATTCTAAATTACCATATAAAGAATTTACTGTACTCTTATTTTGTGCGTAGTTAACTACAACATCCCAATTAAGTCCTTCTGGGTTTTCAATAATACCTGCAGAAACCATAAGTTCTACTCCTTTGTTTTCAATTTCACCTGCATTTAATAACATACCGCTATATCCAGTAGTTGTAGAGGTTGTTACAGAAAGAATTTGATTTACTGTGGTTTGTGTGTAGTATGTGAAATCTACTCCAATACGGTTTTTCCAAAAACGAATATCTGCACCTATTTCATAAGATGTTGTTTCTTCTGGTTGTAAGCCTGTAGGAGGTAAGGTGCGTGATGGTGTGAAAACGGAAACACCATTAAAAGATCCCGCAGAGTATGTGGTGTCTAATTGGTATGGATCTGTATCGCCACCTACTTTTGCCCAACTTCCTCTAAGTTTCGCGTAAGACAATAAATTGGAGTTCATAGATAAGGCTTGTGTAATATCTAAACCAGCACTAACTGAAGGGTAAAAGTAAGACCAACTTTCTTGTGGTAGGGTAGAGCTCCAGTCGTTTCGTCCTGTAACACCTAAGTATAATACTTTTTTGTACGATCCGTTAAAGGCAAAGTACGCACTGTTTGTTTCGTAATTACTTTCGTACATACTTGTACCAGGTGTACCTTTAACATTCGAAATTGTATATAGGTCAGGAACCGTAAGGTCTGAGGCGCTTAAGCCCATAGTTGTGTAGTAATTTGTTCTTCTGTTTGCCCCAATTAATCCATCTATTCTAATGTTGTTAAATGTCTTGTCGAAGTTTAAAGTCACATCTGTATTTACCTCTTTTTTATTGATGTGGGTTTCAGAAAATTGACCTCCACGATCCAATCTTATGTTTCTAGTCGTTCCAGATTGTGTTATGGTCTTTCTAATTTCGTTATAAAAATCTACACCTACTTGTCCGTTAAACGACAGCCAATCGTTTATTTTATAGCTTAAAGATGCATTTCCATATACACGTTCTCTGTTAAATGAATTTGTGTTTCTCAGACTGTAAAACGGATTGTCTCCATTAAACATATAATCTTCATTACCCTTTTCGTAAAATAAATCTTTAGCATATTGTGTTGGATAATCTCTTTGTAGCCATCCAAATATATCTGCCCAAGCATATCCCACAGTAGGTAAGTTATCACTTTCTTTATTTACATAATTAAAGTTTACAGAAGCTGTTAATCTGTCGGTTGGTGTTAAGTTTAAATTGGCAGAAAGTATGTTTTCTGTTTGGTCTGTATTATCTACTATTCCGTCTGTATTTATATTCATATAAGATACTCTTCCAGATGCTTTTTCTCCATTAGAAGTAATAGATACGTTATTTTGAACGGTAATACCAGTGTCGAACCATTGCGAAGTGTTTTCTGGTCTAGATACCCAAGGACTGTTTTCTCCGGTAGACCATTGGTCTAATAAAAGTCCCGAGTCTAATCTAGGACCCCAGTTTATGGGTTGAGAGTCGTTAATACCTCCGCCAGCTCCATCGACATAGTTGTATGAAAATTGTTGTGCATAGTCGTTATAGCTCAGGTTGGTACCGTTATTTGCATTGTACCTGTTGTAAATGTATTCACTTCCATCTCGTCCACCTCCATATTCATTTTGAAGATTTGGTAAGTAAGCGGCTTTGTCGAAAACTACAGAAGAGTTAAATGTTACTCCCATAGATTTTCCAGATTTACTTCCTTTTTTAGTTGTAATTATAATTACTCCATTTGCAGCTCGACTTCCGTATAATGCAGAAGCATTTGCTCCTTTTAGTACCGAAACAGATTCAATGTTATTCGGGTCTATGTCCGATGTTGTATTTCCCCAGTCTACACCACCAGCACCAGCAAGGTTAGGAGACGAATTGTCTATTGGTGTTCCGTCTACTACAAAAAGCGGTTGGTTTCCAGAAAACGATGCGTTTCCACGAATAACTATCCTTGACGAAGAACCAACACCACTACCACCACTGGTTACTTGTACTCCAGCAACCTTACCTGATAAAGAGTTTACGACATTGCTTTCCGGAACTAAGGTTAATGCTTCTCCTTGTACTTCTTGTACCGCATAACCAAGAGTTTGTTTGTCTCTCGCAATACCAAGGGCGGTTACCACTACTTCGCTTAAAGCTTGTGCATCTGGTTCCATACTTATATTTATAGTAGATTTTGTTCCAACAGTAATTTCCTGTGTAACATAACCCATATAACTAAAGCTTAATACAGATGTGGAGGACGCCATAAGTTCGAACTTTCCATCAAAATCTGTTGTGGTCCCTGTAGAGGTGTCTTTTATTAAAACAGTGACTCCGGGGAGAGACATTCCGTTCTCGTCGTTAACTGTTCCTGAGACATTCAGGTCTTGTGCAATCGCCTTGCCATGTGCCATAAGTATTACTCCAAATAGCAACAAGTAAGATACTGATTTGAACTTAAAAATATTTTTCATAGGTCATTATGTTAGTTTAACAATACGTAAAGTTATATCTGATTTTAGTGTGAAAAGTTTACGATTTTAACACGATTAGATACTTTTATAAGAAAAAACACAGGTAGTTGTAGTTTTAAATCAAGGAGGTGATTCTTGATTTATAAGGGATTATATTGTGTGATTATTAATCTAGGCATTTGTTTTTAAGTGTTTATTGATGTTTTAATAATTGATCTGTGAAATCAGAAATTTTGCCTATAGATAGTGGTGTGATTTTACGTTTTATAATCTGTATGGTTGAAGGTAATAATTAGGGAGATATAAAAAAATAGCCCCTCAACATTAATATGGAGAGAGGCTATAGGTTGGTTAGTAAACGGTGTCTAAAGGTTTAGAACAGTTTTTAGAAATTATTTATTAATTACAAACTTCTTAACCGTGTTATCTATCTTTATAAAGTAGATTCCTGAATTTAAATTAGAAGTGTCTATGTTAGCAGCATTCACGCGAATAGCGTTTGTTTGCACAAGTGCACCAGTAATATTATAAATCTGTACCGTGGTATCTTTAGTTATTCCTTTAATGTTTAATGTGTTTTTTGTAGGAACAGGGTAAAGGGTTATTCGATCTGATTTTTCTATTTCATCGTCGTCTATAGAAAGTGATTCGTCATTTAGATAGAATTTAACATCGCTAATGTTATTCCAGTCGTCGGTTTCGTTTCCGCGACCAATGATTTTTATATAACGTGCTTTTCTTGAAATTGAATACGTATCATAAGTATCTCCTGTCTTATTGCTAGATAAATTTTGTTTAACCTCTAAATACGTCGCATTATCTCTCGATACTTGAATGTCAAAAAAACTGTTTTTTGTTAGTTTGTCTTCGAAACTAATTTTTAAATCATTTAGCTCGTAGATGTCTCCTAAATCGTAAATTAAATACTCTCCATTGCCTTGAGCCGACCAAGACGTTGCAGGATTGTCGTCTAAAGTGTTTTCTGGGTTTGTAGATGAGCTAGCAACTACCGATACTGGCGCAATTTCTTTTGTAGAGCTTGCTTCTTCAGGGCGACCGTCAGGGAAGTATAAACTTAATATATCTTGTATCTGGTCTACGGTTGCTTTTGCTTCTGTGTTGCTGTAAATATTCCAAAATTTATTAAGGAATACCTCGTAGTAACTTTGTGCAAGGTTACCATGATTTTCTGTACTACTATTTATAATTTTAGTCTCAGAATAATCTTCTAATCCAAAAGCTCTAAACGCAGCATTATCTTCCGGTACTATGGTTTTGTAATATGATAGTTGATCGTAAATAGCAGTAGATTTTTTAAGATTACTATTTTTAATTTCGGTTTCTAAAGTTGTAGGGTTGTCAGGATGTACACCCCAAAAATGAATTAATGGTCTTAAATCGTAACCAAAAGCTTGAGACATTCTTAATAATCTATCGTCGGTTGGAACGTTATTTACATCATCATCATAATTTATTTCACCATTTTCGTAACTCTCACTAGTGTTTCTGTTGAATTGTTCGAAAGACTCCCAGTCAAAAAGTCTCACCACGTCGGCATATTTAGCATGACCTCGTGGTTGGTAAGAAAATTCTTGACGATATTGTCCTGTTTCTATACTCATTTCATTTCCTAATCTGAAATTTTCAGCAATCATCCAACTAATAGCAGCTTCTTCTATACTGTGATTTAATCCGTAGCCGTTAAAAGACTCTTCGAACGCTTGATTTAATTCGACTCCGAATTTTTTATTATGTACTGCAACCCATAGAAAGTTAACCATAGATTCAATCTCACCAGGGAATTTATACATTTTTTCTGCATGTCCTTGTTCGTGAAATAATACATTGGTTAGGTAACCTCTTTCGTGTCTTGGACCATTAATTAAGTAGTTGTCGTAATAGCCTCCGTAATTGGTAAAAGGATTGTAAGATACATTAGATTGTGGATATCCGGGAAAATTTGCGGTACCTCTTTTTATAACATCTACTTGCATGTAAATAACGGTTTTAGATCTAAGTAGTGGTCTACCCATAAATTCAGAAATAGCATCCATAGATGTGTCCCAGTCGTTCATAGCAGTTTCAATATCGTCGTAAGCAGACACCCAAGATGTAGGCACTTGCATCATAACTTTATCGGTTTCAATATCTGTCCATGGCACATCACGTAAACGCTCTACGTTTGTCCAGTCGCTCATGCTTGTCTGATTTGCTACTGTTCTTGCATAGTATGGAGAACGCACAACATTCTCTAAGGTAATATCAAGAATTCCTAAATCGTTTTGATAAGGAACATTTATATAAATCCCTCCACCTAATGGATTTGCAATTTTAACTGTTGTGCTGTTTATTTCGTATTTCGTTGTCACACGATCCATTCGTTTAATATCTGATTTTTTGGTCAAATCCCAAGTATGTGCACCCACTAAGATAGAAGCTCCAATTCCCACTAATGATGAGGGTACGGTTACTGTTGCCACGCTTCCTGGTGCTAAATATGTTCCGGTAGGACGTCTAGCATCTTCCGTTTCGTAGTTGGCTTGTGTGCCTGGTTTTCTAACGTGAGTTCCGTTTATTTTGATTGTGTGACTTACTGTAGGATCAGCTGGCTGTGCTACGGCTCCTGGGAAATAAGAAGAGGTTTCAAAAAGTGTGTTTTCGAATAATGTAGGATAATTAGTTAGGTTCTCTGTGGTGTACGAGTAATCTATAATTGGTTGCATTATTGCAAGCATTAAATTTTCTAGTTCGTAACCTGAAGCTGTTCTCTTAAAACCACCTTTGGATGTGCTGTTTGCAGTGAATAACCCTCCAAATTTCGCTTCGTATAATGCAATAGTTTCTAAGGCTGTTTTTATAACATCGTAATCGTCTGTAAATAATGAACTATTAATAGAGATATCAGTGATTAAAGATGTTAATTCTGATGCAGATAAAGTGGTGGCGCCAGCAATGTGATTTTGAACGGTTTCAAATAAAGTTAAAGCATTGTTGTTGTCTGAAATCACATAATCTGTGACACCAAATAGATAGGCATCATCATAACTTGCATAATAATTTTTACGATTATGGTTTGTAACCACATCTGTTTCTTTATGCCATGAACGTACAGCGTTAGCTTGTGTGCTGGTATGTGTCCATTCTAAAAACATAGAGCCGTTATAGAAGCCTGCAAATCTCCAAACAGCAGCGTTTCCAACAACGTCTCTTAGAGTGCCATAAGTGTTTATTGTGGTGCCATCCCATGAAACAATTTCACTATTGGTTTCTCTAGAAGAAAAGTAAAGTTTTCCATCATCTGCTCCTCCTAGTGTCCAAAAGTTAGGTGTCTCAAAAATATCGCTTATTGCACCGTAGTTGGTTCGCGTTTTTGTTTTATTATTCCAAATGTCTATTTGGCCATAATTGGTTTTGGTGGTATCGGTGATTTGAAAATAATAATTGTTTTTATCGAGTGCTACCAATTTCCAACCTTCGGTTTTGTCGAAAGTTGTATTAACATCGATAGCGGTTATTAAGGTTCCAGAAGAAGATTGAAAAGCATCTACCTGTCCAAAGGTGGTTTCTGTTCCGTTGGATCGTTCGAAAAACAAATCCTGGGCCAAAACAGGGAGTGTGGTTATTGCAAACAAATGCAATATTAAAAGTTGTTTAATTCGTAATTTTTTTTGCATAATAAGTATTTGTTAGGTTAAATAAATGAGGCCTTCACCAAAAAAAATATGCTGTATTTTTGGGAGGTAATTAATTGTTAATCATAAAATTATAACAAATTTAGGGGCGGTATTGTGATTATCTTAACACATTGATGTATTATATTGGCAAAACTATGGTGTAAGCGTATTCTTATCTTATTATTGAGGTATTTTCTCTTAAAATGACGAAGAAATTTAGATTTATGACTTTGATTAATAGGGGTTAACGTTTTAGTTTTTAAGCTGGTTTCTATTAAAATAATATTCGGATATATGGGGTTAGATAAAAACCGTGCGAAGTTTAAAAATGTTGAGGTTCTCTGATGTTTTTATACTGATTTGTCTGACAAAAAAAAGAAGTAGAGATTTTGTAAACCGACTGGTTAAACAGGGATGTTTTGAAGTTGTGAAATATGTTTTTAGCTGAGATAATTATGGAAAGAAAAGACAAGTTTTGTGAACGTGATACGTTTGTGATTTTTGTAACTTAAAAATATTTAGCAATTGCTAGTGCAAAACAAAACCTCCAGATTATTTTGAAATGCATCAAAATAATCTGGAGGTTTAAGGAGTTAAAAGGTTTTTCTTTTGAAACTTTATGGATTAGAAATACAAAGTTATCTAATCGGAATTCAGTTAAAAGATGAATACCTTATTTTATAACAGAGAACTTAACTTCACTAATACTATTTGTTTTGTCGTTTTCATTTCCGTGGGTAATAATTTTAATATAACGAGCTTTTCTAGAAATAGAGTAGGTGTCGAAAGTGTCTTTTGTTTTATTGCTAGATAAGCCTTGCATGACTTCTAAATATGTTTGATTTTCTCTAGAAACTTGAATATCGAAACTATTAGAGTTTTTGCGTTTATCTGTAAAATTAATTTTTAATTCGCAAACGTCGTAAAGTGCGCCTAGGTCGTAAATTATATATTCGCCATCGGCTTTCGTTGTCCAAGCCGTTTTAATGTTGCCATCTAAAGTGTGCTCTGGGTTTTCCGAAGCGCTTGCTTCTGCAGATATCGGAGTAAGATCTACACAATTGGTATTGTATTCTTCTGGTCTTCCATCAGGGAAATATAAGTCAATAATCGTTTGGATTTCATCAATAGTAGCTTGTGCTTCAGGCGTTCCGTAACCATCCCACCATTTTTTCAGGAAACCTTGATAATAACTCTGAGAAACATGGTCGTAAAACGTTGCGTTTTTAATTTTTTCGGCACTAAAATCTTCTAATCCAAAAGCTCTAAAAGCATCGTTGTCTTTAGGAACAATAGTTTTGTAAAAAGATAATTGATCGTAAATAGCAGTCGATTTCTTTAGGTTATCTTTTTGAATGTCTTTAGCTAAGTTGTCAAAATTATTTGGGTGAACGCCCCAGAAATGGATTAGCGGACGTAAATCGTAGCCAGCAGCCTGAGACATTCTTAGAATCCTGTCGTCTGTTGGGATTTGGTTTACTCGGTTTGGCTCGGAATAATTAATTTCTCCGTTGTCGTACATTTTACTTGTGTTTGCATAAAAGTCTTCAATAGATTTCCATCCCAAAAGTCTAACTAAATCGGCATATTTTGCGTGACCTCTAGGCTGATAAGAAAACTCTTGGCGCATTTCTCTTGTTTGAGAACTCATCTGGTTTCCAGATCTAAAGTTTTCAGTTATCATCCAGCTAATGGCTGCTTCTTCAATAGAATGTGATATACCATAACCATTAAAAGACTCTTCAAAAGCTTTGTTTATTTCAACTCCAAACTTTTTGTTGTGAACAGCAACCCACAAGAAGTTAATCATAGATTCGATTTCTCCTTTAAATTTGTAGATTTTTTCGGCGTGACCTTGTTCGTGAAACAATACATTAGTTAAATAACCTCTTTGGTCTCGTGGCCCGTCTATTAAATAACTACTATGGTAACCTTTGTAATCGGTATATGGATCGTAAGATACGTTAGATTGCGGATACCCAGGGAAGTTTGCTTTTCCTCTATTTATTACATCTACTTGCATGTAAATTGTAGTTTTCGATCTTGTTAGCGGACGCCCTAAAAGTGTTGAAATAGCATCCATCGCCATGTCCCAATCGTCCATAGTGGTTTCGATACCATCAAAGTTGTAAATCCATGCTGTTGGTACTTGCATCATTACCTTGTCGGTTTCTATATCTGTCCAAGGCACATCGCGTAATCGTTCTACATTTTTCCAATCGCTTAGGCTGGTTTGGTTGGCGGCTGTCCTTGCGTAATATGGGGAACGTACAACGTTTTCTAATGTAATATTAAGAATACCTAAATCGTTTTTATAAGGTACGTTTATGTAAATTCCTCCGCCAAGTGGATTGGCAATTGTAATCGTTTCGCTAGTAATATCGTATTTTGTAGTTACTCGGTTTAGTCGCTTAATAACATTTTTCTTTGTTAAATCCCAAGTATGTGCTCCTACTAATACAGACGCTCCAATACCTACTAAAGACGAAGGTACGGTTACAGTGGCTACACTTCCAGGTGCTAAATATGTTCCTGTTGGGCGTCTAGCGTCTTCCGTTTCATAATTAGCTGGTGTTCCTGGTTTTTTAACATGTGTTCCATTTATTTTAATGGTATAGCTTTTAGAAGGATCTGCAGGTTGTTCTACTGCTCCAGGAAAATAACTAGAAGTTTTGAATAACCTATTTTTAAATAATTCTGGTTTGGCTGCTAAATTTGCTTCGGTAAACGAATTGTCCATTATGGCTTGCATAATCACAAGCATTAGATTTTCAAGCTCAAATCCGGAAGCATCTCTCTTGTAACCTCCCATAGATTTGGTGCCTTCTGTAAACAAACCTCCATCTTTAGATTCGTATAAATCGATAGTTTCAAAAGCAGATTCTATAACATCAAAATGATCGGTAAATAAAACATTGTTTTTTGCTATCGCCTCACGTAGTGCGTCTAGTTCCGGTCCTGTTAATGTAGATTTTCCAGAAAGATGCTTTTTAACCTGTTTTAAATTGGCTAATAATTCCTTTTCTGCAGTTTTTTTTATGGTGCTATTCTCGTTTAGAGATAAGTTTGAAAGACCATCTATATCTAATACTTTGTACGTGGCCGAATTACTCTTCGCCGATTCGGGATATAGCGAGGTGGCAGAAGCAGAAGCTGTTGTTATTGCTAATAAAGGCAATAGGAAATAGTGTTTAAACTGTATTTTTTTATGCATAATAAAGTATCTGTTGATATCGTTTTTTTAGGGTTTCGCAACGTCTTTACAACCCATTATTTTATTGTAAGATGTGCAACTAAATTTCTTTTAATAACAATATTATAATAAAACAGGAGATAACTAAGGTGATTTGTTAACCTAAAGTCGTACTTTTTTGACAAAATCATAATCTAAGCCGTTTTATGTTTTTATTCGGTACTTTAAAAATACTATAGACGGATGTTAAATAAAATTTTGAATTAAAGTAACGGACAAAAATTACTGTAGAAAACAGGTATGCATGATTTGCCTTTTTTTGTATTAAAGAAACTTGTTTTTACAAGTACAGAACTATTTAAAATAATTTCAAAAGGAATACTGGGTTAGGTGATTTAAAGAAGTGGGTTTGTAGGAATGTGGCTGTAAAGTAAAAGTTGCGGGTCTATAGGGGTTAGGTGTATTACAACCTTATCTATATGGACACGCAACTTTTAAATAATATTGTTAATAGACTTTAAGCTTAAAGTCTATTAACAATACTTAAATGCACCGTTATTAGATGCTGCTTTATTTTTATTCAATCGGTCTTCAATCTTTTTTGCCGTTTTAGTAATTGCTAATCCGCCAAGTCCAGTACATCTCAGTGTATGGGGAATGGCGTCACCTACGCGTTTCATGGTATCTATCACTTCGTCTAGAGGGATAACTTGGTCGTAATCCGAGATGGCCATATTGGCACAAGAAATAGCGGTAGATGTGGCCATAACATTTCTATTTAAGCAAGGCGCTTCAACACGATCGGCTATGGTATCGCAAATTAGTCCTAGAGAGCTTTGTAAAGCTATAGATGCTGCGGCTAAAGACTGGTTTAAAGTACCGTCCTTTAAAACAACTACACCTGCGGCGGCCATTCCTGAAGCAGAACCACATTCTCCCATGCAACCACCTACTTCGGCAGAAAATGTAGAATGCGCTGTAATAAATACACCTATTAACCCGGCGGCTAACATAGCGTGTATGGTTTGTTCTCTAGAAAGCTCAAGTGTTGTGGCGGTTCCAATAAGTGTTCCGGGTAAAGTACCGCAAGAACCTGCTGTAGGCGCAGCAACAATAACACCCATAGAACTTTTAACTTCCATCATAGCCGATGTAAACATGATGGAATTGTTTAAAACGTCGCCAGGAACAAGTTTCTTTTCTTCCATGTTTTTCTTAAAAACTAAAGATTGACTGCCTAAAATGCGGTCTTCGTAATGTGTGCCCTTAAGTCCTAATGTAATGGAGTTTTGCATAATATCTACAATAGCTCCCATTTTTTCGATGACTTCACTTTTTGAAATGTTACCGCGTTCACTTTCGTAATCGATAGCAAGTTCCCAAAGTTTTAAATCTTTGTCCTTATTATATTCTAATAGTTCTTCTACTGTAATAAATGGTACGGTTAAATCTTTTCTTGATTTAATAGGTAGGACAGGAAATAAGGTTCTAGCGTATAAAACATTCTCAATAGTTTCAATTTCTTGTTGTAATTTATCGTATTCTTCCTTGGTAGAACAAATTGAGATGAAATTTAAAGTCCCATTATAAGGTTGAATTTCGCCCAAATCTAGCTGTTTTAAGTGACTTAATAAATCGTCCGAAATAACGTCTGTATATAGTAATGTCTCGTAAAAATCGCCCATTAACGATACAGGAGCACCATCAATCTCTATAATTTCTATCATTCCTCCGCCTGTAGATAAACCTATAACTTGGTGTGTTTCGGTTTTATTCTTTAAAGTGATTTTATAAGTGTTCGGGTGGGTGGCGCCAATGGGATGTATATCTATTTTTATATTAACACCGGCTTCCTTCATATGGAACTCGTAATCTTTTAATCGTTCGTCGTCTGCATTCCAACCTAACAGGCCACCAAAGAGCCCCATGTCCGAACCTTGTCCAGAATGCGTCGTAGCAAGGGATCCGTTTGTGTCAAATTCAATGTAAACATCGTCAATCGTGTTATTCATTAAATCCCTACAAATTCTACCTATTCTTAATGCGGCGGCGCAATGAGAACTTGATGGGCCTCTCATTACAGGGCCAATAACATCATTGAATATACTTGGATATGATTTCATAGTCGTAGAATTATTAATAATTTAAAATAGAATTTTTATGCTTTCCTTATTTTTAGTCCGATTTATGGAGTAAAAAATCAAATTTAAAAAGTTTGCACCAATATTATGTATGTCATAATAGCTATTTCTAATACTTTTTTGTAAATTCGACTTTATAATATAATTTTATAAAGTATTTATGTCTGCTGTAATTGGTTTTAAGGTGCCTATGTGTCAAGATTCTTCGATCCGTGTCGAGGAGTATGTGGATACCCAGTTTTATAACACCATACATTTTCATGAAGAATATCAGATAACACTTATTCTAGATGGAGATGGCTCGTTAGCGGTTGGTGAAAAGGTGTGCAAGTTTAAGTCTGGAGAGTTCTATTTGTTTGGAAAAAACCTGCCTCATGCCTTTAGAAATGATGGCACAAAGGTTGAAGAAACTAATAAAATAAAAGCACATTATATTAGTGTGTTTTTTAACGTAGACTCCTATGGTTTTCTACTTAATGAAAATCAGGAAACAAAGGGTATTAAAGAACTCTTATCTCAAGCTTTATATGGCTTGGTTCTAGGAAATGTAGATGCACATTACTTAGAAGACAAAATGAGGACGCTTGCTACCTTAAGCGAATTTGATCAAGTTCTTGAATTGTTAACTATACTCGACCATATTTCTACAGCAACAGGTCATAAAAAGTTAATAAATAATAAAATTGAATCGCTTGATTATGACGTAAATACTATAGACGAAATTAATGAAGTCTTTGAGTTTATTAAATGTAATTATAAAAAGAAGATCTCTTTAGAAACTATAGCGGGGCATTTTAACATGACTTCTGCCACTTTTGGTCGGTTTTTTAAGCTACGGACTCAAAAAACATTTTCCCAATATCTTATAGAAACAAGAATTTTAAAAGCATGCGAACTTATAAGAAGTGGTTCTCATAACACTACAGAAAGTTGTTATAATTCTGGATTTACAAACATATCCAATTTTCATCGTCACTTTAAAAAAGTGATTGGGATGACGCCTACCCAGTATAAGTTAAGCATTGAAAAAAATAAAGTTAATTAATTTTAAAACAATAATCTCATGAACGCACATCAGTATAATATTCCTATGGCGCAATTTGGTACTCCAATTGTGGAAAAATGGGTTATGGACAGTTTTTATGAGCCTATGCATTTTCATAGCGAATTTCAAATTACTTTAATTAAAAAGGGTAGAGGGTCTCTTTTTGTAGGAAATAAGGTGGTACCTTATAAAGAAGGCGATTTATTCCTCTTTGGTAAAAATTTACCACATGCACTAAAACCAACCATGGATGCTACAGAAAGTTCGGTGTTAAATACGTGTAAAGCCACGACTTTGTTTTTCGATCAGAATAAAATAGAAGATTCTTTACGTACTATTCCGGAGGCTTCAAGAATTGTTAAATTATTGGGGTATGCCGCACACGGCATAAAAATCCCGAGAAGCAAAGCCAAATATTTAAATGGACATGTAAAAGAGTTAACCGATACCTCTGGATTAGATAAGTTTTTATTGTTTTTAAAATTGCTAAACGATATCTCTAAAAATAATAATATCAAGGCTTTGTCGTCTAAAGCAACGCCAAAATCTATGAGTAAAAAAGCGAACCCTAAGGTTGGCGATATATGCGATTTTATTAAACAGAACCATAAAGAAGTTATCACTTTAAATATGGTTTCGGACTTTGCTAATATGTCTCCAACAGGATTCTGCCGATTTTTTAAAGCCAAAACCAATAAAACATTTTCGCAATATCTTACCGAAGTAAGAATAGGTAGTGCCTGTGAATTATTGCACAATAACGACTATAATATTTTTGACTGTTGCTATGGTAGTGGTTTTAATAATTTGTCCAATTTCCACAAACATTTTAAAAAACATACGGGAATGTCGCCTTTAGAATATCGCTTGAAAATTAATGATAAATTGATGGATTGTTAACCTGTTCTAATTGCTAAATTTTAATAAGTCTATAGTTTTAGTATCTTAATTTGCTAAAATTAGCAATTAATAATAGGATTCAACTCTTTAATATTGTGTAAAATTTATTGAGTAAACTATAATTATGAAAAGAAAAGTATTAGGCGTTTTAATCTGTGTTTTAACTTTATCCTTAAAAGGTAATGCCCAAGAAACTAAACCACTACTGTTAGAAGATGTTTATAAAAATAACGTTTTTAAGCAAAAAGGTTTTGGTCCAGTAAGATGGATGAAAGATAATAAAGGGTATTCTACATTAGAGAATAATACAGACCTTGGAGGAAAAGACATAGTAAGATACGAAGCTAAAACAGGAAAAAGATCGGTTATCATTTCGGCCGAAAGTCTTGTCCCTGCTGGCGAAACTAAGCCTTTAGTGATTTATGATTATGACTGGTCTGCAGACAATAGTAAACTTTTAGTTTTTACAAATACAAAAAAAGTTTGGAGATATAATACACGTGGTGATTATTGGGTACTCGATTTAAAAACAAATACATTAAGCCAATTAGGGAAAACCTTACCAGAATCTACCCTTATGTTCGCTAAGTTTTCTCCAGATGCTTCTAAAATAGCATATGTTAGTGAACTAAATATTTTTGTAGAAGACTTAAAAAATCATGCCATTAACCAGATTACAAAAGATGGTGGCGATAATATAATTAACGGAACTTTTGACTGGGTTTACGAAGAAGAATTAAGTTGTAGAGACGGTTTTAGATGGAGCCCTGACGGAGAGAACATCGCCTATTGGCAATCGGATACAAAAGAAGTTGGTACATTTTATATGATTAACAACTTAGATTCAATTTACTCAAAACCAATTCCGTTACCTTATCCAAAGGTAGGCACAGAACTTTCTGCTGTTAAAGTGGGTGTAGTACCTTCTAAAGGAGGAGAAACCAAATGGTTCGATATTCCTGGAGACCCGCAAAATAATTATTTGGCACGCATGGATTTTATTCCTAATTCTCAGGAAGTCATGGTGCAACAACTTAACCGTCGTCAAAACACAAATAAAATCTGGATAGGAGACATTAATACTATGGCTCTTGATAATATTCTAGTCGAAAAAGATGATGCCTTTTTAGATGTTCATGACGATATTCGTTGGTTAGACAACGAGAAGTATTTTACATGGTCTAGCGAGCGCGATGGTTGGTTTCACTTATTTAAAGTGTCTAGAGATGGTAAAGAGGTAACGCCTATTACTAAAGGAGATTTCGATGTTGTACATATTAATTGTATCGATCCTAAAGGTGGTTATGTGTATTATATCGCTTCACCAGATAATTTTACACAACGTTATTTATATAGAAGTCGTATTGATGGAAAAGGAGAAGCCGAACGCATTACGCCAGCATCTAATTCTGGACAAAATAGCTATCAAATTTCTGCCGATGCTAAATGGGGAATTCAAACGTCTCAGAACGCAACTACGCCAACTCGATATGATCTTGTAAGTCTGCCAAATCATAAGCAAATACGCGTTTTAGAAGATAATCATGAACTGCAAAAACAATACAACGATCTAGGACTAAATCCTAAAGAATTTGTAAAAGTTGATATTGGAGAAGACGTTTTAGATGCGTGGATGATTAAGCCAATTGATTTCGATCCGAATAAAAAATACCCATTATTATTTTATGTATATGGTGAGCCAGCAGGTTCTACTGTGCAAGATAGTTGGGGAGGTGGTAGTTTATGGGACCAATATATGGCGCAACAAGGCTATATTGTTATGAGTGTAGATAATAGAGGAACAAAAACACCAAGAGGAAATAAATGGCGTAAATCTATTTATGGACAAATTGGCATACTCGCTGTTGAAGATCAAAGTAAAGCCGCTTTAAAAATTATAGATACCTACAAATTTATCGACTCGGAACGTGTTGGTATCTGGGGATGGAGTGGCGGAGGCCAAATGACATTAGGTTGTATGTTTAAGCATCCAGAAATTTATAAATCAGGTTTAGCAGTGTCTTTTGTGTCAGATCAAAGATTGTACGACGCAACGTATCAAGAACGTTACATGGGACTTTTAGAAGATAATGCTAAAGGCTATCACGATGGTTCTCCTATTAATTTCGCACAGAACCTAGAAGGTAATTTAATGATTATTCATGGAACGGCAGACGATAATGTGCATTATCAGAGTTATGAAATGCTTGTAGATAGATTGATAAAACATAACAAAATGTTTAATATGATGTCTTATCCAATGCGTGCACATGCCATTTACGAGCGAGAAAATACATCTTATCATTTAAGAGAAACCATGGAGAACTATTGGTTGAAAAACTTACCAGCAGGAGGTAAATAAAAAAGTAAAAAAACAAATATGTTTCCAAAGGAAGAGTATATAAAACGAAGAGAACAACTAAGAAAATTAATGACCAATGGTTTGATTGTTTTCTTGGGGAATGAAGAGAGTAGTATAAATTTTAAAGATAATTGGTACCAATTTAGACAAGATAGTACGTTTTCGTATTTCTTTGGATTGAACGAGCCCGACTTAAAAGCGACTATCGATTTAGATACAGATGAAGATATTGTATTTGGCGATAATCTTTCTATAGACGACATTGTATTTACGGGGCCTGTAGAATCTGTTGAAGATCAAGCTAAAAAAGTAGGTGTAGGTACTGTAAAGCCCGCGTCGGCAATTAAGGCTTATGTACAAGGTGCTATAGCAAGCGGAAAACAAATTCATTTCATTGCGGCTTACCGTCCAGAACACCTTTTAGAACTGTCTAAAATTCTTAACATTTCGCCTTTAGAAGTCGAAGGAAAAGAATCTTTAGAGCTTATAAAATCTGTAGTAAAACTTAGATCTATCAAATCGGAATTAGAGATTGAGGAGATTGAAAAAGCGGTAAACACTACGGTAGAAATGCATTATAAAGCTATGGAAATGGCCGAAGAAGGTTTGAAAGAATCCGATCTTTATGGTGCTGTTAAAGAAATTGCTTTAGCCAACGGAAACAATACATCGTTTCCTACAATAATGACTATTAACGGTCAGATACTACATAACCATTATCGCGGAAATACCCTTAAAAAAGGAGATATGGTATTGTGCGATTGTGGCGCCGAAAACTATTCTAATTACGCAGGCGACTTAACCCGTACGTTTCCAGTAGATACAAAATTCACAAAAGAACAAAAAGAGATATACGATATAGTATACAATTCGTATAGCACAGCGGCATCACTATTAAAACCAGGGCAGTTATTTTTAGATGTTCATTTAGCGGCATGTAAAAAGATTGTTGAAGGCTTACAAGGTTTAGGTATTATGAAAGGCGATGCAGACGAGGCTGTAAAAGCGGGAGCACACACCATGTTTTTTCAATGTGGTTTAGGTCATATGATGGGACTAGATGTACACGATATGGAAAATCTTGGTGAACAATATGTTGGCTATACCGAAGAGATGAAAAAAAGTACAGAATTCGGATTTAAATCGCTTCGTTTAGGTCGTGCTTTAGAAGAAGGTATGGTGCTTACCGTAGAACCAGGTATTTACTTTATTCCTGAACTTATGGAGCTCAGAAAAAAGGAAAATAAATACTTTGACTTTATTAATTACGACAAGTTAGAAACGTATAAGAATTTTGGAGGAATCCGTATCGAAGACGATTTTTTAATTACTAAAAATGGTTCTCGAAAATTAGGAAACAGACTACCGTCTACTTCAGATGAAATAGAGGCGTTTAGAAACAATAAGACCAGACTTTAAAACAGATATAGAAAAATTTAAATTTATAGAAATGAAAAGAAGACATTTTATTAGGAATACAGCTTTAGCAAGTTTATTAATGCAATTACCTACCTCTGCAATGAGTTTAGGTTTTGGAGACGGTAAACGATTAAGAACTGCTCACGTTGGAGTAGGTAATATGGGAGCTGCAGATTTAGAAGCGATATCATCTCACGAATTAGTAGATGTAGTTGCCTTGTGCGACGTAGATACAAATGCTTTAGATGCGGCTAAAAAACTTCATCCTAATGCTAAGTTATATTCTGATTATAGAGTGCTTCTTAAAGAAATGGGTGAGGATGTAGATGCTGTTATTGTTTCTACTCCAGATCATACTCATGCTCCAGTTTCTATGATGGCTATGGAGATGGGGAAACCTGTTTATTGTCAGAAACCATTAACGCATCACGTAACTGAAGCTAGAGCGATGCAAAAGTTGGCAGAAGATAAAAACTTAGTGACTCAAATGGGGATCCAAGTGCATTCTTTTTACGACTATAAATTAGCAACTTTATTAATTCAAGCTGGAATAATCGGGAAAGTTAAAACTGTGCACGCATGGTCTCCAAAAAACTGGGGATACGATGGTCCTGAACCCAAAGGAAGTGATCCTGTTCCAAAAAATTTAGATTGGAATTTATGGTTAGGAACAGCGGCTAAAAGACCTTATAAAGAAGGATATTATCATCCTGGAGACTGGAGAAAACTTTTAGATTACGGTTGTGGTACTCTAGGAGATATGGGAGTTCATATTTTCGATACGCCATATAACGCTTTACAATTAAAAGTACCTACTACAATTGTGAATAACTGTAGAAAACCTAACGGATATGGTTTCCCTGAAAAAAATACTGTAACCTATATGTTTCCAGGTACTAAGTATACCGATAAAACATTAAAGTGGGTTTGGTACGATGGTGAAGGTGCTCCAGCTGCACACGAAGATTTAAAATTACCAAATGGTGATAAATTACCAAGTCAAGGGGCTATGTTTATTGGTGAAAAAGGTAGATTGTTATTACCTCACTTTATGAAGTTACCTCAATTAATTGTCGATGGAAAATACGAAGATTTAGATATGTCTTTAGTTCCAGATCAAGGACCTCCGGTAAGAGATTACGGTGCTGAAGGTAAAAAACATTATCACCAATTTGTAGATGCATGTTTAGGAAAAGACGAATGTTCTGCTCCTTTTTCATATTCTTCTAATCTTACAGAAACTATTTTATTAGGTGTAATCGCCAGTCGATTCCCTAACAAAACATTACACTGGGACGATGCAACAGCACAGTTTAGTGAAGAAGAAGCCAATGTTTTTCTAGGTGGAGAATACAGAGATTTTTAATTCCTACTTTCAGTGAATTAAGAGAAATATTTAAAAACTTTCAAGAATCCTATTTCTTGAAAGTTTTTTTAAAGTCAAAAATATACGGTCTTAGCGTGTAGGACACCTTAAAGACCTTAATAGATTAAAACATAATAATGAAAAAAATACTTTTTTTATCCTTAACTCTAACCCTTGCGGTAAGCTCTTACGGGCAGTCCAATTCTAAAATTTATAAAGATCCTTCTGTATCTATAGAAAAAAGAATTGATGCCTTATTACCGTTAATGTCGTTGGAAGAGAAGGTAGCGCAGATGCGAATTTTTCATGCAAATATTGGTATTGGAGCGGATAAAGATGGTCATTTAAAACTTTCAGATAATGTTGTCGAAAAATTAAAATTAGGAATCGCAGGTATTAAAAATCCAGGCGAAAGTCTTAGTCCGCTAGAATCTGCAAAACTAAATAATGAACTTCAAAAATATATTATTGAGCATAACCGTTGGGGAATTCCTGCACTCTTTGTTACAGAATCGTATAATGGGGTAGATGCCGAAGGGAATACTGTTTTTGGAAGACCAATCACTTCTGCAGCGTCTTTCAATCCTAACTTAGTAAATCGTTTATGGGATGTTGTTGGTCGCGAAGCGCGTTTAAGAGGAATGCATATGTGTCATTCTCCGGAAGCAGATATTGTTCGCGATCCGCGTTTTGGTAGAATGAGTGAAGCTTTTGGTGAGGATACGTACTTAACAACTCAAATGGTTACTAGCGCTATAAAAGGTGTTCAAGGTAATTATGATGGTCTTGGTAATGGAACGCATATCGGAGCAGTGGTGAAACATTTTGCAGGCTATGGTCAAGTTTTAGGGGGTACTAATTTCGCAGCAGTCGAGATTTCTCCTAGAACACTTATCGATGAAATTTATCCGCCCTTCGAAGCTGCTGTAAAAGAGGCTAGAACTTTAGGAGTTATGGCGTCGCATGCCGACATTAACGGTGTTGCAAGTCATGGTAATCCTGCTCTTATTAACGGAGTGTTAAAAAATGAATGGGGTTTTAATGGTTATGTCGTATCAGACGCTAACGATATTGCGCGCTTATATTCATTTATGAAAGTGGCAGAATCTAAAGAAGCAGCGGCTATAATGGGACTTACGGCAGGTATGGATGTCGATTTATATTCTGAAGATGCATACGGACTTTTACCAGAAATAGTAAAAACACACCCAGAGATTGTGCCTATGATCGATGAAGCTACGCGACGTGTGTTACGAACTAAATTTATCTTAGGACTTTTTGATAATCCTTATATTGATATCGATACAGTCGAAAAAAATGTGAGAAGTAAATCGTCTTTAGCATTAGCTCAAGAAGCCGACTTAGAATCGATAATCTTATTAAAAAACGAAAATCAAACCCTTCCTTTAGCTAAAGGAAGTAAGAAAAAAATTGCGCTTTTAGGACCAAGAGTTACTGAAAATACAAAAGCGGCTTTCGAATCTATTTCAGGGAACAAAAATACATTTGTTGCAGAAACAGGATTTAAATTAACAAACGAAAAAAGAGGAATTCCGTCATTAAGCACAGATAATGAAGCTGGAATAGACAAATTAGTAGAAATAGCAAAAACATCGGATGTGGTTGTACTTTTCTTAGGCGGAGATGGTTTTACGTCTAAAGAAGCCTTTTTTGGTAGTGCTTTAGGAGATAGAGCTTCTATAGATCCTGTTGGTGGTCAAGACGAGTTAATAACAAAAATTAAGGCTTTAGGAAAACCGACTATAGTGGTTTTACAACACAGAAGAACGTTATCTATTAATACAATTTCGGAACAAGCCGACGCGATATTAGATGGATGGGATTTAAGTGAATTTGGCGATAATTCTATGGCAAAAGTTATTTTCGGAGAAGTCTCTCCTTCAGGAAAATCTCCAGTTACAATTCCAAGATCTATCGGTCAATTACCATTTCACTATAGCGGTAAAGAGATAAACAATAAAAAAGGATATTTATTTATGGAGAATGGGCCTCTTTATCCGTTTGGATATGGCTTAAGTTATTCGACTTTTAAATATGCTAATTTAAAATTATCGCGTCCAACAATGTCTGCTACAAGCACAATAGATGTTAGTGTAGAGATAACTAATGCTGGAACTTTTAAAGCTAAAGAAGTTGTTCAGTTGTACATAAAAGATCAAGTAGGTTCTGTGCTTAGACCAGATAAAGAATTAAAAGGTTTTAATAAAATTGAATTAAGCCCTGGAGAGACAAAAACGGTTACGTTTTCCATCACACCTAAAATGTTAGAATTTACTGGAATTTCTATGGATAAAATTTTAGAATCTGGAAATTACACAGTGATGATAGGGACTTCGTCTAACGAAGGACTTAAAGGTGAATTCAGACTTAATAAATAAGATAAAAATAAAAACAGAAAGACTTGCCTAATTGTGGTAAGCATTTTAAAACTATTAACGCTCTAAACCCCGTAAAAAAGCATGTCTAATGTAGCAGAAACAGTAACCAATAAAAATTCAAATAAAATAGCGATTGCAATTATTGCGGCACTATTTTTCATTTTTGGATTTGTAACTTGGATTAACGGTGCCCTTATTCCGTTTATGAAAACCATTAACGAACTTACAGATGCTCAATCGTATTTAGTGGCATCGGCATCGTATATTTCATTTGTTGTGATGGCGCTTCCTGCGTCTTACATTCTGGATAAAATAGGGTATAAAAAAGGGATGTCTTTAGGTTTATTTGTTATGGCTATAGGGGCCTTAATTTTTATTCCCGCGGCAGAAGCCAGAACATATTGGTTGTTTTTAACGGGTATTTTTGTTCAAGGTATGGGAATGACGTTGTTACAAACGGCTTCCAATCCTTACATCACCATTCTTGGTCCAATAGATAGTGCGGCGAAACGTATCGCTATTATGGGAATTGCAAATAAAGTTGCAGGAGCCTTGGGATCTATAATTTTTGGAGCCATTTTACTTTCTGGAATCGATGAGGTTAAAGATAAATTAGCTACAGTTTCTTTAGCTGAAAAAGACCAATTGCTAAATACTATGGCAGATAGTGTGGTTACACCATATATTGTAATGGCTATTGTTTTAGCTGTATTGGGGGTGTTAATTAGAAAAGCGCCACTTCCGGATATCGAAGTGCCAGAAGATGATATCACGGCAGATGTAAAGGATCAAAAGACAAGTGTATTCCAATTTCCGCATTTATGGTTAGGGGTAATTACATTATTCTTTTATGTAGGGGCAGAAGTTATTGCTGGGGATACTATTATTTCTTACGGAATATCGTTAGGGTTTTCTTCTGAAGAAGCAAAATCTTTCACAGCCTATACCTTATTAGCTATGGTGTTAACGTATGCTCTAGGTGTGGTTTTAATTCCTAAATATTTAAAACAGAAAACAGCACTAATTATTAGTGCCGTCTTAGGAATAGTATTTAGCTGTTGTATCCTTATGTCTTCGGGATTAGTGTCTGTATTATTTGTTGCAGCCTTAGGAATCTCGAATGCTTTAGTTTGGCCAGCAGTTTGGCCATTAACTTTAGAAGGCTTAGGTAAATTCACTAAAACAGCTTCAGCTTTACTGGTTATGGCAATATCTGGGGGGGCAATTATTCCGCCATTATACGGGAAATTGGTAGATATGAATAAAGCAGATTTGGTATTGAGTGGTATGGCAGAGTCGGAAGCCTTGTCTCAGGCCGCAACAAGTAGTTATTGGATATTAATTCCATGTTACGCCTTTATTCTGTTTTTTGCCTTATGGGGACATAAATACAAGAGTTGGACTAGAAAGAGTTAATGATTTTTTCATTACTAGTTAAACTATAGCAGGGATTAATACTGTTATTTCACGTTTAAATTAATGGTTAAAAGGTATATCGCCAAAAGATAAAACAACCTATTACACGAAATAAATATTAGATCATTTTCTAATACTAAAAATTAAATAAAATATTATGCTAAATAGTAAGATTGACAAAGCAACAGGTTTTGAAAAAAGATTTGAAAATATTGGAACTGTAGTTTATGAAAATTCTACTTCAGGGTCTAAGGCTGTTGCTAAGGAAATTGCCGATTTAATTCGGGTTAAACAATCTCAGAAACAGCCATGTATTTTAGGCCTTGCAACAGGGTCTTCTCCAAAAGGTTTGTATTCGGAATTAGTTAGATTACACAAAGAAGAAGGGTTGAGTTTTAAAAACGTAATTTCTTTTAATCTTGACGAATATTATCCAATGCAACCAGATTCTGTAAATAGCTATGTGCGATTTATGAATGAATTGTTATTTAATCATGTCGATATTTTACCAGAGAATTGTCACGTTCCAGACGGGACATTGTCTAAAGAAGAAATCGCTAATTACTGTACTGCTTACGAAGCAAAAATTGAAGCGTTAGGTGGTATCGATTTACAAATTCTGGGTATTGGAGGGAACGGACATATTGGTTTTAACGAATCAGGATCGTTACAAAACTCTAAAACTAGATTAGTCGCTCTAGATCATATTACAAGAGTGGCAGCCAGTAGTGATTTCTTAGGATTAAACAATACGCCAAGAACGGCAATTACCTTAGGTGTAAAAGTGATTATGGAAGCCCAACGCGTTATTTTAATGGCTTGGGGAGAAGGTAAGTCTAATATAATAAAACAGTCTGTAGAGGGGCAAGTGACTAACTTAGTGCCTGCATCTTTTTTACAGGAACATGGCAATGTTACGTTTGTTTTAGATAAAGAAGCATCGTCTAAATTAACACGTGTAAATACACCTTGGTTAGTCGAAAAAATAGAGTGGACAGATAAGCTAATAAGAAAAGCGGTTTTAGGTTTAGCGCAACATTTAAAGAAACCTATATTGATGCTTACCGATGCCGATTATATTGAAAACGGTATGAGCGATTTATTAGCAGATTCAGGTCCGGCATACGATATAAACATAAAAATATTTAACAGATTACAGAATACAATTACAGGTTGGCCTGGAGGAAAACCAAACGCCGACGATTCTAAACGTCCGGAGCGAGCAGAACCTTCTAAAAAACGTGTCCTTATTTTTAGTCCGCATCCAGACGATGATGTGATTAGTATGGGAGGAACATTTAAACGTTTACAAGAACAAGGTCATGATGTGCATATCGGATACCAAACTTCTGGGAACATTGCAGTGTCCGACGCTGAAGCTTTACGTTTTGCAGCCTTTGTTTGCGATTATAACGACAAATTTGGAATTAAAAATGTAGAGGCCGAAAATATTTTTAAGAAAGCCTTAGATTTTCTTCATAATAAAAAAGGAAGTGAAATAGATATTCCTGAAGTGAGACATATTAAAGGTTTAATTAGAAAGGGAGAAGCACAAGCGGCATCTCATTTTATAGGTCTAGACGATACTCATATTCATTTTATGGAATTACCATTTTATGAAACGGGAGCTATAGAGAAAATGCCTTTAGGAGACGAGGATATTAAAATAACAATGGATCTTATCGATAAAATTAAACCGCATCAAATTTATGCTGCAGGCGATTTAGCCGATCCGCATGGAACTCACAAAGTGTGTTTAGATGCTATTTTTAGAGCAGTAAAAGAACTGAAGCCTAAAAAGTATATGGACGACTGTTGGGTGTGGTTATACCGTGGTGCATGGCAAGAATGGGGTGTCGATGAAATTGAAATGGCAGTACCAATGAGTCCAGATCAGGTTCTAGATAAACGTCATGGTATTTTTAAACATCAATCTCAAAAAGATGGCGTTGTGTTTTTAGGAACAGACAGTAGAGAATTTTGGCAACGTGCAGAAGATAGAAATAAGGAAACGGCCGAAGTTTATCATCAATTAGGATTGGCGCATTATGCAGCCATGGAAGCTTTTGTAAGATGGCATTTTTAAAATAAATTATAATTAAAAAGGGTAATTAAATCATGTTTAATTACCCTTTTTTATGTTGTAAAAATGGACATTAGCTCTGTTCTTAAAACGTTATATTAATTGTAAAACGATCTAATGTAAAAGAGAAACACTGGCATAGCTCTTAAATATAAAATTCTGAAGTTTGCTTAATATCCTTCAAAACAAACGTACTGTTTAAAACGCCTATATTTTCAATTTTAGATAATTTGTATTTTACAAAATTGTGATAATCTTCAAGTCCTTTGGTATTTATTTTTAGAATAAAATCGACTTCACCAGCCATATGGTAGCATTCTTGAACTTCTTCAAGATTCTGAATTTGTTCTTCAAAATTTTCAATAAAAGCTTCGTTATGGTAACGCATCGATACTTGGCAAATGGTGGTCACAGATCTATCGATTAGTTTTTTGTCTAGAATGGCGACATACTTTTTTATAAAGCCTTGCTTCTCTAATCGTCGGATACGTTCGTATACAGGAGAAGCTGTCATGTTTAATTTATTCGCTATTTCCTTGGCTGTTTTTTTAGAATCCTTTTGTAAAATTCTTAAAATAGTAGTGTCAATCTCATCTAATGGTTCCATAATTTAAACTAAAAATTACTGTTATTATATTCTTTAATAGTCTTCAAAAGTAAAAATAGTTTAATTAAGTGTATTTGTAAGTAATTATTACTTAATAAAGCTTAATATTTCTTTAAAAACATCACAAATTATAACTTTGTAAGTAAATTAAGCTTAGGCTTATGAATAATTATGATATGAATACAGTAGTTTTAGTTATAGGTGCAAATGGCCAATTAGGTTCTGTTTTAGTAAAAACATTACAGGACAAATTTGGGATGGATAATGTGGTGGCTTCAGATTTAAGAACAAAAGAAGGATATCAAGGTATCTTTGAGATTATTGATGCCACTAATTTTGAACGTATTCAGGAGGTTGTTACAACTTATAAAGTGACTCAGATTTATCACTTAGCGGCTATATTATCTGCAAAAGGGGAAGAAAACCCATTACAAACTTGGGATATTAATATGAAAACAATGTTTAATGTTTTTGAAGTAGCCCGACTAAATAATATAGAGAAAGTATTTTATCCAAGTTCTATTGCGGTATTTGGAGATGGAGCAGATAAAGAATCTACGCCAAACAATGCGTATTTAGATCCGGCTACGGTTTACGGTATAAGTAAAGCCTCTGGAGAAAATTGGGCGCAATATTATTTTTTAAGATATGGTTTAGATGTCCGTTCCATTCGTTATCCTGGGGTAATTGGATACCAGTCCTTACCAGGAGGAGGAACTACAGATTACGCTGTAGATATTTATCATAAAGCAGTTTTAGGAGAAACTTTCGATTGTTTCTTAAAGGCGGATAGTACCTTACCTATGATTTTTATGGAAGATGTTATTCGTGCTACCATAGAGTTAATGGATGCGCCTAAAGAAGCTATAAAAACAAGAACGTCTTACAATATTGCAGGAGTAAGTTTTTCGCCTTCAGAAGTTACAGCAGAAATTTTAAAAACATATCCAGATTTTAAAGTAAATTACACACCAGACTTTAGACAGCATATAGCAGATAAATGGCCAAAATCTATCGACGATTCATCTGCAAGAACAGAATGGGGATGGAAACCAGAATACGATTTGGAAGCCATAACCAAAACAATGATTAAAGAATTAAAGATTTATTATAGTTTAATACAAGCCTAATTAATACACCTACAAAAAATAAAAATTATGTATTCAAATATAAAAAACGACTTACAAGTAGAAATACAAACTTTAAAAGAAGAAGGTTTATATAAAAGAGAGCGTGTAATAACAACACCACAAAGTGCAGAAATTTCGACAACAGAAGTGAATGATGTTATTAATTTTTGTGCAAACAATTATTTAGGATTATCCTCGCATCCAGATGTTTTAGAAGCTAGTAAAAAAACAATAGATTCTCATGGTTTTGGAATGTCTTCGGTACGTTTTATTTGCGGAACTCAAGATATTCATAAGATATTAGAAGAAAAAACAGCGGCTTTCTTAGGAATGGAAGACTGTATATTATACGCGGCAGCTTTCGATGCTAATGGTGGTATTTTCGAGCCTCTATTAACTGCAGAAGATGCCATTATTTCAGATGCTTTAAATCATGCTTCTATTATTGATGGAATTCGTTTATGTAAAGCAAAACGCTTTAGATATTCGCATAACGACATGCAAGATTTAGAAAAGCAATTACAAGATGCAGAAGGTTCTAGACGTAAGTTAATTGTAACAGATGGTTCTTTCTCGATGGATGGTACTATCGCTCAATTAGATAAAATTTGTGATTTAGCCGATAAGTATGATGCATTGGTTATGATAGACGAATGTCACTCTACTGGTTTTTTAGGTAAAACAGGGCGTGGTACGCACGAATATCATAATGTTATGGATCGTGTAGATATTATTACAGGAACCTATGGTAAGGCTTTAGGAGGTGCTTCTGGAGGATTTACAGCGGCGAGAAAAGAGATCGTAGATATTTTACGTCAGAAATCAAGACCTTACTTGTTTTCTAATACTGTAGCACCATCAATTGTTGGAGCGTCAATAAAAGTATTAGATATTCTAACAACTTCTACAGCACTAAGAGATGCGTTAGAAGAAAATACCTTATATTTTAGAAAGAAAATGACCGAAGCAGGATTTAATATTCTGCCAGGAGATCACCCTATAGTTCCTGTTATGTTGGAAGAAGCTCCGTTAGCACAGGAATTCGCTGCAAAACTTCTAGAGGAAGGTATTTATGTTATCGGATTCTTTTACCCAGTAGTACCAAAAGGAAAAGCAAGAATTCGTGTGCAATTATCTGCGGGACATAAACGTCACCATTTAGATAAAGCGATTGAAGCCTTTATTAAAGTAGGAAAATCTTTAAATGTGATTTCGTAATTTTAATATATAAACTCATTTAATTTCTCGGAACACCTTAGTAATATCTAAGGTGTGTTTATTAGAAAACTACAGTTTAAAATTCATTTTAAAACCCTTCTATAGTTTAGAAAATTTATTAATTTTTTAAAGATATAGAAGGGTTTCTTGTGTTTTATTATTAAAAGCTTAAAATGAAGCGCCTTAATAATCAATACCTTAAAATTCTGTATTTTTATAACTTGATTCAAAATAAACAAAACATGAAGAAAGTAGGACTTTTAATTATTGCTTTTATCCTGTCTTTGCCCTCTGCAATGGCAAATGAAGGGATGTGGTTTTTAATGCATATCGAGCGTTTAAATTATCGCGATATGCAAAAAATGGGATTGCAGTTAACACCCGAAGAGATTTATAGTATTAACAACCAGAGTTTAAAAGATGCCATTGTGCAGTTTAACGGAGGTTGTACAGCGAGTATTATTTCTGATAGCGGACTGGTTTTAACAAATCACCATTGTGGGTATAGTGCTATTGCCGAATTATCGACAGCAGAACAAAATCATTTAAAAAATGGATTTTGGGCAGATTCTCAGGAAGCTGAAATGAAGCCAGAAAGCTTATATGTGCGTTTTTTTGTAAGAATGGACGATGTGTCTAAACGTATCTTATCATTGGTTAACGACACAATGAGCGAAAAAGAACGTGAAGCTATTATAAACAAAGAGATTGCTAAAATTGAAGCAGAAAATAATGAAGGTGGTAAATACACCGTTTCTGTACGTTCGTTTTACCAAGGTAACGAATATTATTATTTTGTTTACGAAGATTATAACGATGTGCGCTTAGTAGGAACACCACCGGAAAGTGTGGGTAAATTTGGTGGAGATACAGATAACTGGGAATGGCCAAGACACACTGGAGATTTTTCGTTATTTAGAGTATACGCCAACGAAGACGGCGAGCCTGCAGAATATTCGAAAGCCAATGTGCCTTTAAAAGCTAAATATCATTTACCTGTAAATATCGGTGGAGTAAAAGAAAACGATTTTGCCATGATTTTAGGATATCCTGGTCGTACTAACCGTTGGATGCCAGCTTCAGGAGTAGAGCAAAATGTAAAATATGCGTATCCTGCTTGGGTAGAAAGTTCTAAACTAAGCATGGATGTGTATAAAAAATACATGGATGAAAGTGAAGAGGTTAATCTAATTTATGCGTCTAAATATGCAGGAATTGCTAACTACTGGAAAAACAGACAAGGCATGATTGATGCCTTAACAGCTCATAAAACTGTTGAAACCAAACGCAAAACCGAGAAGAAATTTGCAAAGTGGGCCAACAAGAAAAAAAATAGAGATACTTATGGCGATGTTATTGAAAATATAAATAACTACTACGACTTAACGAATGAGAAAGCAAAACAAGGGAATTACTTATTCGGTATGTTGCGTTCAAGTAAATTATCGAGTTTGCCTTATAGTTTAGGAAAAGGGTTAGAGTATTACGCAAGTCAGAATGAGGCAAAGCAAGCCGAATTACTGCCTAAATTAGAGGAGTCTATCGCTGGTGGTTATAAAGATTTTTATTTGCCTTTAGAAAAAGAAGTATATGCTAAGCAATTGGGGTTGTATGCTTCGAAATCTAATTATCCGCTTCCGGAAATTGTTTCAGAAATAGGAAAAGAAAACAATAACGATTTTACGGCCTATATCGATGCGAGTTTTGAGAAGAGTATCTTTACGTCTCAAGAAAAGGTAGAAGCTTTTCTTAAAAATCCAGATGTTACCGTATTAAATAACGATCCGTTGTATATTTTATCTGGTCAGTTATTAGAAAAATATAGAGAAAATCCAGAGCATTTAGTATCCGTAGAAAACGACTTTCAAGCGTCGTATAGATTGTTGGTTGCAGGTTTACGCGAGTCTGGTTTAAGTGAAATACAATATCCAGATGCCAATTCTACCTTACGTTTAAGTTATGGAAAAGTGAGAGCTTTACCTGCAGATTCTAGAAACGATGCTAACGAAAATAATTATACGACGTTTAAGGGTATGATTAATAAATATAAGCCTAACGACCCTGAATTCGATTTAGAGCAAAGCATGTTGGATATCTACGAAAAGAAGGATTACGGACGTTATGCGAATGAATACGGGCAACTTCCAGTAAACTTTTTAACCGACAATGATATTACAGGAGGAAACTCAGGATCTCCAGTTATTAACGGAAAAGGAGAATTAATTGGATTAGCATTCGATGGAAATATTGAAGCTATGGCGGGAGATGTTATTTTCGATTCAGATTTACAACGTACCATTAATGTCGATATTAGATATGTACTTTGGCTAATCGATAAATACTCTAATGCTAAACACATTGTAGACGAGTTAACCATTATTAGTAAATAGAATAATTGGAGCTATTATATACATAAGCGACCTAAATTTAGGTCGCTTTTTTTGTTAAATAGTCTCGGACCAAGAAAAATGTTATACACTTAATTAAGGTGTATAATTCCTTTTTTAATAGGATCTCGTAACGGCCTATCTATAACCTTGCTGATATTTTTTTGTGCGAATTTATAACTGTTATTTTATGCATTGGATTCTTATTATAGCGTAAATATTGTAATAGTGAATTGGTAAGATTTATCGCTTCATATACGCTAGAAAAAACAGATTGAAGCAGTAGATACTTGCTTAAACTAAAAATCCCCGTAATAATTATATTATGGGGATTTTTTCTTTTAAAGATTAAATGTGGTGAATCTATTTATTTAATAAATCCAGTTGTTTTATATAAAAAGTAACTGTGTTAAAATGTATATAGGTAATAAAACAATCAATGAAAATTTAAACATATAACCAAAGAAACTAGGCATTTTAATACCGTGATCTTCAGCAATAGATTTTACCATGAAGTTTGGACCATTTCCAATGTATGTTAAAGCTCCAAAGAACACCGCACTTGTTGCAATGGCTTTTAGAATGTGCTCTGCTACGTTAGCAACAACTGCTACATTATCTGCAATAGGAATACTAGACGCTACACTATGAAAAGCTACTGCTGTAGGCGTATTGTCTAAGAATGCACTAAGAAATCCTGTAGAATAATAAAATTGCCATGCTTCTGTAAGTCCCATACCTGGAGCATTTTGCTTTAAATAAATTAGGGTTGGCGTCATGGTTATAAATATCCCTATGAATACAACGGCAACCTCAAAAATAGGACCCCATGAAAATTTGTTTTTTTCACGTGTTATTTGCGGTGTCGTAAAGTAAGCGATTGCAGTTAAGGCTACTAGAATGATTTCACGCAAATGCTTAAGCCAAAACGGAGCGTCTGCTTGAGCCATATCAGGAATAACATCATGGTTAATAAAAGCAACAGATAAAATTACGCCTAATAAATAGATAAAATTCATAACGCCTGTAAGTCGTATAGGTTCAATTTCTCTAGCATCGGCAGCCAAGTTCTCTTTAGGCTCTTTTTTGTAATACTTAGAGTCTACTATATAATAAATAATTAATAGTAAAGCCCCTGTAAAAGCCCATTCTGGAAGTAGGTTAAAAAACCATGTAAAACTTGCACCTCTTAAGTATAACATAAGTAATGGTGGGTCTCCAAGTGGTGTTAAAAGTCCACCACAATTGGCTACAGCAGCGATAAAGAATAAAATAGTATGTATAGTGAATTTTCTTTCCTGATTAATAGAAATTACTGGTCGTATAAGTAGCATAGCTGCTCCTGTAGTTCCCATAAATGAGGCTAAAAGGTAACCTAGGCCTAAAAATAATGTATTTACCCATGGCTTTGCTTTTATGTCTCCGCTTAAATGTATACCTCCGGTAATTACAAATAAAGCTGTTAATAAGACTATAAAGGGGACATAATCTCCTAAAATTTGATGTTCAAGATGTTCGGTGAGTCCCATGCTTACCAAATAATAAATTGTGGGAATACTTAAAATGACTGAAACTAATAGTTTGTTTCGGTTATTTTCCCACCACTCCTCTGCAATTAGAGGTCCTACGGCTATGGCCAATAAAATAATAAAGAAGGGGATTGATGGCCATAGGGGGATTTGTTGTGCTAAGTCCGTACTAGCATGTATTAACAACATAATTTAAATTTTAGGGGTGTATTTTATTAGTACTAATTTATGAAAAATATCAACTATAGCGCATCTAAATTGTATTGTTTAATGTTTAATTTTTTTGTAGATATATAGAAATAATATTAATTTTTATGAGCTTTGTTATGAAATAAAATATAATTTATAATTATGTCTTATATTTTTGAGAATATTTAAGTTTCTAGGTGTATCACATATATTAAGGTGTTCTTGAAGATATTCAATATATAATACAAAATTGAAGAATTATAAAAAACACTATTTTGTGTCGTATTTTTGTCTGTACACCCCGTGCGTTTTGAATTTTTTTTGAATTATTTTTTCAAATAAAATGGAGTTTTAATGGAGGTCTCATGAATTTTTAAACGCAAAAGAGAAAATTTGATATTTATTTTCGGGTGCGAACACGAAATTTTTACGCGAAATAAGCAAATATTACTATAAGTATTGAAAAATTTTGTTAAAAATGAACTCTATTTATACACATTTAAAACTAAACTGTTCTCCTGTATGTTTTTGAGACAGTATAGCAATGCTAGAATGTTTTAATTGTAAAACTCTCGGGTAACCTCCTGTAACTTGGCAATCTTTCATTAATATAATAAGTTTCCCTGAAGGCGTTAGTTGCACTGTTCCTGGTATAACAGGTGAAGTAATTATAGCCTGTAATTCGTTTTCTAAAGGTTCTTCTAACTGATAAGCCATTCGGTTATTTGTATTTGAAATGGTAAATGCTGTGGAAACTAATTTTTGTTGTTGTAGTTCTGAAAGTAAATCAAATTCTGGACCTTTAAAAACAGCGAGCTTCGTTTGCTTCAAATAGTCTAAATCTACTTTTAATACGGCATTTAAATTAGAGGTGCTAGAAGTATATGCTTCAATGGGTAATTCGTCGTTTTTTGTCAAACAATAGCTTTCTGTTACACCTTGATACATACTGCGGCTATCCATTACTAAATCGCTCTTAATACCGCCTTTTACTGCTAAGTAAGTTCGGAATCCTTTTTTTACAGCACCAAAGCTTAAGATATCGTGTTGTTTTATCTCTAATGCTTTATATGCAGAAACGGCTTTATTATTTATTTTAGGTTGCATATCTGCGCCAGAAATACAAATTAAGGTATCGCATTGAAATTGTAACGACGCTCCAATCATGGTCATTTCAATAACAGCATCGTTTTCATGATTTCCTAGAAGTGTATTTGCTATTTTTAAAGCGTATTCATCCATTGCTCCAGAATAGGGGATTCCATAATCCTGGAAACCATACCGACCTAAATCTTGAATGCTAGCGTATAAACCTGGTTTTAAAACTTTAATCATGGCGATCCTCACTTTCTATTTGGTAACTGTCTGCATCAACTAATAGTTTAATGTTCTCAAACTCTTTTAAACTCACGGGATAAAATTGAATAGAATCATTGGATTGTGCAAAGCAGGGTGTTTTAGTATTCGGATTAAAAAAGTTGACAGGTGTTTGTCCTATAATGTTCCAGCCACCGGGGCTATCACTCGGGTAAATGCCGGTTTGGTTTCCGCCAATAGCTACAGATCCTTTTTCTATACGTGGTCTTGGCGTCGATTTTCTTGGCGTTATTAAGGCGTCGTCTAAACCACCTAGATATAGAAAGCCAGGCAGGAAACCAATAAAGTAAACGGTATATATTACTTCAGAATGTCTCTTAACAATATCTGCTTTCGACATGTTTTTAGAAGCCGACATGGTTTCTAAATCTAAACCAAATGCATCATCATAACACACGGGGATTTTCCAAAGTTTCGATTCTTTGTAAGATGATATCGCTTCAGAATTGTAAATGTTTTTTAATAAGTCGACTTCCTTTTCAAAAGATATAACCGAGTGATATACGATTAAAATAGACTGATATGCCGCACGTATTTCGCGAATGTGTTCTACTTCAGACCGTTTTATTTTATTTTTAAATCGAGTTAAGTCTTCTAAAATAGGTTTCGATATGTGATTGGGCCATTCTATTAAAATAGCATGTTCTCCGAAGGGTTTGTACGTGCGTTCTAGATTCATTATTAACGAATTTGAATGCTTTTAGATGCTAGCCGATTTGATAATTCAGAAATCAACAAATAAGCTTCAGGGTTGTCCCCATGAATACAAAATGTTTCCGCTTTTATAGTAACTAATTCTCCTGTTATAGTTTTTACTTTTTCATTCGAAACCATACTATAAACATGCTCAAACAAGGTATTAGAATCATGAATCATCGCATGAGGTTCTGTTCTGGAAACTAAAGTTAAATCGGTATTATAATTTCTGTCGGCAAAAGCTTCATATATAATCGGAATTTGATTTTCAACAGCAAGTTTAGCAATAACCGAATTGTAAGGCACGTATAATTTTACACGTAGCATTAAGCATTTTAGGACTTCAATAATTACACTTGCAATTTTTTCATCTACAGCAGCCAAATTGTACAAGGCACCGTGTGGCTTAATGTGGTGGAGGTGCAAGTGCTCGGCATCTAAAACATGGATTAAATCTTTTATTTGTTTTTTGAGGGAAATATATAAGGCTATACTAGAGATGTCCATAGGGTGCCTTCCAAAATTTTCTTTATCAGGAAAGGAGGGATGTGCTCCTATTTTTACACCGTGTTTTTTTGCTAATAACGACACAGATTTCATCGTTTCAACATCGCCTGCATGTCCGCCACAAGCAATGTTGCACGACGAAATAAGAGGCATAAGTTCAGACTCGTTGCCAATGCCTTCGCCTACATCGGCGTTAATGTCTATGTGAGTTTGCATGATTAAAATAGGTTTAGTTGAAAGACCTTGTTTAAGGTCGCTATTGATAACAAGATACTGATAATTAAAATAATGCCACCAAAAATATTTTGTCTGATAGTGTTCTTATGAATGCCTAACACCGATGATTTGTTCATAATCCAGATTAAAAAACCAGCGATAACAGGTAATAGGATACCATTTGTAACTTGTGCAAATTTGATGATTTCGATGGGTTTTATTCCTAATGAAGAAAATAGAACGCCTAAAATAATAATGCTTCCCCAGACACTTTTAAATTTAAAAGTATGCATGTCGTCTTTCCAACCCAAACATCCGCTCATTACAAATGCGGCAGCCAATGGAGCTGTAATGGCACTTGTAATGCCTGCGGCAAATAAACCTATAGCCAGAAAATATTTCGCAAAACTTCCAAACAAAGGTTCTAGTCCTTTTGCTAAATCAACAGCGTTATGTACTTCTGAAGTTTGTATAGACGCGGCAGAAATCATGATACACATAGAAACCATACCGCCTAGAACAACGGCTACAATGGTGTCTTTTCTAGCGTATTTTAAATCGGTTGGGGTTTTCCATTTTTCTTTTACTAAAGAAGCGTGTAAAAATAAATTATAAGGTACCACCGTAGTTCCTATTAAAGCAATTACGGTTAGTAAATTTTCCTTTGATAGTTGCGGAAGAAAAACGCCTTTAAAGATGTCTGAAAGATTTGGTTTGGTAATAATGGCTGTAAATAAAAAGGCTAAACTCATTAAGGTGACTAATGCAACCAATACACGTTCTAGGATTTTATAATTTCCAGTATACAATAACGAAAAAGCAATTGCTCCAATAAGTACACTAAATACATTTAAAGAGAACCCCGAAACATTTAAGTTGTACTTGCCTACAATGGCTTCTAAACCTAAAACACCACCACTAATATTGCCAGCTTCGTAAGCGGCGTTTCCAATAACAATGGCAGAAAGTATTAAGATTAAGGCTAAAACTTTTAAAACAGGATGCTTAATTTCTGTTCTAATAATTTCCGACAAGCCTTTTTGAGAAATAATGCCCAATCTTGCCGACATTTCTTGTAAAACTATAGTCGCTAATATAGATAGTACCATAGCCCAAAGTAAAGAAAACCCAAAGGCTACTCCAGATAAGGTGCAAACAGTTACTGTTCCTGGGCCTATAAAAGCGGCGGCCACTAATGGTCCTGGACCAATATTTTTAAACCATTTTTTCAAATGCTATTGTGCGATTAAAACGTCTTTTTTTTATTGATTCTTAGATGCAGTATTCAAGATGTAATACATAGAGAAATTCAAAATCCCTTTAAAAAAACATGTTTGTGTTTTCTAAATCCGCGTCTTTTTTCTAATTAAAGTTGAATGTTAATTAACCTTAATCATGACTACATAATAATTAAAAAGAGAGAAATAAAATGTCTCATTGGCTTTTACTTGAACCTTTCGTGTTCTAAAATATGAAAAGGAGTTTTAAAGCAATAGCAGATGTTTAGTTATTTTTTATTTCTAAAGTAAAAAGAAATATTGAAGCTAATTTTTTGTAAAACAGCAATAAGTGTTCTTGTTTTTAAGAATTTAATTGCTGTTTAAAATCGTTACGTTCTAGTAACAACCAATATTAATTTTCATAATTAATAAGCGATGCACTTTCTTTTAGGGTTAAGTTTTTTCGTAAAAGCGTATCTATGGGAATTTTAAAATAATCTGAGACTGTAATTAAAAAGTCTAAAGTAGGTGCAGAGCGACCTTCCTCGTAGGAGCTTATACGAGACCTTGTAACACCCAAATCTTCGGCAAGTATTTCTTGAGTCAGTTTTTTTAAATGTCTAAGATGTTTTAGATTTTTAGCAATCATAGTCATAGTACGTTCAATAGCGTTTTTAGTGATTGTTTAGACGTTAAAATTTTAGATTGCTACAAATACAAGCAATACTTGATTGCAAATGTAACTAATTTTGTGGTATGAATAAAAATATACTACATCTAGATTTAGATACCTTTTTTGTGTCTTGCGAACGATTAATAGACAGTCGTTTACAGAAACGTCCATTACTTGTTGGTGGAACGGGAGATCGTGGTGTAGTCGCAGCGTGTAGTTACGAGACACGTCGGTTTGGTGTACATTCGGGCATGTCTATGAAAGTAGCACGGCGCCTATGTCCTGAAGCTGTGGTAATTCGTGGCAATGCATCTATTTATTCTAAATATTCACATCAGGTTACCGATATTATTAAGGAGCAGGTACCCATTTTTGAAAAAGCTAGTATCGACGAGTTTTATGCCGATTTAACAGGTATGGATACCTTTTTTGGGTGCTATAAATATGCATCGGAATTACGAGCTAAGATTATAAAAGAATCTGGATTACCGATTTCGTTCGGTTTGTCGGCTAATAAAATTGTATCTAAAGTCGCAACAGGAGAAGCAAAGCCTAACAATCAATTACAAATTGATCACGGTTACGAAAAATCGTTTTTAGCACCTTTGTCTATTCGGAAAATTCCATCGGTAGGCGATAAAACCTATCAGACCTTACGCAATTTAGGCATCGATAAAATTAGCGTCATTCAGAATATGCCTGTCGAAATGCTAACCAGTGTATTAGGTGCTAATGGTAGAACCATTTGGAAACGTGCTTTGGGCATCGATAATCCGCCACTCATTCCGTTTCACGAGCGTAAATCCATTTCTATAGAACGCACGTTTACAAAAGACACCATAGATATGGTAATGTTAAGAACCACCATTTTTGCTATGGCCGAAAGTTTGGCTTATCAGTTAAGACGTGGAAATAAACTCTCGGCGTGCATAAGTGTGAAGATTCGATATTCAGATTTTAATACTTACTCTAAGCAAATTAAGATTCCATATTCTAGTGCAGATCATGTTATAATTCCTAAGGTTTTAGAGCTTTTTGAAACCTTATATCAAAGACGCTTGTTAATCCGGTTGGTTGGTGTTAAACTGAGTCATCTGGTTACAGGGAATTATCAGATTAATTTATTTGATGATACCGAACAGATGCTAAATCTTTATAACGCGATGGACAAGATTCGCAATCGTTTTGGAGAACTTAGTGTGCAGAAAGCATCGTCTATGGGAGCCAAAACCATAGGCCGATTCGATAACCCTTTTAACGGCGAGCCACCTGTAATTTTAGCACATAGAAAACAGTAATGTATTTAAATTGTCATACCTATTATTCATTAAGATTCGGAACGTTTTCCGAAGTAGAATTGCTTGCTTTAGCAAAAGAGCATGGTGTGGAGTATTTGGCATTAACCGATATAAATAACACCTCTGCTTGTCTTAATTTTATTAGAAAGGCTTCAGCATTTAATATTAAACCCATTGTTGGGATTGATTTTAGAAATGGAGCGCATCAACAATTTGTTGGAATTGCTAAGAATAATGCGGGTTTTTTAGAACTGAATAGTTATTTGTCGGATTATAGTCACTCCAAGAAAGCCATACCAAATGAAGCTTTAGCATTTAAAAACGCATTTATTATTTATCCGTTTGAAGCGGTCTTAGAACAAAATAAAACAACATTTAAAACCAATGAATTTATTGGCGTTTCTGTTGAAGAACTTCGGAAATTACCATTTTCAAAATATATAGATTTCAAAGATAAATTAGTCATTCAGCAACAAGTAACGGTGCGCAATAAACGTGATTTTAATGCGCATAGATTGTTGCGAGCGATTGATAATAATACGCTACTCAGTAAACTTCAGAAAACGGAAGAATGTAGAGAACAGGATAAAATGCTTTCGGTAAAGGTGCTCGAGGATGCTTTTCAACAATTCCCTTTTATCATTGAAAACACCAAGAAATTATTAGCGCAATGTGAGATTCAATTCAATTTTGGAGCACATCGTATATCTCAAAATCAGCAAACGTACTTAGCGTCTAAAGATGCGGACTATCAGTATTTAGAGCAACTTTGTAAAGATCATATTTCAAAACGCTATAGTCATATTTCCGAAAAAGTGAAAGAACGCCTTCGAATAGAATTAAAAACCATCCGAGAGCTAGACTTTGTATCGTACTTTTTAATTAATTACGACATTATAACCTATTCAAAAAGTCAGGGCTATATTCACGTCGGTCGGGGAAGTGGAGCGAATAGTATTGTGGCTTATATTATTGGAATTACCGATGTAGATCCCATCGATCTAGATTTATATTTCGAACGTTTTATTAACCCTTTTAGGGCATCGCCACCAGATTTCGACATCGATTTTTCGTGGAAAGACCGAGAAGATATCACGCAATATATTTTTAAACGATTTAAAAATGTCGCCTTATTAGCAACCTATAATACGTTTAAATATCGTGCTGTAGTGCGAGAATTAGGAAAAGTATTTGGCTTACCAAAAGAAGAAATAGATAAACTGGCAGGAGAAAAAAGTCATGCGTTGGAGAGCGACGAAATGGCTGCTTTGGTACTAAAATACGGTGCGCTTATAGAAGGGTTTCCTAATCATTTAAGTGTGCATTCTTGCGGTATTCTAATTTTAGAACAGCCTATTCATTATTATTCGGCAACCGATTTACCGCCAAAAGGATTTCCAACGGTACAATTCGATATGATTATTGCTGAAGATACAGGCATTTTTAAATTCGATATTTTAGGGCAACGGGGTTTGGCAAAAATTAAGGAAGCCATCGAGATTATTGCATATAACAGACCCGAAACGCCACCCATAGATATCACTCAGGTAGAACATTTTAAAAGAGACCCGAAAATTAATGCACTTCTTAAAAGCGGGAAAGCAATAGGGGCGTATTATGTCGAGTCTCCTGCCATGCGTGGCTTGATGCAGAAATTACAAACGCAAGATTATATCGGACTTGTAGCCGCGAGTTCTATAATTAGACCCGGTGTGTCTGGGTCGGGTATGAAAACGGAGTTTATAAGACGCCAACGAAAACCAGAAACAAGGCGAGAAGGGAATGCGAAGCTATTAGAGATTATGCCCGAAACGTATGGGATAATGGTCTATCAGGAAGATGTACTTAAGGTTGCTAATCAGTTTGCAGGTTTAACTTTAGGGGAAGCCGATGTCTTGCGTCGTGGAATGAGTGGGAAGTTTCGTTCGCGAACAGAATTTGTGGCTGTAGAAGAAAAATTTATTGCCAATTGTAAAGCACGCGGTTATCCGGATGCTTTAACGTTAGAGGTTTGGAATCAGATTAAAAGTTTTGCGGGTTATGCGTTTGCAAAAGGACACTCTGCATCGTATGCCGTCGAGAGTTATCAGAGTTTGTATTTAAAATGCTATTACCCGTTAGAGTTTATGGTGGCGGTATTAAATAATGGTGGCGGATTTTACAGTGCAGAACATTATATACACGAGGCTAAAATGTGTGGGGCAAATGTGCAACCTCCGTGTATTAATAAAAGCGATCATCCTAATGTTATTAATGGGACTACCATTTATTTAGGATTCGGGTATCTTAGAAGTTTAGAGCATCTTGTTATAAAACGCCTGCTTACAGAGCGTCAGTTTAATGGCGAATTTCAATCTTTAGACGATTTTATCGATCGTGTTATCATTAGTATAGAGCAACTAACTATTTTAATTCGAATAGATGCTTTTCGGTTTACAGGACAACCTAAAACGGAATTGTTGTGGCAAGCTATTTTTAAGTGTCAAGCGAACAAATCAAAATCGATACAATCTAAATTGTTTAAACCGGCTCAAAAACGTTTTAATTTGCCGAGTTTAAATACCTCGTTTGTAGAAGATGCTTACGACCAAATGGAATTGTTAGGCTTTCCATTATGTCCTTATTTTAAATTAATAAATGAAAGCTTACAACCTCATATTAAAGCAAAAGACATGAATAAGCATGTTAACCAGACTGTCTTATTGTATGGCGTTTTGGTGAATACGCGATTTCATAACACCTCGCAAGGGAAGCGTATTCGGTTTTGTACGTTTACAGATCAGGATGGACATTATTTCGATACGGTACATTTTACCAAAGTTGTTAATCAATATCCGGTTCACGGAATAGGTGTATATGCGTGTTATGGCAAAGTGACATCCGATTTCGATTTTTGTAGTATAGATATTATTTGGAGTAGGAAATTGTCTGTTATTCCCGACCCTAGAGGAGATTAATAGTTTTAGTAGATCGAGCTTCTGCTTTTAAACACGTCTTAATATAAAATTAAAGTTCTAGTAAGTGTAATCTCTTTTTAGTAATTTAATAGTTTGTATAAGGTTGCTTACCAGAGCACATACAAACAAACTAATTAAAAAGAAATAGTATGGAGTGGTTTAAAAAAATAAAACACATTACGCATTTAATGAAGCAAGTCGACTTTAAAGAACTGAGTCAGATTTCAGAAAAGATAGATTTACCAAAAATCATGAAATCTGTAGGCGAATTAAATGACGATCAGTTAAAAGGGTTGACTAAACTGCTTACAGAAAAAGCTAAAAAAGGGCAACATAAATTACCGCCTATCGATGGTGATTTTTATGAATATGATTTAAAACTCACTTTTGAAGAACGAGCCATCCAGATGAAAGTTCGGAACTTTATGGAAACGGAAGTAGAGCCAATTGCAAACGAGTATTGGAAACGCGCAGAGTTTCCGATGGAAATTATACCAAAATTAGCCAAACTTAATATTAGCGGTGTGGCTTACGAAGGGTATGGTTGTCCTAATTTATCTTTCGTTATGGAAGGCGTTATTGCAGAAGAAATTGCTCGTGTAGATGTGTCTATTTCTACATTCTTCGGAGTTCATAGTGGTTTGGCCATGGGATCTATTTATCTGTGCGGAAGTGATGCGCAAAAAGAAGAATGGTTACCAAAAATGCAAGAAATGAAAGCAATTGGGGCTTTCGGCCTAACAGAACCTAATGTAGGAAGTGGTGTCGCTGGAGGTATGGAAACCACTTGTAAAAAGGTTGGAGATGAGTGGATCTTAAACGGACAAAAAAAATGGATTGGGAATGCAACGTTTGCCGATGTTATTATAATTTGGGCAAGAGATATTGATAGTAACCAAGTTAAAGGTTTTTTAGTAAGAAAAGGAAATCCGGGGTATAAAGCCGAAAAAATTGAAGATAAAATGGCATTAAGAACGGTTCAAAATGCCTTAATTACAATTACAGATTGTAAAATCCCAGAGTCGGATAGATTACAAAAAGCCAATTCGTTTAGAGATACAGCTAAAGTTTTACGTATGACGCGGGCAGGAGTGGCTTGGCAGGCTTTAGGTTGTGGTCGAGGTGCTTACGAGAGTGCGTTAAAGTATACTAAAAAACGTGAGCAATTTGGAAAGCCTATTGCGAAATTTCAGCTGATTCAAAATCATTTAGTAGAAATGTTAGCAAACTTAACAGCAATGAAAGCTATGGTATATCGCTTATCAGAATTGCAAGACCAAGGCTTATTAACCGACGAACAAGCGTCTCTAGCAAAAGTATTTTGTTCTATGCGAACCAGAGATGTGGTAAGTCGCGCTCGTGAAGTTATGGGTGGCAATGGTATATTGCTAGAATACGACGTGGCTCGTTTTGTTGCAGATGCCGAAGCCATATATTCTTACGAAGGCACCAAGGAAATAAATACATTAATAGTTGGAAGAGCTATAACAGGATATAGTGCTTTTGCCTAATACATTTTAAAGCAAAAAAAAAACAGTTTCCGATTTCTTAATAACTACTATTTTGAAGTCGGAAATTATCTTTTAAAACAGATTCTGGGAAGTGCAAATTCTTTATTCATGCTAAGTATGATGTTAAGCGCATATATTTAGTAAGTCCAGTGTCTCTTGTCTACTGCTTGCAGATAACCTGGTCGCACAGACTTTTTTGCTGTTTGTTTTGCAGATTCAATATCGAACTCTAGCCATACCAATTGGTCCTATTTGTATTTTATAGATAGGGACTAAATATGTTTTCTGCTGTTTCTATTCGTAGAAACTATTTACTGTTTTAAAGCCAGTCTAATAAAGAGTGCTCATTTTGTTGCTGTTGCTCACGGAATTTTTTTTCGTACTCATCCCGTTGTATTTTATAATCATCTTTAAGCTTGCGATACGTATTTACTGGCCAGCTTTTAAGTGTTGTTTTCTCGAGATCACATTCTATTGCAACATGAAAGGTGTGATGTGTAGATTCATGTACATATAAAGAAAAAGGAATCTCGTTATCTTCGTTTAAAAATGTAGACGAAAGTTTCGCGTCTTGTGTATCATCTTCTAAATTAAACTCTAAATTACCTTCAAAAAGGATGTGATTTGTATCATTTAGTTTTGTTTTAATAGCATCTGCCAAAGGCTTTATATGTTTAGAAAGTTTACCCACTTTAAAATTAATTCGGGCAGATTCCTCGGCATCTGTATATATATGGTATTTTAAAATTACTTTTTTAGGCGTATAACCTGCAGGCACCTTTATTTTATGCATGGTTAAAATGTCGGGCCTAGAATCTGTATTCTCTCTAGGGCTCAATTCTTTTTTTTGTTTTTCAATAATAGGTCTACAATGCTCCAAAGAAAGGGTAATGTGTTTTTGAGCAGGAAGTAGATATTTTGTGTGACTAGAATTTATAGCTTCTCCTAAACGTTTAGGTATTAGCAAATCCAATTTTCCTTTTTTAAGCTTGTCATATATTTCATTCACTTTGGTGCCATCTTTAAAAGGAGATTGCAGAGAAGATTTTAACGAAGAAGAGCTAAAGGAGGCGGGGTGTTTGGGATTAAAATCTCTCATAATATTTAGTTTTACATGAATTTGTGAATTATTTACTCATAAATTTAATTATAAAAATTCATATATCGTATGAAAATCAGGTATTTAACTTTGTGTTTGGTGTTAAAGTTTTAAATTGAATTAAAATTTGGATTTAGCTCTAATACGTCCGTTTGCGGTTAGATTTTTAAGTAGGAATTGTAGTAATGAATCCGGTCAATTTTTTAAGCATACCAGTTAATGTATTGCACCCTTAACCTCTAATTTTAAATAATGGAATATAAAGAATATGATGTTTTTGTAATTGGTAGCGGAGTTGCAGGTCGCTATGTCGCTAGAACTTGCGCGAGCGCGGGTTTAAGCGTTGCTATCGCAGATAATCGTGAATTTGGTGGGACTTGTGCAAATAGGGGTTGCGATCCTAAAAAAATTATATTAGGACCTACAGAGGTCTTCGACCTTGCCGATAACTTAAGCCAAAAAGGAATCGCGTCCTTACCTGAATTAAATTGGGAGGCAAATCAGAAATTTAAAAAGACATTTACAGACAAAATACCAGCTGGTACCGAAAATCAATTAAAGGAATTAGGTGTGGTTTTGTATCATCAGTCGCCTAAGTTCTTAGATAAGCATACGCTTTCTGTAGAAGGGAAGACCATAACCGCGAAAAACATAGTTATTGCAACAGGACAAATTCCTCGAATATTAACTATGGAAGGTGCTCAATTGCTTAAAACAAGTGACGATTTTCTTAAATTATCTAAACTTCCGAAGCACATGATCTTTATCGGTGCTGGATATGTAGGTTTAGAGTTTGCTCACATGGCTACACGCTACGGTTGTCAGGTAACGCTTATAGAGCAAGGTCCGAGCGCATTAAATGCATTCGATTCAGATCTGGTATCCGAACTTATATCTGTTTCCGAAAAATTAGGCATACGATTTATTTTTAATGCTGATATTTCAAGTATAGAAAAGCTTAATAAAAATTGCCGTGTACATTATAAACATAAAGGAAAAAACGAATCGATAAAAGCACGCATGGTGTTTAATACTGCTGGAAGAGTTCCTGCCATAGCAGAATTGTCTTTGGATAAAGGGGGAGTTACGTATTCTAAAAAAGGCGTTGAGGTTAATAAGTATTTACAAAACCTCACCAATGATAAGGTGTATGCTTGTGGCGATGTTTCCGACCATAGTGTGCCATTAACACCACTTTCTGGCATAGAAGCAAAAATAGTTGCAGAAAATATTATTCATGGTAATAAAACAGAAATTAACGTCCCGAATGTGCCGTCTACAGTATTTACGTTGCCAAATTTAGCTTCCGTAGGACTGTCTGAAGATGAAGCTAAAAAACGATATAATAATGTTATTGTAAAACATGAATTTGTCTCCGATTGGTTTAATGTTAAGCGTAGTAACGAAAAAGCTTACGGTTATAAAATATTAATTAACGAGCGTACAAACGAAATTGTAGGCGCTCATATGTTAGGTCCGTATGCGGCCGAAACCATTAATTTATTTGCCATGGCCATAAATTTAAAACTGACTACCGAAGCCGTAAAAAACATGATTTTTACTTATCCGTCTTGGGCAAACGACATAAAATCCATGCTTTAATCTCATAACTTAGTCGGTTTTTAAATTATTAAAAATTGCACTTTAATTGTTTCTTAACAAGAAAAGGTAAAGACTATACTGCTAAAAGCTGTCGCTGTAAATCCATCTGTTTACTATGGACAACTGCGACAGCTTTTTTTGTTATTATGCCTTGTATTTAGAGGCTATAATAATTTTAAAAGGAAGTTAAATTGTACTGCCAATTGAAGGTCTAAAACGTTAAAATTTAAAGAATTCTATAATATTTATATTTTGTAATTAATGTTACTCAACGTTAAGAATTAGCTTCGTATTTTTAAGGTCTAAATGACGTTATATGGAAGACATGCTCTTTTACGATAGGATGCAATTTGCGTTTACTATTACTTTTCATTATTTGTTTCCACAACTCACTATGGGGTTGTCTTTATTGATTGTTTATTTTAAGTGGAAATTTCTTCGCACTAAAATTGAGACTTATAATGATGCTTCAAAATTTTGGATGAAGATTTTCGCTTTAAATTTTGCCATGGGAGTAGTTACAGGAATCCCGATGGAATTTCAATTTGGAACTAATTGGGCGAAATTTTCAGAACTTACCGGTGGTATAATTGGTCAGACTTTAGCTATGGAAGGGATGTTTTCCTTCTTTTTAGAATCGTCCTTTTTGGGACTATTTTTGTTTGGAGAAAAACGTCTTGGTCATAAACTCCATTTCCTTACTGGTTTTCTGGTGTTTTTAGGTTCCTGGGCTAGTGGCTATTTAATTATTGCTACCCATTCTTGGATGCAATATCCAGTAGGATACGAGATTTTAGAAAACGGAAAATTTGTCTTAACTAATTTCGGAGCATTATTTTCTAACCCTTGGTTGTTGCCTTCTTATTTGCATAATCAGGCGGGTTCTATGGTAACATCTTCTTTTGTAGTTGCCGGAATTGGAGCATTTTATCTTTTAAATAATAAGCATCATGAATTCGGAAAATTATTTGTAAAAACGGGTGTGATTTTTGGTCTAATTTCAAGTCTTTTAGTGGCATTTCCAACAGGCGATTTGATAGCTAAAAATGTAGCCGAACACCAACCCGTAACTTTTGCGGCTATGGAAGGGATTTTTAAAAGCGAAGAAGGCGGATCTGAAATTGTACTGATTGGACAGCCAAACATGCTAGAGAAAAAATTAGATAATAAAATAGCTGTTCCAAATGTATTAAGCTTCTTAACCTATCAAGATTGGAATGCCGAAATAAAAGGACTAGATCATTTCGATCCGTCAGTTTATCCTACAAATATTCCAGGCCTGTATTATGCCTATCATATTATGGTGGGATTAGGAACCATTTTTATTGGATTAATGTTGCTGGCAGCGGTACAATTATTCAGAAAAAAATTATACCATACCAAGTGGATTTTATGGGCCATCATGTTTATGTTGCCGTTTCCATATATCGCTAACACTACAGGTTGGTATACTGCAGAATTAGGAAGACAGCCGTGGTTGGTGTATAATTTACTAAAAACTGCAGATGGTGCATCGCCTACCGTATCTTCTGGAAATACCTTATTTACATTACTTGGTTTTATAGGTTTATACCTTCTTCTAGGACTACTGTTTTTAATGTTAGCAGGGAAAATTATTAATAAAGGACCACAACTAAATCAACACTAATTATGGAATTATTTTGGTATATCGTATTAATGACAATGTTAGCGGGCTATGTAATTTTAGATGGTTACGATTTTGGAGCAGGTATAATTCATTTGTTTTTTGCTAAAACAGAAAAAGATAAAAAAGCTATTACTAATGCTATCGGTCCGTTTTGGGATGCTAACGAAGTATGGTTAATTGCCTCGGGAGGTGTATTGTTTTTTGCATTTCCTACATTATATGCTTCGGCATTTAGCGGGTTTTATTTGCCCTTAATGATGATTTTATGGCTTTTAATTTTTAGAGCGATAGGATTAGAATTAAGAGGACAAGTTAAAAACACCATGTGGGAAGCTATCTGGGATAAAGCTTTTGGGATTTCGAGTTTATTATTAGCACTCTTCTTTGGCGTGGCTTTGGGGAACGTGGTTAGAGGTGTAAATTTAGGTCATGTTGTAGATGGCGTATCTACTCACGAAGCGCATTATTTCTTTTTGCCGCTGTGGAATCCATCGTTTAGTCCGCATGCAGTAGAATTAGGAGTCATCGATTGGTTCACATTATTATTAGGTATTATTAGTGTCGTGACGCTAGCAATCCATGGGGCCAACTGGATAATTTTTAAAACCAATTCCGATTTAAATGAAAAGCTAAAGCAGGTAGTGTTTATTCTAAACTTTGTACTTGTGGGACTCGTTATTGTCTCTATTGCGATTTGGCATGTTATCGAACCTAATCCGTTTCATAATTTTATAGATAAACCGCTATTATGGATCTTCCCGATTATAATGTTAACGGGGCTTTTCGGATTATTTAAAGTAAAAACGTATAAAAAACATGGCGCAGGGTTTTTGTGTTCTTCGCTGTTTTTGTTCGGCGGATTAACATCTACCGTAGCCTCTATTTTTCCGAAAGTATTGCCTTCAACAAATACAGTAAACCCAGATTTAACCTTGTATAGTGTTGCTGCAGATGAGTATGGTTTAAATGTTGGAGTGTATTGGTTTGCTCTTGCTGCCGTTTTAGTGGCCGTGTACATGTACATACAATATAAAGTGTTTAGTGGGAAAATGGACGATGTTGGGTATGGAGAGCATTAACTGTAAATGAGCATAACATGACAGGTACGTTAATATCATTAATTAGTATTTTTATAGGCATAATCGCTGCAAATGTATTCGGAGCTTTAAAACGTAGCTATTCATTTGGATTTACAGGAAATACCTTAATTGGTGTTTTTGGGAGTATTTTTCTAATTAAAACTTTTGGTAGATTAGGTTTCGATCCTTGGTCTATTATGGAACATGGCATGTTTCATCCCACATTTTTCGTGCTTAATTGTATTGTGTCTGCTCTAGGCGGCATACTTGGTCTGATTGCTATAAAACGGATAGTGAAGGCATTAAATACGGACAAAAAGAAAAGTTGAATTTTTTATGATTCAAATTGAGATCATTCAAAAATTCAACTTTTAAAACGTAATCTGATAGATATAACTTAATAATACCGCTTTAGTTGGTGTCTTTGTTTTCTCGGATTAGACGGTCTGCTGCAAAGGAGTTATCATGTATGTTATGTATGAGATAGGCAAAGAATGCGACATGAATTAATTGTGCAGTTATAGCGCCCCAACTTTCAATAAGAGTCGATCCAAAAATAAGTGAAACTAGAACTCCTGATAATACAATTGCCGATTGTTTTGTAAATAGACCAATGGTTATAAACAATCCAAAAGTAAATTCTAAAATAGGTAACACATAGCTAAAAGGTAGTGTGATTATTTCTGGAAGCATAGAGTTTTCGAAACTTTTAAGCATACCTTGACTAAACGTTTCTAATTTGGGTAAACGCACTAATCCGTGACCAAACATACTTATTCCAATGGCTAATCTAATAATTAAATAAGAGGTTTTATTCTGCATTTTCTTTGTTGTATTTATAGTTCATTTTAAAAATTACTTCGCTTGCCGTAGAGCTTCAGCAAATTTGTAATCAAAAGCGCTAGCTTCGATTGCTGTTGCCGCTTTTTCAATATCATATGGGGCTCTTTTAAATGTGACCTTAATAGCATCGGGATTAGAAGGAGCTGTGTCCTGGTCGAGTTCTAGAATAGCATAACAAATTCTAGGATCACCATCTTTTGGTTTTCCTACAGATCCAATATTTACCACATGTTTAAATCGGTTCTCGTCCTGAATTACACGATGAAAAGGTTTATGAGTATGGCCACATAACAAAACATCTGCGTGTTCTATTTGCATCATTTTTAACACGTCTTGCTCCGGATAATCTATCACCATATAATCGTTAATGGCTTTCATGCTACCATGTGTCATTAATATATTAAACGGCATGTTCTTTATTACAAAAGAGACCTTTAAATGTCTAGGAAGATTAATAAGATAAGCTCTATTTTCTTTAGAAATCATAGTTCTTGTTAATCCCTTGTTCGAGGTGAGGTCTTCTTTATTTATAGGCTTTAGAAGCGCTTCGTCGTGATTTCCCATAATGGTAGGAATACATCGTTTTCTAATCGCATTTACGACTTCGTTAGGCCAAACATTGTAACCAACTAAATCGCCTAGACAATAAATGGCATCTACCTGTTCTGAATCGACATCTTTAAAAAAGGATTCTAAAGCAGGTAAATTAGCATGTATATCAGAAAAGAAAGCTATTTTCATTTTAAGTAAGTGTTAGATGTAATGTTGTTGTTTTAATAAATTTAGAAAACAGATGTAATACATTCAAATATAAAAATATTACAAGAGTATTGAAATGCTCACATCGTTAAACTTGGAGATTTTAACGCTACAGCGCATAAAAACGGAAAAACATAATTGTGACATATTCAAATCAAATATAAGGTCCTTGTAAATAAACAAGGTGTAGAATGTGTTAACGTCATGTAAAATTTATATAAATATTATTTAATCAAGGGGTTAAGTGTTGTTTTTTTGTCTGATTTATGAAAACTTCTACTTAAAAACAGACTATTGACAAGACTTAGTATTATCTTTGCCGAAAATTTGTTAGATAAATATATTTAACTAAAAGAAAGAGATACAATTATGAACGCAATATTCACAGATGCTAGTTTTCAGAATATGGTTAACGTTGCAAATCGTTATGGAATTAGCAGTAATGCAGTTACCGATTTAACGCACGCATTAATGTTAAGTAATGGAACAATGGCGCAGTTTAACATCCCCGAATTAGGTGGTGGAGGTCAGTGGATGCAAGGAGGAATGACGATGGTAGGCGATATGTTTAATAACAATCTTAAAGCCTTAGTAGACGGAATTTGTATGGACTTGTCAAATTTAATTAATCAAGGTGCTATTCAATATAAGCCATTACCTAAAATGCAGAACCAGAATGGTTTTCAATCCAATTCTGGTAATTGGTGGGGAGATTTAGGTTCGCCAAATTCTACAGGAAGCCAGAATGGTATGAGTTATGCTATTTTTTCTAACATTCATCGTTTAGCGATTCAGCAGAACGGAACTGTAACCGTTTTCGATACCTTAGATCATAATATTGGTGGTGTGGGACAGCAACAAGGCGGTAATTATTCAGTTACTTTTACGAGTCAGTATGGTACGGTTAATTTAGATTCTTTGCCAATTGTTTCGGGTAACGGACATGCCCAGAATAAGCCTCAAGAGGTACATAATAATAACAATAACAATAATCCGATTCAATCGCAACCCCAATTTGTGCAAGAACCAATGGCGGTAGAGCCTAGTCAAGAGGTAACAAATACACAACAAGGATTGGAAGAAGATATTTTTGGTAAAATAGAAAAACTTGCGGGTCTTAAAAGTAAAGGCATCTTAACAGAAAATGAGTTTGAGGCTAAAAAAGCCGAACTGTTAAGTCGTTTGTAATTAAAAATTTAAGTGTTAGTAAAGGAGCTTAATGGCTAAATGCAATAGTATTTAGTTAATTAAGCTCTTTTTTTGTTGATAGATTTTCTAATTTTACTGAAAGGAACAGGCTAAAAAGGCCACTTAGTAGTACAATAGGCTTAAATGTAAATACGATTCACACTGATAATTAACAGGAGTTGGATTAAGAATTATTATCTTTAAATTATGATGAATACACTGCTACAAGAAACGGAAACTTTTGTTAGTCACTTATTAGAAAGTCAACTTTCGCCTAAAAATTTCTACCATAATATAGATCATACTAAAAGTGTTCTAGACGCTGTTACGCAATTTGCTAAAAAAGAAGGTTGTACAGAAGAAGAGATTACAGTACTGCAATTGGCGGCGTGGTTTCATGACACGGGATATGTAAATACAGATGTAGGGCACGAAGAGGAAAGTGTAAAAATAGCGAGCCAATTTTTAGAGCATGCTGGATGGTCTAAAGAAGAAATAGCTAAGATTGAACGATTAATTTTGGTTACTAAAGCAGATGTTGTTCCTAAAACGCTTCTTGAAAAAATCATGAAAGATGCCGATTGTGCGCATGTGGCTTCCGATAATTTTTTCGAGAGTACGGAGCGTTTACGTCAAGAACTTAAATATAAAAACGAACAACCTATTTCCGAATTAGACTGGCTTATTCAGAATAAAGAATTTATTTCTAATCATAAGTTTTATACCAATTTTGGTCAGGTTAAACTGCAACCAAAAAAAGAGATGAATTTTTATAATCTTCAGCAAAAAATTAAAAAAATTAAAACCAAAAAATCTAAAAAATCCAAGAATAAAAAAACAGGAAGAGGCGTAGAAACTATGTTTCGAGTTACAATGAAAAGTCATATAGAATTAAGTGCTATTGCAGATACCAAGGCTAATATTCTATTGTCTGTAAATGCCATAATAATTTCGGTAGCTTTATCGGGATTGGTGCCTAAGTTGGACAATGCTTCTAACGGATTTTTAGTATACCCAACCTTGGTCCTTCTTATTTTTAGCGTATCATCTATCGTGCTTTCTGTGTTGTCTACACGGCCTAATGTGTCTAATGTTACTGTGACTAGAGAGATGATTAAAAGCAATTCGACTAACATTTTATTCTTCGGTAACTTTTATAAAATGAATTTGAAAGATTTCGAGTGGGGTATCGACTATTTAATGCAAAACGAAGACACCTTATACAATTCCCTAACCAAAGATCTATATTTTTTAGGTTTGGTGTTAGAACGGAAATATAGGTTGTTAAGATTAACATATACGGTATTTATGATAGGTATAGTTGTCTCGGCTTTATCTTTTATTTTAAGCTATCATTTTCTTGCAAACGTTACATAAAAAACAAACATGGATCAGTTAATTACAGGACCATTTCAACCTATAATATCTTTTAAATTTTTAAAATTAAAATTTGAAGAGCTATTAACCTCGGAGAATCCAGTGGATCAGCTCCAAGCAAAACACCTTATGTCTATTTTAGACCGTAATCCAGAATTGGTTTCAGGAATTCGTTCTGTAGATGTATTTAATTCTTATAAAAAAGAAGTCGAACAAATTATGTCCTTTTTGTTCCCTTCAGCTTTGCAGGATAACGAAATTAAAGCCGCTTTATTTCCGTACTCTAATCAGTATTTTTATCTGTCTAATCGTCTTAAAAACATTATAAAAGAAACCACTTCCGACGTCAATTCTGTTTTGCGTAAGCTTTATAAAGACAACGAAGATTCTATAGATTTAAATCCTTATGCGATTATTTTAAATCAGTATTACGGATTTAATGTCGATTTCGATAGACCAAAGCAAATCAGGTTAGATGATATCTCTGGTCAGACGAGAACGTATAGAATTACTTTTAATGCCGATTTTATAAACATCTATCCCAATGGAAATGCTGTAGAAATTACTCCAGAGATTCTAGATGAATTACTAGAGCATGCGCAAGACGAACGGGTGTGGAGACGTTATTTTCCAGATAATTCGTGGACTATTGAAGGCTTCGGACTTTTAAGCATGATTGATACCACTTTAGATGGTAAAATAGATGAATTTAAAACACATTTAATTCAAGCCAGTGCCAATAATTCGAATAAAATTCTAGAAGATGTCCGAAAGATTTTTAATATAGACGATCTGGAAGTTGGAAATTACATTGTAGATGGAGACGCGTTAATTCGTCCTTTTGGCGAAGATATGGGAGCGCTTACATTACGAAAAGGAGATTCTATTTCTTGCCAATCGTATGCTTGTAAATACGTATATAATCAGTTGTTCGAGAAGCATCTTCCTGTTGTATTGTCTAATGTGCCTAACTATGCTAAGCACTCTCAAGGCGATGTGTTAAGCGAAATGTTATTAGAAAATGGTTTTAAAAGTGCCATTCTGTTACCGATTGTTTTTGGAGGAAAACTTCAGTTTATAATAGAAATGGCTGCTTATAAAATCAACCAATTAAACGACATTAATAAAGTGAAGTTGGATACGATTATGCCTTTTATTTTAAGTCATTCTAAACGATCTATTGCCGAGTATGAAAATGAAATTAGTGCCGTAATCCAGAATCAGTGTACATCTATTCACTCTGCAGTAGAATGGCGATTTGTCGAAGAAGCACATCATTTTATTCAAGATCGGAATAATGGAAAATCACCTAGTTTTAAAGAAATCACTTTCGAAAATGTCTTACCGCTCTATGGACAAATAGATATTGTAGGGTCTTCTGTGGCACGAAATAATGCCATTCAGGAAGATTTAAATATGGCACTAACACAAACCAAAGGGATATTACAAGACCTGTTGGTCGAAAAAAATATGCCCTTTTACGAACAGCTTATTTATCAAATAGATAAAAAAGTTTACGAACTAGAAGCTTACTTTAATAACAATACAGAGCAGGAAATTCACTTGTTCTTTGAAAAAGATATATACCCGTTGTTTAAACATTTAAAAACAGCAGGCATTAAAAACGATGGTATTGATGATTTCTTGAAGCGCTCGGTCGAAGAAAAGCAACTCTTTTATGTGGCTAGAAAACAGTACGACCAAACCATTAATATTATAAATAAAAACTTGTCTAGTTTTCTGGATAAGCAACAAATTAAGGCACAAGAAATTTTCCCACATTATTTCGAGAAATTTAAAACAGATGGTATCGAGCATAATATGTATGTCGGGCAATCTATAGCAGAACATCAGGATTATCACGAATCGGTAGTATATAATTTACGATTATGGCAACTACAGGTCATGTGTAAAATGGAATCTTTATACTACACCAGTCAGGAAAATTTCCCAGTAAAATTAGATGTAGCTTCACTTATTCTAGTTTACGATGTACCATTAACGATTAGATATCGCATAGACGAAAAACAATTTGATGTAGATGGTGCATATAATGTACGTTACGAAATGATTAAAAAGCGTATTGATAAAGCTGTAATAAAAGGGACTAACGAGCGTATTACGCAACCACATAAGTTGTGTGTGGTATTTTCTACCAATGTAATAGAACGTGAATATTTAAGTTATTTCGAGTTTTTACAATCTAAGAACTACATAGACGATCATATTGAAATTGTCGAGGTTGAAGAACTTCAAGGTGCTAGTGGAATTAAGGCCATTCGTGCAGATATTAATCCAAACCTTATGTTCAATGATACGGTGTTTTCTATAGAAGACATCGAAGCAACATTATAAATAGAACGATTTAGTATATGAATAAAATTCTACTCTTTTTACTTTTTATAAGTCTTACCGGATGTGCGACATTAGAGTCCAATTTCGTATCCGATAGCTTAGAACCATTACAGGATATCAATGCGGAAACTTTAAATGTGTTTCTGGTAGGTGATGCCGGTAAACCACAGAATGGAAAGGCTCCTAAAGCACTTTTAGAAATGGAGAAACAGTTTGCTATGGCAGACAAAGAAGATTTATTGTTTTTTTTAGGCGATAATATCTATCCAAAAGGGTTTCCTGCCGAAGATGAAAAAGGGCACGACGATGCTAAACTGGCAATGGACTTGCAGTTAGAGGTTGCAAAAAAATTCCCCGGATCTGTATATGTTATTCCTGGAAATCACGACTGGTATAGCGGTTTAAAAGGACTTAAACGTCAGGAGAAATTAGTAGAAGATGCTTTAGGGAAAAACACGTTTCAACCTGAAGATGGTTGTGGAATTGAACGCATTAATATTAGCGACGATTTGGTGTTAATTCTTGTAGACTCGCAATGGTACATTACCAATTGGAATAAGCAACCTACTATTAACGACGATTGCGATATTAAAACGCGCGAACAGTTTTTAGACGAATTTAAAAGTGAAATTAAGAAGGCTAGAGGGAAAACCACTTTGGTGGCGATTCACCACCCGATGTTTAGTAATGGTCCACATAATGGGCAGTACACGTTTGCAAGTCATATGACACCGTTACCAGTTTTAGGAACAGTAAAAAATATACTGCGTACAACTACTGGTATTTCTAATGCCGATATGTCTAATTGGTTTTATAACGATTTACGTAAAAACTTAATAGCATCGGCACAGCAAAATGATAATGTAATTTTTATCTCGGGACATGAGCATAGTTTACAATTTATACAATCGGATAATTTAACGCAAATTATTAGTGGTTCTGGGTCTAAAACCACAGGAGTAAGAACACATAGAGACGATCAATTTGGATTAGGAGCAAATGGGTATGCTGTTTTAAATATTCATAAAGATCAAGCGTCCGATGTGCAGTTTGTAAAAGCCGAAACTAATGCTGTGGTATTTAAATCTCAAATCCACCAGCCTGAACCACGAGATGTCACTAATTACCCAAAGCAGTTTGCAGATTCTATTTCTTCTTCAGTGTTTACTAAAGCAGAAACCACAAAATCTTCATTCTACAAGTTTCTTTGGGGCGAACGTTTTCGAGACTATTACAGTACAGATGTCCAAGCAAAAACGGTTAATTTAGATACGCTTAAAGGCGGATTAAAACCTGTAAGAAAAGGAGGAGGAACGCAATCACGTTCTCTGCGATTAGAAGATAAAGATGGCACACAATACGTTATGCGTGCACTTAGAAAGAGTGCGACGCAATACATACAAGCTTCTATGTTTCGCGATCAATATGTAGAAGGCCAATTTGACGATACAGAAACCGAAGCTTTAGTTGCCGATGTCTTTACTGGCGCTCATCCGTATGCACCTTTAACTATAGGGGCGTTATCAGATGCAATTGGTGTCTATCACTTAAATCCGGAGTTATATTATATGCCCAAACAAAATGGGTTAATGGATTATAACGATGAATTTGGAAATGAACTTTACTTCTTTGAAGAACATGCCTCTGAAGGTCATATGAATTTAGCCGATGGCAATTTTACAGGCGAGATTATTAGTACAATGGATTTGTTTGAGGAGCTTCATTCAGATGAAGAAGTTAGCTTAGATCAAGTTAATTTTATAAAATCACGTTTGTTCGATATGCTTATTGGCGATTGGGATCGGCATTACGACCAATGGCGTTGGTTAGAATTTAAAGAGGATGGAAATACCATTTATAAGGCCTTGCCAAGAGATCGGGATCAAGCATTTTCTAAAATGTCCGAAGGTTTAATGTTAAGTGCAGGTGTTGCTCTTATTCCTGCTGCTCGTGTACTAAGAAGTTACGATGAAGAGTTAAGAGATGTAAAAGGTGTAAATGCCGAACCTTATCCATTAGATGTTGCCTTTTTAACCGATATCGATAAATCGGTTTGGGATGAACAAGTAGCATATATTCAAGAACACATAACAGATGAGGTTATCAATGAAGCGTTTTCAAAACTTCCTAAAGAAGTTCAAGACGAATCGGTGTTAAAAATAAAAGACCTGGTTAAAGCAAGAAGAAAAAATCTAAAAGATATCTCGGACCGCTACTATAAGTTGGTGAATAAATTTGCTGTGGTTACCGGAACCAATAAGGATGATTATGTGTCGGTTAAAGGGTTGGACGATGGTAAAGTAGAAGTTTCTGTATTGCGGAAAAAAGACGATACGATTAAAGATCGATTTCATCATAAAATTTACGACCCTAAGGTAACTAAAGAAATTTGGGTATATGGTTTAGACGATGATGATACATTTAAAGTCTCGGGGAAAAGTAAGCGCATTAAAATCCGATTAATTGGTGGCCAAAACAACGATGATTACCAAGTTGAACACGGTAAGAATATTGTGATTTACGATTATGAATCAAAGAAAAACACTACGTTAAACGCTAAATCTGCTAAAATAAAATTAACAGACGATTACGAAACACAGGTCTACAATTACAAGAAATTTAAAAATAATACCAATCAATTAGTACCGCTTATAGGTGCTAATCCTGACGATGGTTTAAAATTAGGAATTTCAAATACATATACAACATATGGTTTTGAACGTAATCCGTTTACGAGTCAGCATAAAATTAAAGCCGCGTATTATTTTGCTACTAATGGTTATGAAGTATCATATAGTGGAGAATTCGCTCATGTAGTAGGTGGTTTAAATCTAAAAGTTCAAGCCGATTTCCAGAGTCCGAATTATACGTTGAATTTTTTCGGATACGGAAATGAAACCTCAAATTTCGACGACGACTTAGGAATCGATTACAATCGTGTAAAGGTAAGAACATTTGGTATTGCACCGTCTTTAGTTTGGAATTCGTTGCGTGGTAGCATTATAGATTTTGGGATTCATTACGAAACCACAGAAGTGCACGATGCTTCAGGTAGGTATGTAGAAGATAATGGCGATACTTTACCAGATTATATTTTTGATGAAGTGCAATTTGCTGGAATTCACGGGGCGTACCATTTTACAAATTACGATAACAAAGCTTATCCAACCGTTGGACTTTTATTCGATTTAGAAACAGGCTATAGTCAGAATTTAGATATTCACGGGCGTGGATATGGGTATGTAATTCCTAAATTAGGATTAGCACATCGATTAAATTATTCTGGCCGTTTGGTTTTAGCGACAACCCTAAAAGCACATCTAAATTTAGGGAATGAATACGAGTTTTATCAGGCCGCAGCAATAGGAGGAGATGACGGTTTACGCGGGTTTAGGAACCAGCGATTTACAGGAAAACGCGCCTTTTATCAGAATACAGATATTAGGTATAGTTTAACTAATTTAAAAACGCCTATACTGCCTGTTAAATTAGGCGTTTATGGTAGCTTCGATTATGGTCGTGTGTGGTTGTCTCAAGACGAAACAGATAAATGGCATAACTCGTATGGCGGTGGACTATTTGTTAACGGCGCAGAACTTTTAACAGCTAACCTGGGGGTGTTTAACTCGGTAGATGGTGTACGCGTTTCCTTTGGTCTAGGCTTTGGGTTTTAAAAGATAAGGCATGAATTTTATTAGATTCATGCCTTGTTTAATATATGGGTTAAAAACCTTTAATTTAATTTCTCGAATTCGAAAGCTATTTCCATATAGCTTCCAGAGACCAAAGCATGTAACGTGTATTCATCTATCCAATATTTAATGCGATTTGGAAATTCGATTTCAGTATTTTCACAAACAAAAGAATGTGGATTGTGGTTTGTACCGTTAAAGATTGTCCAATGCTCTTCTCCTGGAGCCTTCACATTTAAATTCCAATGATTTGCTACTTTTAGAAGACGAATTTTTTCCTGACTAATAGTATCTCCATCTTGTATTGTAAAACCGAATCCTGAATATTCTGAATCATTAATTTTCTCCCAATTTTCAAAAGTATCTTGGCCCACTTCCTCATCTAAACGTTTCCATTGCCCGAGCAACCAATCAAAATCTTCAGATTGTTTTTCCGTAGCAGTGCTAGACGTTTCAACCGTCTGTTTCTTTTTTTTACCTTGATTGCAAGCGCATAACAATACGGCAAAACAAATAAGTAGCAGGTTCCTCATGTGCGTAAATTTATTATCTGTAATTTATATTAAAAATATGTGATTCGCCGGGTTTTAAAGTGGCTTTAAGACTATCATTCTTATTTACTATAATTGTTGTTGCTTTGTCTCCCAGTAATCTAACGTGTAATTTATTATCTTTTTCAGACAGATATAAATCGGTTTCTACAGAGGTATCTACCGTGATACCTTTTAAACTCATCTCCTTAATCCCAAAAGCAAAACAGGCCCCGTTCACGGCAACTAGTGTGGTGTCGTCTCCATGTGTTCCCCATGGAAAAGTAAGTACTTTCCAACTTTTTAAAGTGATTTCTTTTTGGGTGTTATCAATACCATTATTGTAGCCTTGATATGGCAAAATAACCGTTAAGAAATCAAAATTTTGTTGTTTTTCCTTTGTAATTACTGTCCAATTTTTACCATTAGCTCCAGAAGTTTCAGCAGTATCTGTGGCGTTAAGCTGAAAAATATCGCTACCTACTGCATCTGGGAATGAAGCACGAATCAAGTCCGAGCCCAATTCGGAAGTGTAATGGCCTTGCCATACCTGTTTGTAATCGTGAGTAGCATCAGATTTAAAATTGTCTTTTACAATCCAAAATTCATCTTTAACATATATCACCTGACGAGAATAGTTCACGCCTATATTTTCGAAACCATCGTGGGTTCCCACAAAAAAATCATACTCGTCGTTCGTATTCCAAGCAATGGTTTTCGGTGTTGGTAAATTTTTAAACTTCCCAAAACCACTTCCGCCTTTGTTCGATGTCCATTCTTTTCCCTGTAATTCATCATCTACCAAAGCCACATTTTTTACCATCGAATTTTTAAATACATCAAAATCCTTAAGCGAGTATCTCACTTGGTAATTTGGAAGAATAACTTGTCCGTTTGCCATGGCCTGGATTCCTAAAATATCGCCATGTTGGTGGTCTGGCTTCTCGGCATCTACACCAGCACTAATAATCATCATGTCGTCATTAGTGTCCCAACCTTGTCTCATAATGTAATACTCGGTATCTTTAAACGCCAGTGAGCCATATTCAGGACGTTTCTTTTCAATGTTATTTAATTTTTCAACCTGTTTGTTGGTTAAAAACCAATACATGCTTTGTTCGACTTTGTTTGTTGCGAAATATCCAAAACTCGGGTCGTCGTACAATAAATAACCAAGCGTTAACGCCCCAGAAATATCGTTAGATTCTGCCCATGGTTTTCTGGTGTCGTCTTGTAAAACTGGAGCACTTTTGTCTGGATATGCAATTTTTGGAAGCGTGGTAAACAACGATTTTAATTTATCTTCCCAAGCTTGGTCAACTTTTATATTATTGATTTTAGTTAATTGATAGGTGTAAAAGTAGTTGTTAATATCGGCCATATGGTAATGTACAGAACGCTCGAATTGGAAACCATCTGGATTAATTTCTTTTTCTAAATGTTCGCTTAATCGTAACATCGCTCTGTCGTACCAAGCATCGGTACCTTGAAAGTCACGTAGTAAAATAGATAACGCACCTAAAGCCGACATCCCTTTGGTTTGGTGATTTCCAGCACTAAAATTGGTGTTGTTTTCGTAAAGGTCCTGACCATGCTGAAGCAAGGTGGAGATGGTTTGTATTTGGTCGGCATCGGTATAGGTCTTGTCGCTTAAAAACATATTATGAATCCACAGCCAATTGGTAATCCTGTAACCTGCGCGGTACACCTCGTAAACGCCATTTCCGCCTTCAATAGTTTCAAAATTTTCGGATTCAAGCGCATAGTTTAGGGAACGCATTTGTTCAACAAAATACCTAATATATTTAGGGTCTTTACCATCGTTAAAGTATAACATGGCAATATCTACCATTTTATGTTGTCTTGCCAAATGTCTCAGTGCATAGGCGTCTACAGGGCCTCCGCTTAGATAGTTAAATGGCAGTTCCCATTCGGCAAAATCGGGGAATTTGTTGTAGTGGTCTAATGCGCGTTCTTTATGATAAGCTTCGTTGTTATAAAGGGCGTTATAAGTTTTAAAACGCGCATCGAAGATTTTGTAATCGTAATAGAAACGTTCAGAAAATTTAGCCCTAAAATATTCGGCTAATCTAGCTTCATTAATAGCGCCATTCGCTTCTAAAGCAGTGCGGACTTCAGGTTTTAAAACACTAGTAAGTTCTTCAATATTTAAAAATCTATTACTTGGAATCGTTTGCGCCTCAATTTTAGGCATACATAAGATTAGAAACACTAGAAGTGCGTAAAATTTGTTAAGTTGATTTGTAATTTGAAAAGGTAAAATATTCATGCCATTAATCATAGAAGTGACGGTGTTGAAGCCTAAAAACAGTTTTGTTTAAATGTGTTTTTTTGGAATTATAATTGAATGTCTAAAGATAATAAAGTTAGTCTGATTTGTTGCAGACCATAGTGGCTGTAAACGATTATATTTAAGAATGCTTTTTGTTTTTTTGATGGATTCAAGATTACTAGCACAATTAAGTCTGTATCTTGTTGCATATATTTTTGAACGCATTAAAATGGGTATGTATACAATTCAAATAGAAGATAGTAATGGTGTTTTAAATACATTTTCTTTTGTACCCAATGCTAATGAAAATCTAATGACTTTTATTGTCGATAATTTAGCAGAAGATATTGGCGATTGTCAAGGTCGGGCATGGTGTGGCACATGTATGGTGCAACAAATAAATGGAAATTATGAAGACACCATGATTGCTGATGAACAACAGCTATTAGGTGATTTTCCAAACATCCCAAACATACGTTTAGCGTGTCAGATTTTTCTAAACGTAAATTTAGATGGTACCACATGGAAGGTTCTCGATTCTAGGCAATTTATGTAGCGAAGTTTTTCACTACTTTTGCAAAAATATTTTTCTAAATGTCCGTTACTCTTTTATCATCGCCTTTACAAGGATTTACCGATTTCCGTTTCCGTAATGCGTTTCATCAATCCTTTGGAGGGATAGATACATTTTATGCACCTTACATTAAGATGAATGGTAAAATGGTCATCAAGAATAATTATCAGCGCGATTTAAATCCGGAACATAATACCGTTCCGCACTTGATTCCGCAAGTGATGACGAACGACCCAGACGAGTTTCTTTTCGTAATTAAATACATAGCATCTTTAGGATACAAAGAATTAAACTGGAATTTAGGCTGTCCATATCCTATGGTAACAAAGCAGGGCATGGGCTCAGGGTTGATTTGCAATCCGATGAAAATTGATGAAGTGCTTCATAAAGCACATAACGAAAGTGATATTACTATTTCTATGAAAATGCGTTTGGGTTACGACAAACCTTCCGAAATTTTAAACGTATTTCCTATTCTAGAAAAATATCCGATTAAAAATGTGGCGATTCATGCGCGTTTAGGAAAACAGTTATATAAAGGCGGAACAGATTTAGATGCTTTTCAAAAATGTGTAGACCAAAGTCCGCATAAATTATACTATAACGGCGATGTTACCAGCGTGCAAGCCTATCGCGATTTACAAGAACGTTTTCCAAGTATAGACCATTTTATGATTGGTCGTGGATTAATTGCAGACCCGTTTTTGCCACTAATGATTAAAAATAACACCACAGAATATCCAGCGAATAGATGGCAAATTTTTAAAGACTTTCACGATACCATTTATAAACAATACGATGAAGCGCTGTCTGGACCCATGCCAATAAAAATGAAAATGCTTGGATTCTGGGAATACTTTTCGCAATCGTTTAACGATCCAAAAAAGGTGTACAAAGCCATTAAGAAGAATGGAAGCCCTAGAAATTATATCGCTACTGTAAATGAGATTTTTGCAAAACAGCGATAATATTGTGTAATGTAATGGTGTTTTTGTTCCAAAGGCAGTCTCGTTTCCAATTATGCACACTTATTTAGAAAAGTTGTCAAACGCATTCAGTTAGATGTTTGCAGTTTTGTAACATGAAATACATATCAAACTTCGGCATATTTACTTTATTACTGGTAAGAAGTGATATCACAATTAAAGAATTAGCCTTTGTTTTAGGCTTCGATTCTATGAGTAGTTTTTCCAGATTTTTTAAAAAGTTTACCGATGTTAATCCATCAACCTACAGATTAAATCATCGCTAATAATAAGTTCTTAGAGTATTAGGATAAGAGTAATACGTGAGAACAACGTATAAAAAAACCACCTGTTTAGAGGTGGTTTTTTGTGTAGTATATTGTTATTAATAGTTGACGTAATCAATTATTTCTAATCCGTAACCAATCATTCCCACACGTTTTGTGTGTTCGCTATTCGAGATTAATCGTAATTTATGAATTCCTATATCATGTAATATCTGAGCTCCAATTCCGAAATCTTTATTATCCATTGCAACACTTGGTGCTTTAGCAACGCTATTCGGTTTTTGTTCATCTTTTAAAGTAGATAAACGATTTAAGATATTCATCGCTTTTGGCTCTTGGTTTATAAAGAGTATAGCACCACTATCTGCTTCGTTAACCACTTTAAACATGCTGTCTAACTTGGCATCCACATTATTGGTTAGTGTACCTAGAATATCGTTATTAACTAAAGTAGAGTTTATACGCGTTAATACAGGTTCATCCGTTTTCCAAGTGCCTTTGGTTAAAGCAATATGCACTTGATTATTTGTGGTTTGCTTATAAGCTCTTAATCGGAACTTTCCGAAACGCGTTTCTATATCGAAATCTTCCTTCTTTTCAATTAAAGAATCGTGTTGCATTCTGTATGCCACTAAATCTTCAATAGAAACAATCTTTAAATCAAACTTTTCGGCAACTTTTCTAAGCTGAGGTAAACGTGCCATAGTTCCATCTTCATTCATGATTTCAACAATCATTCCTGCAGGTTCTAATCCCGCTAATCTAGCAAGGTCTATAGCCGCTTCTGTGTGACCAGTGCGTCTTAAAACACCACCGTCTTTAGCTACTAGTGGGAAAATATGTCCTGGTCTAGATAAGTCGTAAGATTTAGTTTCTGGATCTACTAAAGCTTTTACCGTAAGAGCCCTGTCTGATGCAGAAATTCCTGTAGTAACACCTTTTCCTCGTAAATCTACAGAGACCGTAAATGCCGTTTCCATATGGTCGGTATTGTTAGTTACCATCATATGTAAATCCAGTTCTTTACACCTGCTTTCTGTAAGTGGTGCACAAATTAATCCACGGCCATGAGTCGCCATGAAATTCACCATTTCTGGTGTTGCTTTAGCTGCTGAGGCAACAAAATCGCCTTCATTCTCGCGATCTTCATCATCTACTACTATAATTACTTTACCATCTCTAATATCGTCAATGGCTTCTTTAATTGTATGTAGTTTAAAAGAAAGGGGAGTCTTTTCTTTGGTATCTGTTATCATAGTGCAAAGATATTGTTTTTAGTTCAAATGTTGGACAGCATTCTTGCTTATGTCCGCCTTAACTTTGTGTTTAAAAAATACATTTGCCAAGGGATAAATTATAAACCCTAAAATAATAAAGGGAATGTTTGAACTTTTATTTTTCTGTAAGCGTACGTTAAGCGTTTTTAAATTGAGTTGTTGTGCGATATAATAGATTACGAATATCACAAAACTAATTATACTTAATTGTATAGATGATGTCGCTAGTTCTGGCATTTTATTGTTTCGTAAAATAAAGTAAAGAACTAATAATGCGATACCAATAATATTAAAAATTAGTGCAAATTTAGAATGTATACTAAACAGAGAAACAAGTCTTTTTGAGGCTTCAAATTCTGGGCTAATATTAATCCCTCTAAGGCGAATGGCTTCTAGGTCTAAATTGCGTTCTTCTAAAGTATTTAAGGCTTCTATTTTACCTGATTCATGATAATTATATGCTGTAGGATCTTTAATTAAAGCTAGTAATTTATCTTCTTTATAACGTTTAAAATCGCTAAAGTCTCTGCTTAATCCGTCAGGGAAAGCATCTCTAGAATGGTCTTGAAATGGTAATATTTTTTTAAGCGGAATTAAAATATGATCAAACTCGAACAGGCCTTTATCTGCGGTCGCTCGGCGTATTAAAAAGACACCCAGTGGAAACATGACTAGCGTTGAGAACCAAGTGGCTAGAACCGGATCTAATGTTCCGTCTTTAGCACTGTTTTTAGCGAAAAGTCCGATAAAGTGATACGTAAGAAATAGCAAAATTGCAATAATCATTGGTAATCCCAAACCACCTTTTCTAATTAAAGCACCCAAAGGCGCACCAACAAAAAAGAGAATGATACAAGCAAATCCTAAAGACAATTTTTCGTGTAAAGCTATAATATGCTTATTTAACCAAGTAGATTTCGCTTTAAACGATTTTTCATTAGTTCTAATAATTTGCTGTGTACTTGTAATATTGTTAACCGCTAACTCTACAATTTGAAGGCGTTTGTATTTGTTAAATGCGTCTAATATATTTCCTTCAAATAAAGAGTCATTAGCAATGGTAACAGTGTCTTGTTCTTTATTTTTAAGTTTCGATAAATTCTGTATACCATATCTATCGTAAACATTCTTTGTGAACTTTTTATATTCTTTATCACGTTCTGCTTTAAGTGAATCGATAGTGTAACCTAAATCTGTTACATCCAACATGTTGTATTTGTCGGTAACATTTTTATCGTCTAAATCGACGTTGTTCAACTGCGACAAATCCGTGTTTATGGTGTAAGTGTCGAAAGCGCTTTTTGTAAAAGGTTTACGACGTCTTTCTTTTAATTTTTTAGGAGGCGTATCGTCGTAATAATAACCATCGGTTAAAATTAACTTTAAAATATCCGAATTTTCCTGAGTTAAAAACTCACCTTCTTTAGCTACAATTGTAGTGTAATTACCTACACCATTTGGTGTTTTTTTATGAATAATAACATCGTGTAAAAACTGACCTTTATCTCCAGTTTTTTTGGCCACTTTTATATTTATGGCACCAATATCGTTAAATTGTCCTTCGGCAATTACCATTGCAGGTTTTAATTTTGCGATGTTTTTCCGAAGGTTATACGACTCGTATTCACCCCAAGGAATAACATTGTTAGCAAAGAAAAAAGTTAGAATCCCTAAGATTACAATAAACACGCTTAAACCAGCCATAGCACGCTGCAGTGAAATCCCAGTAGATTTCATAGCAGCAAACTCGTAATTTTCTGCGAAGCTTCCAAATACCATTATCGATGTTAAGAGTATGGTAAGTGGTAACACTAAGGGTATTAACTTAGGCGAGTAGTATATTAAAAACTTGAAAATAACAATAACATCTAAATCTTTACCAGCTAGTTCTTTTATAAAAAGCCAAATAGTCTGCAAGACAAAAATCATCATTAGTATAATAAATACACTAAGGAACGTTTTAAGATAGGTGGTTAGGATATATCGGTCTAGTATTTTCAAGTATAGCCTAGTTTAATTTATTGATGTAAAAATTTTTGTACTTGTCTTTGTTGAAAGAAAATAAGGCTTTAGACAAGGTCTGATTTGTTTCGAAAGACGTTACCGTAAGTGTGGTTTTTGTTCCGTTATTACCAGCTTCAATTAAATTGTAAATGTGCTTTGTTTGCGGATCGATACCTAAAAGGACATGGTCTATTTCTGAATTAGAATCTATAGGCGTTAATTTTACAAACTGAATTACACGTCCTTTTATATTCTCTTTAGCACCCATTTTGTAAGTGTACCCTTCAGTATAAAACGATAACATTTTACTAGGCGTAATGCTACCTTCGTCCTCTGGATTTTCTGTAGAAATAGTGACTTCTTCGTCTTCTGGGTTAATGCTATACATGGTTTTACCATCGTAAACTCTAGTAATACCTAAGATGTTTAATACGTATTTATCGCCTTCCATAACAACGTCACCACGTGTTTCCTGGTTAATGTTTTCTGCAGAATTATGAAGTACATATCTAAAATCTAATGAAATATTATCGTAAGATTTTACTTTAGTTGAAACTTGATCTAAAAGCGCTTTGGCTTTAGGATCGTTTTGGCTAAATCCCAAAAGGGTAAAACATAATGTAATTGAAAGTAAAAATGTTTTCATTCTAATTGTTCTTTTCATTTTCTAATAATTGTTCTAACGCAACAAAATCCGGAACTAACACCTGACGGGCTTTACTACCTTCAAAAGGGCCTACAATTCCGGCCGCTTCCAATTGGTCTATTAAACGCCCAGCGCGATTATAACCTAATTTTAATTTACGTTGTAATAATGAAGCAGACCCTTGTTGAGCAGTTACAATAACTTCGGCCGCCTCTTTAAATAATTTATCTCTGTCGGAGATATCAATATCAAGATTTGTGCCACCTTCTTCACCAACATATTCTGGAAGTAAATGCGCATCTGGAAATGCTTTTTGAGCCCCAATAAAATCAACAATACGTTCTACTTCTGGCGTATCTACAAACGCACATTGTATACGTACCAATTCGTTTCCTTGAGTGTATAGCATATCTCCACGACCAATAAGTTGGTCTGCTCCAGAACCATCTAAAATGGTTCGCGAATCTATTTTACTTGTTACTCTAAATGCAATTCTCGCCGGGAAATTGGCTTTAATAATACCCGTAATAACATTTACAGATGGACGCTGTGTAGCAATAATTAAGTGAATACCAATGGCACGTGCTAATTGTGCTAAACGAGCTACAGGTGTTTCAACTTCTTTACCTGCCGTCATAATTAAATCGGCAAACTCATCGACCACCAAAACAATATATGGTAAAAAGGCATGACCGTCGTTCGGGTTTAATTTACGTGCTTTAAATTTTGTATTATATTCTACAATGTTACGGCATAATGCATTTTTAAGCATTTCGTAACGGTTATCCATTTCTATACACAGTGAATTAAGTGTATTAATAACCTTGGTGTTATCGGTAATAATCGCTTCAGCTTCGTCTGGAAGTTTGGCTAAATAATGGCGTTCTATTTTGTTGAAAAGTGTCAATTCAACCTTTTTAGGATCGACCAAAACAAACTTAACTTCGGCAGGATGCTTCTTGTACAATAACGATGTAAGAACCGCATTTAGTCCAACAGATTTACCCTGACCGGTAGCACCAGCCATAAGCATGTGTGGCATTTTAGCTAAATCGACTACAAAAGTTTCGTTGCTAATGGTTTTTCCAAAAGCAATAGGCAATTGCATATCCGTTTTCTGAAATTTTTGAGATGCAATTACAGATCGCATAGAAACGATGGTGGAATTTTTATTTGGTACTTCTATACCAATAGTTCCTTTTCCAGGAATAGGTGCGATAATACGAATTCCTAAAGCCGAAAGAGATAGTGCAATATCGTCTTCCAGGTTTTTAATTTTAGAAATACGAACTCCGGCATCTGGTACAATTTCGTATAAAGTAACTGTTGGTCCTATGGTTGCCTTAATACTCGCAATACCAATTTTATAATTATTTAAGGTCTCTACAATTCTATTTTTGTTCCCTTCAAGTTCTTCTTGATTGATAGAAATGCCTTCGTTATCGTATTTTTTTAATAAGTCTAATGGCGGAAATTGATATTTTCCAAGCTCAAGTGTTGGATCAAACAATCCAAAATCTGCCACTAATTTATTTGATAGATTATCGGTTTCAGAAAGTTCTTCTTCAACGGTTTCAATTTCTAATTCGGCAGTGTCTTCTATGGTTTCTTCTATAGGCGTTTCAACCTCTAAAGTACTGGTTGGAATGTCTTTTTTAGGTTTGGTCGAAATGTCGTCAAACTCCACTATAGGAGTCGGTTCAACTTCAGGTTTGGGAGCTGTAGGCTTTGCAGGAGCGACTGGTTTTGCTGGTGTTTCTTTTTTAGCAAGCGTTGCATTGTGTGCCGCCTTAATGGCTTCGGCTTCTTCTGTTAAATTATTATCGAAAGCAAATTGCTCGTCCTTATCCGATTTTAATTCGTCTGAAATATTCTTTTTAGCCGATTTAAATAATGCGATAAAACTGTGAATAGTAATTTTATAACGCGTGGCTAGATAAACAATCAGTCCGAAGAATAATAATAAAGAGACGCCTAAAATACCGATGTAATCTTGTAAATAGGTGTTGGTTTCGTAGCCTACGGTACCACCTAAAATGGAATGTTTTTCTCCGAAAAAACCAAAAAACACAGAAAACCACACAATTAAGTATAACCCCCAGAACCAATGTTGTCTGAGTTTAGAGTAGTTTATATTTAAAAGTACGTGCATTCCCGAGCGAATAAAAAGACCGGCAAAAATAAAAGAGGCAACACCAAACCCACGATATATAAAAATATCGCTAAGAAAAGCGCCTAATTTTTTTATCCAGTTTTTAGCTTCGACATCGCGCGCTGTAAATTCGTTAAGAATGCTTTGGTCTGCTTTTCCTGTAAAGAAATATGATAAAAATGCGGTACCCAAAATAATCCCAAAAATGATAAGCAAACTCCCAAAAATAAGCTTTTGTTGGTTTGTTAATTTCAGACTTGGTTTTTTTAATTTAGGAGAACTAGGTTGTTTCGTTCTAGGTTTCTTTTTAGCCATCAAAGCTGTTGTTAATTTGAGCAAAAATACAAATTACTAACGGTTATCCTAAAGGTATAGTATTTAAAATACTTTTGGAAAGTAAATAATAAAACCAACTATGGTTGCTGCGATTGCTGCTATAAAAACGGCTCCAGCAGAGATGTCTTTTATAAAACCAATTTTAGAATGATATTCTGGATGTATAAAATCTGCAATGGCTTCTACAGCTGTGTTTAAACCTTCGGCGGTCATAATAATTCCGATGGCTAAAACTTGCACCATCCATTCTGTTGGCGAGATCTCGTAATAAAATCCAGCTACAGTTACGCAAAGCGCAATTGCAAACTGGATTTTTATACTCGATTCTGTTTTTAAGAGTAGGATTGCGCCTTTAAACGCAAATCCTACACTCTTAATTCTATTCTCTAGGAACGATTCTTTTTTAGGCATTTTTTACAGCCTCTAAAGCGGCTTTGTAATTTGGTTCGTTCACAGTTTCAGACACCTGTTCTGTGTATATAACGTCTCCTTTTTCGTTTAAAACTACTACACTACGAGACAATAATGTTTCAAGTGGTCCTGTAGTGAAGTTAATACCGTAAGCTTTTCCAAAACTTCCATCTTTATAATCTGATAAAGATATAACATTGTCTAAGCCTTCTGCTCCACAAAAACGCGCTTGTGCAAACGGTAAATCGTGAGAGATACAAAGTACTTTCGTGTTTTCTAAAGCACTCGCTTCTTTGTTAAATTCTCTTACAGATTGTGCACAAGTTCCAGTGTCTACACTAGGGAAAATGTTTAAAATGACTTTAGATCCTTCAAAATCTTTTAAAGATTTAGCACCTAGTTCTATAGTGGTTAATGTAAAATCTGGAGCTTTAGTTCCTACTTTAGGTAGTTCTCCTGAGGTTTGTATTTCGTTTCCTTTTAAGGTTACTGTTGCCATAATTGAAATGTATTGGTTAAAGGTTTAAAAATAAGAATAATTAGAGGCTTAAACTATTTGTTTTTTTTGATTTTTTGTTTTCTAGTTAAAATTATCAAAATCAGGTGTTTATTCTAGGTATTCAGTTAATGAATTGTTAAAACAATCGTTTTGTAAAAACCGATAGACTTTAAATTTCGTTAGTAACGATATGAACACTAAAGTATCAAAAAATTAAAGCATCAAAATTATGAAAACATTAAATGTATTAAAATCAGTATTATTTTCTATCGCAATTTTCTCTTCAATTAGTGGGTTTGCTCAAGACGACATGATGAAAGAAAAAACAGTTATGGTAGGCGGAGCCAAAATGTACCCAAGTAAAAATATAGTTGAAAATGCGGTAAATTCTAAAGACCATACCACATTAGTCGCGGCGGTTAAAGCGGCCGACTTAGTAGACGTATTATCTAGTGAAGGTCCTTTTACTGTATTTGCGCCTACAAATGAAGCCTTTGCTAATTTACCAAAAGGAGCTGTGGAGACTTTATTAATGCCTGAAAACAAAATGAAATTACAAACCATATTAAAATACCATGTGGTTTCAGGAAAATGGAATGCTTCAGATCTTTTAAAAATGATTAAAAAAGGAAAAGGTAAAGCAGAAATTAAAACCGTTAGCGGTGGTGTGATTACTGCGTGGTTAAAAGGAAAAGAAGTGTATGTAACAGACGAAAATGGAAATTCAGCACAAGTAACCATAGCAGATGTAAATCAGTCTAATGGGGTGATTCATGTTATTGATACTGTTTTGTTGCCGAAATCTTAATTTATTTAAGGGATTTATTAAGATAGGCATTAAGGGTCTCTTCACTTTGAAGAGGCTCTTTTATTATATAGCGTATAGAACTTGTTTCAGTAGTACACATGTGAAAGGATTACATAATGTCCTAACTTATAACCTAACATTTAGTGAGATTTAGAGTTTACAACTAGAGATCTTATAAATAAAAATAGCGGCTTCAATTTTAAAATTGAAGCCGCTATTTTTTTTATATGCTTTGTACTCTGATTTATTTTAAATCGAAACGATCTGCATTCATGACTTTCGTCCATGCTTTTACAAAATCTTTTACAAATTTCTCTTTATTATCATCTTGTGCGTACACTTCAGAATAAGAGCGTAAAATAGAATTAGAACCAAATACTAAATCCATTCGTGTAGCGGTCCATTTTACTGTTCCTGTTTTACGATCTCTAATTTCGTAAAGACCTTTTTCTGTAGGTTTCCATGTATTGCCCATATCGGTTAAGTTTACAAAGAAATCGTTAGTTAAGACGCCCACCTTATCTGTAAATACACCATGTTTAGTATTGTCGTAGTTTGTGCCTAACATTCTCATACCACCAACAAGTACTGTCATTTCTGGAGCAGTTAAGCCCATTAATTGGGTACGGTCTAGCATAAGTTCTTCAGGACTTACGGCATATTCTTTTTTAGTGTAGTTACGGTATCCGTCTGCCAAAGGTTCTAAGGGCGCAAAAGAATCTGCATCGGTCATTTCGTCTGTAGCATCTCCACGTCCAGGAGTAAACGGTACATCGATATTTAAACCTCCTGCCTTTATGGCTTTTTCAATACCCACATTACCTGCTAACACAATGGTATCTGCTATACTATTACCAAATTCAGATGCAATAGGTTCTAGTACAGATAATACATAAGCTAAACGTTGTGGTTCGTTTCCTTCCCAGTCTTTTTGAGGTGCTAAACGAATACGTGCTCCATTTGCTCCACCGCGCATATCAGAGCCACGGAAAGTACGTGCGCTATCCCATGCTGTATTTACCAGTTCTGGAATAGATAACCCTGAAGCTTCAATTTTGTTTTTTACAGCATTAACATCGTAATCTGTAACTCCAGCAGGAATTGGATCTTGCCAAATTAAATCTTCTTCAGGTACATCTGTACCAATGTAATTAGCTTTTGGTCCCATATCTCTATGGGTTAATTTAAACCAAGCACGTGCAAAAGTTTCTGAAAAATACTCTTGATCGTTCATAAACTTCAATGAGATTTCCTTGTAAATCGGATCCATTTTCATGGCCATATCGGCATCAGTCATCATCGGATTGTGACGAATAGTAGCATCTTCTACATCTACTGGTTTATCTTCATCTTTTATACTTACAGGCTCCCATTGTAAAGCACCGGCAGGACTTTTAACAGATTCCCATTCGTGATTGAATAACATTTCAAAGAAACCACCATCCCATTTCGTTGGGTTTGTAGTCCAGGCACCTTCCAGTCCGCTGGTTACAGTATAACGTCCTTTTCCAGATTTAGTAGGATTGCTCCAACCTAGTCCTTGTTCTTCTACATTAGCACCTTCAGGTTCTGGTCCTAAAATACTAGCATCTCCATTTCCATGTGTTTTTCCAACTGTATGTCCACCAGCTGTTAAAGCTACAGTTTCTTCGTCGTTCATAGCCATACGCGCAAATGTTTCACGTATATGAGCAGCAGTTTTTAACGGATCTTGTTTTCCGTTAACTCCTTCTGGATTTACATATATTAATCCCATTTGAACCGCTGCTAACGGGTTTTCCATAGTTTCCGGTTTGTCTACATTATTATAACGCTCGTCACTTGGAGCCAGCCATTCTTTTTCTGCACCCCAATAGGTGTCTGTTTCAGGGTTCCAAATGTCTTTACGTCCAAAAGCAAATCCGTATGTTTTTAAGCCCATGCTTTCGTAAGCGATGGTACCGGCTAAAACAATTAAATCGGCCCAACTTACTTTATTACCATATTTTTTCTTGATTGGCCATAGTAATCGTCGTGCTTTATCTAAACTCACATTATCTGGCCAAGAATTTAAAGGTGCGAAGCGCTGATTTCCTGTTCCACCACCACCGCGACCATCAGAGATTCTGTAGGTTCCAGCAGAGTGCCAAGATAAACGAATAAATAATCCGCCATAGTGTCCCCAATCTGCAGGCCACCAATCTTGACTATCCGTCATTAAGGCATGCATATCCTTTTTTAGGGCGTCAATATCCAATTTTTTTAATTCTTCATGATAATCAAATGCTTCTCCCAAAGGATTTGTCTTGGTATCATGCTGATGTAAAATATCAAGATTTAGTGCGTTTGGCCACCAATCCATTACAGAATCTTTACTAGAAGTATTTCCTCCGTGCATAACAGGACATTTTCCTGCTGAAGCACTGTGACTTCTTGAATGCTCATCGTTTTCTTCCGAAATTGGGTCTGCTTGATCTTTGTGTTGTTGCTGTTGTTGTTTTTCCAATTGTTGGTGGTGAGGACATTGACTAATGTCTCCAGTTGGGTTCGATTTGTTATCGTTTTCCATATGTAAAAGTTTAGACGTTTATTGTATTTGCTATACACCAAAGATACCCTAGTTCGTATTTAAAAAATGAAAAATTTAATTTTCATATTCTATTAAGATATAAATATAATTGATGGGTTTTTATGTAGTTATAGTGTATCGTTATTGGTTTCAGGTTTCTATAAAAATAAAATAAAAACACAAGAAATGTAAATTATAAGGTTAAATAATTGATAATATGGTAATTTGGTGTTGTAGTAACGCGTTAGAATTTATTATTAGTCATAATTTTTAAGGGGTGGAGTAGTAGGTCGTGCAAATATTTATTGCCTTTCATACTTTGAGGGCAGAATTGTGATACTAAGTGAGGCGTGATTGCAAAAGGCGTATAAAACTCGTTTTATGTGGAAGAGGTTCTGAGTTTTTTAGGGCAATCCCATTTTTTTACTCGTGAAGTACGTTGAATTTTTAATAATGTTTAAAAAAAAAGTCCCCTTTTCCATTTAGAAAAAGGGGACTTTAAAATTATAAAGGTGTTCTTATTTATCTATAGAATCTAAAACGCGTTTCATGAAACTGTTTAAAGCTTCTTTTTGTGGTGTACCATTTTTAATCATAGTATTTACCTCAAGAGCGCCGTACATGTTAGAGATCAATTCACCTATAACATCTAATTCTTCATCTTTAAGCGATGATACTTCAGTTAGAGCTTCAAGTGTTTCGATGGTTTCATTTACGAAATCTTCGTCGTTTTCCTCAATAAATTGAGTCAGGTGTTTAATTACTGGCAACTTCATCGACTAACTCTTTTAAAACGTCAAACTTATTTGTTTGTACTTGGTTTACAAATTCACCTTTTTTAAAGGTTGCAAAAGTAGGCAAGTTATCTACGTTTGCTAGTTTTCTAGATTCTGTGAATTTTTCAGCATCAGCAATTACGAAAGTGATGTTCTCGTTTTCGGTCGCTAATTTTTTAAATTTTGGTTTCATAATTCTACAATTACCACACCAAGTTGCTGAATATTGCACAACTACTGTATCATTACCAGATACAATTTCACTTAAATTGTCTTGTTCTAATTCTTGTACCATAACAGATGATTTTTTAGATTACCATCCTTTCGTGAAAAAGGATGGTGAATTGTGTATTTTAATTAGTGAGAAGCTAAGTAGCTAGAAACACCATCTCTGTTAGCGCTCATTGCATCTTTTCCTTCTTCCCAGTTTGCAGGACAAACTTCACCTTTTTCTTGTACGTGAGTTAACGCATCTATTAAACGTAAATATTCACCAACGTTTCTACCTAATGGCATGTTGTTAATACTTTCGTGTTGTACAACACCATCTTCATCTATAATATACGTTGCTCTGTAAGTTACGTTATCACCTTCTACAGTTACAACTCCAGTGTCTTCGTTAAACGTTTCGTTTGTAATGTCTAAGATTCCTAAAGTTGAAGCTAAGTTTCTGTTAGAGTCTGCTAAAATTGGGTAAGTTACACCTTCAATTCCTCCGTTATCTTTTGCAGTGTTTAACCATGCAAAGTGTACTTCTGGCGTATCGCAAGATGCACCAATTACAATAGTATTTCTTTTTTCAAATTCTGCAACAGCAGCTTGGAATGCGTGTAATTCAGTTGGGCATACAAAAGTGAAATCTTTTGGGTACCAAAATAAAACTACTTTTTTCTTGTTGTTAACTGCTTCTTCTAGAACGTTTACTTTAAAAGTATCGCCCATTTCGTTCATTGCGTCAACGTTTAAATCTGGAAATTTTTTACCTACAAATGCCATAATATCTATATTTTAAATTGTTAATTTTCTGATACAAATATACGGCTCTATGTGTATTTACAATGTGAACAAAATTTTAAATTTTTATAACACTATAAGGTTTTTTTATAATTAATTTAAAATATGATAGTTTTTTGTTATTTATCAGAGAGTTGCTTGATTTTAATCTTAAATGCAGCGAATATTAAAGTTGTAAACGGACTTAAGTAATTAAAGAAGGCATAGCCCGCATAGTGAAATGTATCAACTCCTAGAACGCTACTTTGATATGCTCCGCAGGTATTCCAAGGTACCAAAACAGAGGTTACTGTTCCAGAATCTTCCAGTGTTCTACTTAAGTTTTCTGGAGCCAATCCTTTATCGCTAAATGCTTTTTTATACATTCTACCAGGAATAACAATCGCTAAGTATTGATCACTCGCAATGGCATTTAAACCAATACAGCTTATTACTGTACTTGCAAATAATCCGAATACAGAATCGAATAAATTTAATACGGCCTTGCTTATTCTAGAAAGTGCACCAATAGCATCCATGATACCTCCAAAAACCATGGCACAAATAATTAACCAAATGGTTCCAAGCATACCATACATTCCTCCTGATGAGAATAAGTCGTTTAACTCGGCGCTTTCTGTGGCTACCGAAGTGTCTACCGTTATAGCCGTCATTATACCTTTATAGGCGGTAAGAAAATTAAGTTCTGTAGCGCCTGTAATAGACTTGACGATTTCTGGTTGAAAAATCAAGGCAAATACACCTCCTAGTAAAGTCCCTACTAATAGAGCTGGTAATGGCGGTGACTTCTTAATAATCATAAAGATTACAATAGCGGGAACTAAAAACAGCCAAGGCGATATATTAAATGAGTGTTCTATAGATGCAAGCATGGCAGACGTATCTGTAGTTCCCTGAACATCTAAAGAAAAACTAATGATTACAAATAAGATTAACGTAACTATTAAAGTAGGAATGGTTGTATACGTCATGTATTTTATGTGCGAGAATAATTCGCCTCCAGCCATAGCGGGAGCAAGGTTGGTGGTGTCGCTTAAAGGCGACATTTTATCTCCAAAATATGCTCCGGAAATTACTGCTCCAGCAGTCATCCCGTGATCAATACCTAAAGCATTTCCAATACCTACTAAAGCAATACCTACGGTTGCAGAAGTGGTCCAACTACTCCCTGTAGCCACAGAAATAATAGCACAAATGATAACACAGGCAGGTAAGAAAATTGTGGGATTTAGAATTTGTAATCCATAATAAATCATGGACGGTATAATACCGCTAATTAGCCAAGTTCCGGCTAAAGATCCTACAAATAATAAGATTAGTAAAGCGCCTGTAGTCGATTTAATATTTTCGGCAACTTCCTCTATCATTTGGTCGTAAGAGACCTTATTAAAAAAGCCAACTATGGCTGCAACCGCAGCTCCAAGCAATAAAAGAAACTGATTACTTCCACTTAAGGCGTCATCTCCAAAGGCATATTTAACGTTGTAAAACAACATAATTACTAAAGCTAAAACGGGGATTAAAGCCTCCCAAATACTTAATTCTCTGTTCTCTACAATCGGGTCATCTTTGGGTGTTGTGGGCTTTATGTCTTGGCTTTCCATGCGCTGTTTTTACGGTTATATTAAGATTTGTAATGTTACGATTTTAGTCGCTTATGTGCAAATACGTGCCGAGATAAACAAAATTTTCAAAAAATAGACATAAAAAAAACACTTCTAATAATAGAAGTGTTCTTAAGTTTAGAAAAAATAATTTCTAGTCTAATATTTTTAATTCTACCATGCATTCGTGCATCATATCATAGGTGCGTTCTATATCGGCATCTAAACCTATAGAGAACCGAATTAGTCCATCGCTTAATCCCATTTCTTTTTGTTCGTCTTCAGGAATTTCTGAAGAGGTAGAACTTCCAGGCGCAGAAAATAAGGTTTTATAGAATCCTAAACTCACGGCTAAATACCCTAAGTTTTTATGTTGCATGAGTTCCATAAGTGCGTTAGCTTTAGCAATAGAGCCTACATCAATAGTTAGCATACCTCCAAACCCGTATGGTGTGTTCATCATAGTTTTAAATAGTTCGTGAGCTGGGTGTGAAGCCAATCCAGGATACACGGTTCTTAATCCGTTAGCTTCAAATTTTTCTGCTAAGTACAATCCGTTTTTGCTGTGCTGTTGCATACGAAGATGAAGTGTTCTCAGGTTCTTTAAAACAGAAGCCGATCTCATGCTATCCATTGTCGATCCTAATAACATAGCCGCACCATCATTTACACTTCTTAACTGATTAATAAAATCCTGAGTACCACAAACTACGCCACCAACCGTGTCGCTACTACCATTTATAAATTTTGTTAAACTGTGAATTACTACATCGGCACCGAGTTTTGCAGGAGAAATGCTTAAAGGAGAAAAGGTATTGTCGACCACCAATTGCAGGTTGTGCTTTTTTGCAAGCTGAGCTAAACCTTTAATATCTGCGATTTCCAGTAGTGGATTACTTACGCACTCACAAAAAATCATTTTGGTGTGTGGTGTAATCGCAGCTTCAACACGCTCTAATTTTGTAATGTCTACAAAAGATGTTTTTACATTGAACCGTGGTGCGAAATTTTTTAGAAAAGCATACGTACCGCCGTAAATAGTTCGACTAGAAACAACATGATCGCCAGCGCCACAATTTTGAAGTAACACAGAGGTAATTGCGCCCATTCCTGAAGCGTAAACATTTGCAGTTTCTGTGCCTTCCATAGCGGCCAAAGCTTCACCTAAATAAAGATTGGAAGGAGAAGAATGACGGGAATATAAGTAACATCCATCGGTATTGCCTTCAAAAGTATCGAACATGGTTTTAGCCGATATAAAGGTATATGTAGATGAATCTGAGATGGAAGGATTTACGCCTCCGAATTCTCCGAAATATTGTAAGTCTTGAATGCTGTTTGCGGGTTTAAATGCCATTATTTTGTTTTTTGATGTGAATCAAAATTGATAAAATTTAGTATATTTATCAATGGTTATCTGTTTATTTAGATTATTAAACTAGCTATTTGGTTTAAAATAGTTTTATATTTGGTTTGGAACTCCGTTTATAACTTTTAATAGAAAATTTTTCAATATGACTTTTGATGCCATCGACAAACAACTCATAACCTTACTTCAAACGGATAGTAAACAGACCAATAAAGCGTTGTCTACGCAACTCAATTTATCGGTTACTGCAGTTTACGAACGGATTAAAAAATTAGAGAACCAAGGGGTTATTAATAGGTATGTGGCTTTGGTAAATAAAGACGAAGTACAGAAATCTTTCGTAGCGTATTGTCACATAAAGCTCGTAAAACACAGTCAGGATTATGTGGTTCAGTTTGAAAAAGAGGTGGCCAATTTAGACGAGGTCATGGAGTGTTATCACATCAGTGGCGATTACGATTATTTATTAAAAGTAATGGTAGAAGATATGGTTGCGTTTCGGGAATTTATGGTGAACAAACTCACAACAATTAATCATATTGGGAGTACGCACAGCATGTTTGTGATTAATGAAGTGAAACACAGCACTATTATTCCCGTTTAAGGCCGTGCGAACTTTAGTATATTCTCAAAAAAAAACTTAAAATTTTAAGAATGTTAAGCTGCTAAACCTATGTAAATTTGTATTTTTGTGTACCATTTAAAAAAAGAATCAAAATAAACTTTATGAATTCATACGATGTAGCCGTTATCGGTTCAGGACCTGGAGGATATGTAGCAGCGATACGTTGCGCACAACTAGGTATGAAAACTGCAATTATAGAAAAATATTCAACACTTGGGGGAACCTGCTTAAATGTAGGATGTATTCCTAGTAAAGCCTTACTAGATTCTTCTCATCACTACGAAGATGCGATTAAGCATTTTGAAGAGCACGGAATTGAAATCCCTGGTGATGTTAAAGTCAATCTTGAAAAAATGATTGCGCGTAAGCAGTCTGTTGTAGACCAGACAACTGGTGGAATCGACTTCTTGATGAAAAAAAATAACATTGATGTATATCAAGGTTTAGGAGCATTTAAAGATGCCACTCATATTACAATTTCTGGAGAGGAAACTGTAGAGATTGAAGCAAAAAATACAATTATCGCAACAGGAAGTAAGCCTTCAAGCTTACCGTTTATTAATATCGATAAAGAACGTATCATTACGTCTACCGAAGCTTTAAAACTTAAAGAAATTCCGAAACACTTAATCGTAATTGGTGGTGGTGTTATTGGTTTAGAATTAGGACAAGTTTACAAGCGTCTTGGTTCTGAGGTGTCTGTAGTAGAATTTATGGATCGTATTATCCCTACTATGGATGCTGGCTTATCTAAAGAACTTAATAAAGTTTTAAAGAAGCAAAAATTCAAAATGAATGTGTCTCACAAAGTAAAATCTGTAGAGCGTGTTGGTGATGAAGTTATTGTAAAAGCTGACAATAAAAAAGGAGAAGAAGTAGAATTTAAAGGAGACTATTGTTTAGTGTCTGTTGGACGTCGTCCGTATACAGATGGTTTAAATACTGAAGCTGCTGGAGTGAAACTTACAGACCGTGGACAAATTGAAGTGAACGACCATTTACAAACTAGTGCTTCTAATATTTATGCTATTGGTGATGTTGTAAAAGGTGCTATGTTAGCTCATAAAGCTGAAGAAGAAGGTGTGTTTGTTGCTGAAACTTTAGCTGGACAAAAACCACATATCGATTATAACTTAATTCCAGGCGTGGTGTACACATGGCCAGAAGTTGCAACTGTTGGTAAAACAGAAGAGCAATTAAAAGAAGCAGGCGTAGAATACAAAGTAGGATCGTTCCCAATGCGTGCTTTAGGTAGAAGTAGAGCAAGTATGGATTTAGACGGATTTGTAAAAATTCTTGCAGATAAAACTACCGATGAAATTTTAGGTGTACATATGGTTGGTGCTCGTGCTGCCGATATGATTGCCGAAGCGGTTGTAGCTATGGAATACAGAGCTAGTGCAGAAGATGTTTCTAGAATGTCTCATGCGCATCCAACATTTACAGAAGCGATTAAAGAAGCGGCCCTAGCAGCAACTGGAGATCGTGCTTTACATGTTTAAAACATAGATTTAAATTATATAGAAAAGGCTTTCCTTAGTTTAGGAAAGCCTTTTTTTTATGGAATAATATAAAATTTTGGCACGTTAAAAGTTGCGATGGGGTAAGGTCTCACTTTTAAATGTTAGTATTTAAGGTCTGAATTTAAAATTATTTAGAAAAAATAAGCAGGAATAAAAAACAGAAATTAATTTACTGTCATTCTTTAATTTGATATTTTTATCTACCCAAATTTTAAACCCTTATCAGGCCTATTTATGTCTAAATTTTACACTTTCACCTTCTTGTTATTTTTTGCATTTCAATTATCTGCTCAAAAGAAATATGAGTATGAATTGGCTCCAAAAGATTCTAATACAAACACCTATTTTAATACAACTATAAGTGATCCATATCAATGGATGGAAAATCCAGCAGATCCCAGACTCGCTACTTGGCTAGAGGCTGAAACGAAGCTTACCAAAAAAGTAAAAAGTAGATATTTAAAGACCTTAGATTTAAAAGATCAAATAGCGGCTATGTATTATGGTGTTAAGGAGCAAAAAATTAAGGGATACGTAGAAAAAGATAAAGCAAATAAGAGTAAGTACGAATTTAAGTATAAAACACAAAATAGTAATCGATTTCCAAATTTGCATTACAGAGAAAGAGGAGATAAGAATTACAGAATTTTAGTGGATATTAAAAAAATCATGAAAGAGCAAGGTAAGAATATTGCTATCATGGGCTATGATATAAATGAAGAGTACGATTTAGTAGCGATTAGGTTATCTCAAGAAGGTAGTGATTGGCAAGAATTGTTCTTTTTTTATCTGAGTAACGGACAGCAAATCCATAATTCGCTTAAATATATTAGAAATGGAAGCAATCTTGTTTGGGATAAGATGAACCTGTATTACGACAGATATGATGAGCCAACAGATAATCGTGCCCATTTGGATAAAGCTGTAGGTCAGAAATTATACTATCATAAATTTGGCGATACTCAAGATAAAGATACTATGCTTTATGCTAATAGCGCTCAGAGCGATTCGGAAGAATTTAAATGTTTCGAGTTAAATGAAAAATTATTTTTCTATAAAACGCTAAGTCATAAAAATAAAGAATATCGCGCACTTGCAGTAGCCGAAAAGAATGATTCATTACTTAATTTAAAGAATTTTCTTATCTACCCGCACAGCAGTACCATTAACATAACTATAGAAGAAGCCTTTGGTGATAAAATACTTTTAAGAACTAATTGGGAAGCGCCAAATGGAAGGGTTCTTATTGTGGATACAAATACTCCTAATAAACCCTCAGAAATTGTTCCGGAATACGATGTGTTTTTAAAACAAGTAAATCGGTTAGGTAAAGATAAATTTGTATGTATTTACAAAAACGGAAACCGTGATCTGGCTTTGTTTTATGATTTAGAAGGCAATTTATTACACAAAATTGATTTTCCAGAAGGGAAAAAAGTCAACGGACTTAGAGAAAATAAGGAAGATGTAGAATTTACAGATTTCTATGTGTCTTCATTTTATCACCCAGACTTATACTATCAACTGTCTTTAAAAAACTTAACATTTAAACCAAGTTTATCGGTATCGGTACCTTACGATCCAGAATCGTTAGAAACACGATATGTAAAATACAAGTCTAAGGATGGAACAGAAATCCCCATGTATATTACGTGTTTAAAAACAACAGAACTCAATGGTGAAAATCCGACTCTACTTTACGGTTATGGAGGTTATGGTACCACTGTAGAGCCCGCTTTCGATGAGTCTAGAGCATTGTGGTTACTTCATGGGGGTATTTTAGCCATTCCAAATGTACGGGGTGGAGGAGCAGAAGGTTCCGATTGGAGCCTTGAAGGTAGACGATTAAAAAAACAAAATGGAATAGACGATTTTATTGCGGCAGCAGACTATCTGATTAAGGAAAAGTATACCAGTTCAGAGCATTTAGGAAGTAATGGTGGATCTCATGGAGGTTTATTAGTTAGCGCGGCGGCAATTCAAAGACCTAATCTGTTTAAAGCTGTGGTTGCCGAAGCTGGGCCATACGATATGTTGCGTTTTGAAAATTTTACAGTGGGCTCTGCCGCTACCAATATTAATGAATTTGGGAGCACCACCAATGAAGCCGATTTTAATAATTTGTGGTCTTATTCACCTATGCATAATATTAAAGAAGGCGTTAAGTATCCAAATTATCTAGTAATGACTGGAGAAAGCGACGATCGTGTACCTCCTTTACATACGTTTAAATTTTTAGCAACACTTCAGGAAAAAGCAAGTCCAGAATCTTTATATCTTATGTATTTAATTCCTGGTGCAGGCCACGGCGGACCATTGTCTTTTAACGATTGGTTCGATAAGGTGTTGTATAAATACGCTTTTTTATATCACTTTTTGTAACACATTGAAATGCCGGAAGTGTCAATCTGGCAATCTATTAATACCGTTCTAAAAGCTCTAAAACTTCCTTTTTATAACTTCTGCTAATGGGCAACGCTTGGTTTAAAATGGTAACATGTTCATTTGTGAACGAGGTAATGTTTTTTACTGAAATAATATACGAGCGATGAATTCTTAAAAACTGTTTTGGCGGCAGTTTTACCTCAATAGCGCTAATGGTTTCGCGCGTCACGATGGTGGAATCTTGTAAATGAATTTTTAGATAATCGCTATAGCTTTCTATATAAACAATAGCATCAAAATCTATTTTTATCATTTTCCGGTCGGAACGCACAAACATAAAGTCTGAAACGTCTGCAGTTGCTGTGCTTTTATGTTGAGATTCGGTATAAACGTCAAAATAATTATTTACAGCCTTTAATAGCCTCTCAAAAGAGATGGGTTTTAATAAATAATCTACAGCCTGAAGCTCGAAACCTTCAACAGCATAATCACGATATGCTGTAGTGAAAATTATTTTAATACTGGGGTTAATGGATTTAGCAAACGAAATTCCGGAGATTTCTGGCATGTTTATATCCAAAAACACCAAATCAATGGTATGATTACTTATTTGGTTAAAGGCTTCAATGGCATTGCTACAACTCGCAACTACTGTAATGTTGCTAAATTTAGATAGGTGCGAAGCAATTACTTCTCTGGCTATAACTTCATCATCTACAATAAGGCACGATATGGTTCTATTAGTTTGCAAAAGCGTCTTCTGTTTTTAATGTTAATCGGACTTTAAATTTCCTATTCGTATTTAAAATAGACAAGGTATAGGCGTCTTTATAAAGCATCTCTAAACGTTTTTTTATGTTTTCTAGTCCAATACCAGATTTGGTTTCAGAAGATGATGCACTCGTATTTTCAATATAAAAATAAATCATGTGATCTTTAAACGATAAATCAATTTTAATATTTAATATTCCGTGTTTTAAAACCCCGTGTTTAAAGCTGTTTTCGATAAAAGGAAGAAAAAGCATGGGAGCAATTTTTGTAGTCTCGGAGATGTTTTCAATACTAAAATTTATATTCAACGTTTTGTTGAATCGAAGTGATTCTAAAGCAATATAATCTTGAATGTGATTAATTTCATCTGTCAATAACACAAAAGGTTTGTCGATTTGGTAGAGTAAATAATCTAATAAATTTGAAAGTTTTAATATCATTTCAGGCGTTTCATCAGCCTTTTTTAACGAAAACCCATACATGGTATTTAGGGTGTTAAACAAAAAGTGTGGATGAATCTGCATTTTTAGATACTGCAATTCTTGTTCTTTTAGCTTCAGTTGGGTTTCGAGAATTTGGTGTTCTAATTTACTTGTGTTTTCAACCTGTTTTAAATTCAACTTTAATAATTTAAAAGCACTCACTACAGTGGTTACTAAATACACACCAATCATAACAAATAATAAATTCTGACTAACAGGCGCCATATTATTGTATTCAAAATGCGATAAATAAATTAGCCCGTAAAAGATGGAAAGGATAATCAGGTAAGCCGAAATAATAAAAGTATATAAACTGTAGAGTCCGAAAAGCGCATACTTTTTCAGCATTAAATAATCCGGAATCAGTTTGTAAATACATACGTAAGTTGTCGCAATTGTAATGGGCATTAAGAACAGCGAGAAGGAGAGTACATAACTCATATCGCTACTTCCGGAGCCAAAAAAATAAGTGTAAAATAACAAGACACCACACCAAAATAAGATGTGTAGACCCAGACGACCTAACTGTTTTAATATAAAATGTGGTGTTAACATAATTCCAATCTTATACAATAATACTATATTTTTGAAACGCTGAGGTGTTTTATAGACGAATTACAGAATTAGCAACCGATTTAACACCTCGGTTAAAAAAAGGCCTAAATTGGTCGTTCATCGCATTACATTTAATGATGCGTTATTTGGCAGTAGTTTTGGAGTCTACTAACTATAATATATTTTACTATGTATGTTTTAATGATGCAACAACAAGGTTTTTTTACACAATTAGCTAATCGTTTTAGTGAAGGTGGCGTTTTATTTATGTCGCTAATTTTAATCTGTTTACTACTGTCTTTTTTCTTTTTGATAAGTGGATTTTATCTGGCGAATAAAAATGAAGTGAAATCTAGAAAGATGATAAGTCTTGTAAGCGACTCCAGTCTATTAGGATTAGTCATTGGTTTTCTTGGCTCTATTATAGGATTAATAACTGCTTTTGATGCTATTGAAGGTATGAACTCAATATCCTCTGGGATGCTAGCAGGAGGTTTAAAAGTGTCCTTTTTAACGACCCTTTTCGGTACTTTAGTCTTTGTGATTTCTAGAATTGGAATCTTAATTTATAAATGGATGTATAAGTTTTAAGGTTTACTAATGCAAATTCACCAAACAGGCTCAATCGTACGATTGAGCCTGTTTGGTTTTTAATAAATAAAAATATAGCAAGTGATTACTCGATCTTTTTGACTGTGTTTTTTCTTAAGAGTAGTAAAGGAAGAGAAATTCCGATAGCAATAGATATAAGGATAAAAACCATGGTTAGACCATTAGAAAAGATATCGCTAATGAGTTCCGCTTTTTTTAGAGGGTCTTCTTCAATAAAAAGGAAATTCATTATCGCCAATATGGTTTCATATGCAAAGTATCCTGGAATCATAGGAATAGCAGGAGGAATGCAAAAAACGACTGGCGGATGATGAATTTTATGCGCTATAGGCATGCCTACAAAGCTCACAAATAGAATGCCTAAAAAGGTGGCAATAATAATGTTTACCTCGAAATGAATAAGTGTGAATTTTATAAGTCCAGCAAAAAAGGCTAAGGCGAATACCGTAAAAATTGTCGATTTAGGGATGTTAAATAAAATACCAAACCCAACCGCTGCAAGGCCAGACCAAATAGAGACTTCGATTAGTTTAAAAAGAATTTCTGCCATGTTAGTTTAAATTAAAAATTAACATTGAAATAAATAAACCTAGTGCTATAGCTAGTACCATCATACAACCCGTAGTAAATCTAACTAAGCCATTTATAATATTATTGTCTAGAAAATCTGTAAAAGAATTTATTAATGGTACTCCTGGAACAAGATATAAAACAGAGGTTGCTAATGCCGTAGCGGGTTTTGCTCCAATATTTAGTTTTATACCAATAGACGCAATAGATGAAGCTACAAGAGAACCAATAAAAATTCGGAGATATACATTATAGTTTTTTCGATGTGTATATTGTAAAACCAATAATCCAATAAAGGTGCTTACAAAGGAGACTAACATGTTTAGATAATCGCCTTTAAAAATATTACAAAAACCGGCTCCAGCTAAACTTACCGCTATGGTGACAATAATTTGAGGATATCTTTTAAGTTGTTTTATTTCCTCAATCTTTTCAGAAATTTGATTGTACTCCCAATTATTTTCTAAAGCTTTCCAACTCGCTTTACTTACTGCAGATATTGCCGAAAAATTAAGGGCAAGGCCAGGAATATTTTTAACACGTGTACAGCTCTCAGAAGAATTTTCTCTGTACAATGTCATGATCATACTTTTCTGACTGATAAAAAATGATGCGTTAAAGCCCAGGCTATCTGCGAATCTTTTAATATTTAAATTTACACGATTGGTATTGGCTCCAGACACCATTAAAAAGGAAGCAATCTCTAACAGGAGGTTTGTAGCTTTTATTAAATCTTTTGAAGCATCCATATAAGATTAGTATAGATTTTGAATGCACAAATTTAATTTTTTGTTTACTATAAAATAAGCGTTTTACGGTGTTTATATATAAGATAGAATGAGTCTAAGTATATGTTAAGACTGAATTGAATTCTTTGCCTGCACCTTTTTAGTATGTTCTAAGACAGTATTAGTGGCCCATAACTTGGCTTCGGAGATTACCTCGAAAGATTCATAGGCTTTATCGGTAAACATACTTTCTATCTTGGTGTTGTTTAGTGCATTAGGGATATTAGATACAATTGCGAAAGCAACTAGATTTTTAATTTTAGAAGCTTCAATAAGCGCACCAGGTTCTATAGCATAAGAATGCTTACGGTAAGAGATGTATGCAAAGAAGCGATCTGTATAGAAGTTCTCGGCAATATCAAGTAAAACTTTACTTGCATCGGTAGATACTGTTGCACCCTCGTTAATTTGAGCGAGAACATAGTTCTCGTACAATTTTAGAGAGCCAAAGTCGAAAGTAAGTAAACGTTTCATTAGATTTCTTTTATATCAAAAAAAAATATTTTCATTAATTTAATAAAAATAGTTTGCAAATGTATCACGTTTATTGTTTAAAATTTATTGTAATGTATTATATTATTCGTTTTTACATATTTTAAACCTAATTGATTAAAATTTTATTAATGCTGAGTTAATAAGTCAGTTTTACTAGTGAAATATGTGTAATTGTCTGATAATGATTGATTAATAGTTAGTGGGTTAGTTGCAGTTTTAACATAAAAAAAAGTTGATGTATAGAAAATACATCAACTTTTACGCTAAGTTTATGATATGTATGTGTTAAAAAATATCGTTAAGAAGCTTCGCTAAACGAATCCCTCCTTTTTGAATTTGAGAACGTGCAATACCAAGATTATTATAGGCATATTTGTAGCCTAAGTTGTCACCCGGTTTAACATCCTTATAAATGGCATTGGCCAAAGTATGTGTTTCGTTAACCCAGTCGGTTATGGTTCCTTCTTCAATATGCTTAATTTCATCTTTTGAAAGGGCATCTGCATTCGAGGCCAATTCTGTATAGCTCATATCGTAACCATTAATCATGTCGCTGTCCCAAACACGGTGTAAATTGGTACTTTTACCCATCCATTTTACATCTATATCATTCCCTCCTTTGTCTGCAGCTAATCCAGCATGCATAGGTTGGTGAATATCTCCAATAATATGAATCAATAATTTTAAATAAAAGGCCTTATCATCATCTGTAGCATTTTTATCCTTTAAAACAGAAACACAATATTCGGCACCAACTACAGCATCTCCTTTAGGATTCTTTTCCGAATCTTCATAAGATTGATTCGCTTCCATATTAACGTAATGCCAAGTCCCAAATTTTCTATAGCGATCATCAGATTTTATTTCATCGCCATAAGTCGATACGAACGCTAAAGATTGTCTGTTTAATAATTTCTGTATGGCACGTTTAGTACTACCTTTTAAATAATTATCGGCTATTTTACCAACTACACGGTGACCTGTTGGTCCCCATTCTGGTGTAGGCTTTACGTTGGCTTGTGTTGGTACAATAGCTAGAAGCGCGAAGCTAAGTAGGGCAATGTATTTTAATTTCATAATGGTGAAATCTAACTTATTTTTTAAATTTATTTTTTTTGTTATAATTTTTGTCACCTCGAGTTTTAGGCTTTTTATACTTTTTAGCAATTTCACGACGGTAAGAACCTCCTAAGTTTTCTTTAGAATTCTTTTCGCTTTTATCATGAAATGCAGGTCCAGGTGCATCTTCATCTCTGCGTTTTGTAGGATTGTTACGCTCTTTAATTTTTACGCGTTCTTCTTCAAGCAACTCTGTAGAAATCTCTATATCTTCAGGTATTTCCATTAAAGGAATAGACATATTCATTAAGTCTTCAATACGTTCTAAAGCATCCTGTTCTTTTACAGTAGAAAATAATATAGCATGTCCTTCACGTTCTGCACGACCTGTTCTACCAATTCTATGAATATAGTTTTCTGGATAATCTGGGGTGTCAAAATTGATAACATGTGTAATATTGTCAATATCTAAACCACGAGCCATAACATCGGTAGCGACCAAAATACGGTTATCACCATTTCTAAATTGCTCGATACTTCGTAAACGGTAGTTTTGCGTTTTATTAGAATGAATTACACAACTTTCTTCACTGAATGTTTCGTCTAAAGCATCAAAAAGGCGATCTGCCATGCGTTTAAATCCAACAAATATCAATACCTTATTATAGGTCTCTTTATCTTGAAGAATAGCGTTTAGCAAGTTAACTTTAGTATAAAAGTTAGGGACATTATAACGTTCTTGAGCGATATTGTCTAAAGGCGTTCCGGATACCGCGATAGAAACACGTTCTGGAGAAATAAAGAAATCGTCAATTAAATAATCTACATCTTGCGTCATGGTTGCCGAAAACATAATGTTCTGGCGACGTTCTGGAAGGATATCGAATATGTTAATTAATTGATGTCTAAAGCCTAAATCTAGCATCACATCAACTTCATCAATCACCAATTTCTGAATCGATTTTAATTGCAACACTCTACTTACAGCTAAATCGTAAAGTCGTCCGGGAGTAGCAACTAATACATCGACACCCTGAGCAACCTGCTGTTTTTGAGTGTTAATGTTTGTGCCTCCATATACACCTAAAACACGAGTGTTTATGTATTTTGAAAGTTTTTCAATTTCATCGACTACTTGAACTACTAATTCTCTAGTAGGTACTAAAACTAAGACTCTAGGTGTGTCCTGCTTAGAAAATTTTAAGTTTTTAAGAATAGGAAGCATGTAGGCAAAGGTTTTCCCTGTACCAGTTTGTGCGATTCCAACAACATCCTTTCCTGAGCTTACTACGCCAAAAGCTTGAGCCTGTATAGGCGTTGGAGTTGTAAAGCCTAGATCGTCTAGGGCGTTGTATAATGGGGTGTTTAAATTTAAATCTTGAAAAGTCACTTATTGTAATTTAGTCTGCAAAGTTAGTGCTATTATTCCTTTTAAACTAGATGCTTTTTGTCTATTTCAATGACGTAAGAGGCTTTAAATGTTTGTTTTGAATCTAAAGTTTGTATCCCTTCTTTAGTTTTAAAGTCCTGATTATGATTTTCATGGTCGGCTACACCCAACCAAGGTTCTATGCAAACATAATCTGCATTTGGTTTTGCCCAGACACCTAAATACGGAAATTCAGGATACTCAACGGTAAGTATGTTGCCGTTTATTTTGCTTTTTAAAGCCACTTTTCTGGATTTTAAATCTTTAAAAATCAATGCATCTTCGTTAAACAAATCGTAATGTAAAGGAATTTTATTACCGTTCGAAATAACAGGAAATGAGGTGTCTGTTACCAATCCGCTGTCCATATTTAAAGCATAAGATTCTGCCGTTTCTTTCTGCTCGAATTCTAAATAATAATCGTTGTAATCTTCATTTTTGTAAATTGGACATTTAAAAGCAGGATGCCCACCAACTGAAAAGTATAAAGTGGTATCATCTAAGTTTTCAACGCTATGTGTCACTTTTATAGTGTTTTCAAGTAATTCAAAAGCTATGGTAAATTTAAATTTAAACGGATACTGTTTTAGTGTGTCTTCAGAATAGTGAAGCGAAAAACTAAGTGTATTGTCGGTTTGTTCCTCTAGTTTAATAGCCGTATTATTTCTAATAAAGCCGTGTTTAGTCATGTTATATTTACCGCCTTCAAAAGTCATAGTGTTGTCTTTTAAAGCCCCAATGATAGGAAATAAATTAGGTGCAAAATTCGCCCAAATTTCAGGATCGGCATTCCACATAAATGCATTGGAGTTGTTTACGGCATCGATGGCGCAAAGTTCGGCTCCAGACTGTTTTACGGCAATTTTTAATATTTCGTTTTGTAAGGTATACATGGGAAAAAGGTTATAGATTAGTTGTCGTTCCTATATACTTAAGTTTCTCGCTATTGCAAAAATAAAAAGACTCATATATAAGACTTTGAATTGTAACAGGGGTAACGAAGATTGTATTACTAAATACAGATATTCGTTAAAACCTCTAAACAAAAATACAAATCTGATTCTATATTCAAGAAACTAACTAACTTTACACCTAAAATTTTTGAAACTTGAGGGTAACGTCATCTAAACATATTCAGGATCCTATTGTATTTAAACAACAGCTTTTGCACTGGAGTCAGCAGTTTGACGATGTGGTTTGGATGGATTCAAATTTGCACAATACGGCATATTCTAATTTTGATGCGGTACTTGCTGTAGATGCCTTTACAAGTATACAAACCGACTATATAGAGGCTTTCGATAAGTTACAAGAATATCAAGAGTCTACTAAAGATTGGATTTTCGGGTATCTTACTTACGACGTTAAAAACGGATTAGAACAATTAGAATCTAGTAATTACGACGGATTAGAATTTTCAGATCTTTTCTTTTTTCAACCTAAGAAGTTATTTCTTTTAAAAGGGAATCAGGTTGAAATTAAATACCTAAATATGGTGGATGACGAATTGGAATCTGATTTTGAAATCATTAATTCATTTCAAATTTACGAGACTGTTTCCGAATCCAGTGCCATTAAAATTAAACTCCGGATACATAAAGATGCTTATTTCGAAAAGGTAAATGCGATGTTAGATCATATTCATCGTGGCGATATTTATGAGGCTAATTTTTGTCAGGAGTTCTATGCCGAAAATGCCAAAATTAATCCGCTTGAAACGTATTTAAATTTAAATGCAGTGTCAAGACCGCCATTCGCGACATTCTTAAAGCAAAACGATAAATTTTTAATGTCGGCTTCTCCAGAACGATACATTAAAAAGGAAGGATGTACCATAATCTCGCAACCTATAAAAGGGACTGCAAAGCGATCTGTAGATGAAGTAGAAGATCAACAGTTAAAGCACGATTTAGAACATAATGAAAAGGAGCGTGCCGAAAATATTATGATTGTAGATTTGGTGCGTAACGACTTGTCTAAAACTGCGATTAAAAGCTCTGTGGAGGTCGAAGAATTATGTAAAGTGTATAGCTTTCTGCAAGTACATCAAATGATTTCTACGGTAACCTCTAAAATTTCTGAAGACACAAAACCCGTAGACGTTTTAAAAACGACATTCCCAATGGGAAGCATGACCGGAGCTCCGAAACTTTCAGCAATGAAAATTATTGAAACCTTGGAAGAAAGTAAACGCGGTTTGTATTCAGGAACTGTGGGGTATTTTACTCCGGATGGCGATTTCGATTTTAACGTTATCATCCGAAGTATTTTATATAATCAGAGTAAAAAATATGTATCCTATTCTGTAGGTGGCGCAATTACATCTAAAAGCAATCCGGTTAACGAATACGAGGAATGTTTGCTTAAAGCCAAAGCTATGCGAGACGTTTTAGAACGTTAATTTATGTGATTTCTGAAGCGTTTTTTTACGTTTTTTAATATGTTTTCTATCCGCGTCACTTCAATTTTTTTAATTCTCGAAATGTCTTCATAAGGTAAATTAGCGACCACATAAAGATCGACTACATTGGAAATTCTAAAAGGTAACCATCCGTAAAACTTGCTCATTATAGCACGTTTTGTTGTTGGCTGAATGTTGCCTAAATCTAACGCATTAATAATTTTCTGATTATTCTCGTCGTATAAAAATACATCTTTCTCTTGTGTGTTTTGCTTGTACGAAATATCGTCCAACTCGTCCATCATAACAAAATCCATATCGCCATCGATAGAATAAGGTTCGTCTAAACGATTTAATTCTTGTTGTAAAAAGGTGTTGGTGCTAATGGTGTTTTGATGATGTCCTTCTTTAATAAAGAGCTCTTCCAGATAGATGTCTATAATTCTAAACAGTTTTATTTTTATATCGTGACTGTCCATATCTGCATCGTAACCTTTTTCGTAGAGACGAATAATACAATCGTCGATTACACCATTAGAATGGTATAAATTTATAGGTAAAATCCCAACAGATTCTGCAATGTGCAAGCGGTGTTTTACATAAGGTTGTAAACTAGCAGTTATTGATAAGACTTTTTTGTTGAAGGCTTTTTGCGCCGTATCTGCGTTAATTTGTTCGTCTGTTTTCATGCTAAAAATTTTAATCTCGGTTATTCTAAAGTTACTAAAATTAGAGATATAAAAATGTTAATAGAATACTTAAAATTTATACATATTAAAAATCCGTTTTTTATAAAGTGTATATTTGTGCTATGGTCAATACATTCAAAAATCATATACATAATACGCTTCCGTTTTTAAAGGATAAGAAATTAATGCTTACTATTTCTGGCGGAATTGATAGTGTGGTACTTGCATATTTATGCCGAGAATTAGATTTAAATTTTGCTTTAGCACATTGTAATTTTAATTTAAGGGGTGAAGAAAGTGATGCAGACGAAGCGTTCTTAGTTAAGTTAGCAGACGATTTAGATTTGAAGCTTTTTACTGAAAATTTCGATACAACGCGTTATGCAGAAGATGCAAAACTATCTATTCAAATGGCAGCTCGGGAATTAAGATACCGATGGTTCGACGAATTAGTAAATCAGTTTCATTTCGATTATGTGTTAACCGCGCATCATGCCGATGATAATTTAGAAACCTTTTTAATTAATTTATCGCGAGGTACAGGATTAGAAGGGTTAACTGGAATTCCTGAAGTTAACGATTATATTGTACGTCCACTTTTACCGTTTTCTAGAGCGGAGATTGTATCATATGCCAAGGCTAACGGTATCACTTGGAGAGAAGATAGCAGTAATAGTTCGACTAAATATTTACGAAATAAATTACGTCACGATGTTATTCCTGTACTTAAGGAAATCAATGCACAATGGCTTCAAAATTTTAAGATGACGCAGGAGCATTTGCACGATTCTAAAATTTTGATTGACGATTTCATGACTCAGGTTTATAAAGATGTGGTGATTTTTGAAGGAGATATTATAAAATTTGACGTCTCAAAATTATTAAAATATCCTAACCCCAAACCTTATTTATACCAGCTTTTAAAGTCTTATAAATTTACAGCTTGGAACGATATTTATGCCTTATTAGAGGCGCAATCTGGAAAACAAGTGTTTTCTGAAACACATAGGTTACTTAAAGATCGAGATGTTCTCATTTTGAGTTTAAAAGCGAATACAGATGAAGCGAAAGATGCTCAATACACAATAACCAATGATTTAGCTCCTACAGAAACTGCATTTGGAACACTTTGCTTTGAGACTGTTTCCGAATTGCAAAAGGGAGAAAGTAATACCATTTATGTCGATAAAAATAAACTTCAATTTCCTTTAACCCTAAGAAAATGGGAGCAAGGCGATTATTTTTTTCCTTTAGGGATGCAAGGAAAAAAGAAGCTTAGTAAATATTTTAAAGATGAAAAACTATCACTTTTAGAAAAAGAAGAGGTGTGGGTATTGTGCTCCGGAAACGAAATTGTTTGGGTGGTAAATAGACGTGCAGATAACCGTTTTAAGGTGTCGGCTCAAACCACGGACATTTTAAAAATATACTTTTAAATATTTTTTTTAGTTCGAAATTTAGATATTAATGCGTTTTAATTCAGTTAGTTAAAATCGTTTTTAGTATTTTTAAGTAAACGAACTATTTATGTTAAAGAAAGTATTTGGAAGCGCCGTCTTTGGAGTAGATGCCATAACTATTACGGTCGAGGTAAATGTAGACGGTGGTATTGGGTATCATTTGGTAGGTCTTCCCGATAATGCTATTAAGGAAAGTAATTTTAGAATTGCTGCCGCTTTACAGAACAATGGCTATAAAATTCCAGGAAAGAAAATTATAATTAATATGTCTCCGGCCGATTTACGAAAGGAAGGTTCTGCTTACGATTTAACCTTAGCTTTAGGAATTTTGGCGGCCACAAATCAAATCCCTGCCGAAGGTTTAGAGGATTATATTATAATGGGAGAACTGTCTTTAGATGGCACCTTACAACCCATAAAAGGTGCATTGCCCATTGCTATTAAAGCCAAAGAAGAAGGTTTTAAAGGTTTTATTTTACCTGCTCAAAATGCTAAAGAAGCGGCGATAGTAAACGATTTAAAAGTATATGGAATAGAATCGATTAAAGAAGTAATCGATTTTTTTAAAGATGGAAAACCATTAAAACAAACCGTAATTAATACACGAGAAGAATTCAATAAGAGTTTAGATTTTCCAGAATTCGATTTTGCCGATGTTAAAGGACAGGAAAGTATAAAACGGTGTATGGAAATTGCGGCTGCTGGCGGGCATAATATTATTTTAATAGGACCTCCAGGTTCCGGAAAAACAATGCTTGCGAAGCGATTACCTTCTATATTACCACCCATGACTTTACATGAAGCCCTAGAAACAACTAAAATTCATTCTGTGGTTGGCCGGGTAAAATCTCATATCGGACTAATGTCTCAAAGACCGTTTAGAAGTCCGCATCATACAATTTCTAATGTAGCCTTAGTAGGAGGCGGGAGTTATCCGCAACCTGGGGAAATTTCGTTGTCGCATAACGGCGTATTATTTTTAGATGAGTTGCCCGAATTTAAACGGGACGTTTTGGAGGTAATGCGACAGCCTTTAGAAGATAGGGAAGTTACTATTTCCAGGGCAAAATTTACTGTGACTTATCCGAGTAGTTTTATGTTAGTGGCAAGCATGAATCCGAGTCCGAGTGGGTATTTTAACGACCCAGGATCTCCGGTGACGTCATCTCCAGCAGAAATGCAACGGTATTTAGGAAAAATTTCAGGACCTTTATTAGACCGGATTGATATACATATTGAGGTAACTCCAGTGCCTTTCGAAAAATTGTCTGAAGACCGCAAAGGCGAATCGTCTGTAACGATACGCGAACGGGTAACAAAAGCAAGATCACATCAAACCAAGCGCTTTAAAGATTTTGAAAATGTACATTATAATGCACAAATGAATACGAAACACATTCGTAATTTTTGTAAACTAGATGAGCCTTCTAAGCTTTTGTTAAAAACAGCAATGGAACGTTTAAATTTATCCGCTCGAGCTTACGACAGGATTTTAAAAGTTTCACGAACAATTGCCGATTTAGAAAATTCTGAAATTGTTAAAGGTGCGCATATCAGTGAAGCCATACAATACCGAAGTTTGGATCGTGATGGCTGGTTGGGCTAAGAGTCAAATATAATTAGTATTTTTAAACTCATATTACTAAGTTTTAAACCCAACCCTAAATGAGTAAGAAGATTAATAAAATGGAAGGCCCACGCGGATTGATAACACCCGACGAGGCAGAAGAATTAGATCAGGCTTATAACTCTAGACACGAGCTAATTAGCGAATCCATTTTAAAGAGACCAGATAATCGTTCTACTTGGTACGCCATCGAAGAGATTGAAAAATTCTTAGCTTATGCCAAAAATCAAGCGAAAGATTTAGGATATACCTTAGATGGGATTCGTATTTATGAAGGAGCTTACCCCGATGTAAAAGACGAAGCAGGGTATACTACTATGTTTTTAATTCCGACAGGTACGCCTAATAATAAAAATTCTTCTAAATGTACGTCTATCGATGGTGGCGACATTCCTGGAGGAAGTGGCCTTAATAAGGGAGCCAATGGTGAACCACCAAATTCAAATTATCCCAAATAGATTTTGTATGGAAGAATTTTTTAAGAATTACTATTTGATTCTAACCATTTCTTTTGAATCTATAGCGGCTTTAACAGCTATATTTACTTATAAAAAGTACAAGCATACAGCTATAAAATATTTTATATACTTTTTAGTTTATGTTGTGGTTTGCGAAACATTAGCGTTTTATACATTTCTAGTTAATGATGGCATTTTTAATTTTTTAAAAGGTACTATTTTTCAAAAGAATTATTGGTTTGGGAATTTGTACTGGGGTATAGGAGCTCCTACATTCTTTATGTTTTTTTATTTGAAATTATTCAATTCTATTAAGATTAAAAAATTTGTGAGGGCATTAATTCCTTTATTTCTATTAATCTCCATAGGAACCATTGTTTTAGATGTAGAATATTACTTTAATAATTATATAGTTTCTAACGACATTTTTGGAGCACTTATTATTCTTTTAGTGGTAACTCTTTATTTTTATGAAATATTACAATCAGATAAAATTATTACGTTCCATAAGTCTATTTACTTCTATATAAGCTCTACAATGTTTGTTTGGGTGTTAGTTACAACGCCTTTAGTGTTTTACGATATTTATTTTACAACGGCAGATTGGAGTTTTGTAATTTTAAAGAGGCAAATTTTTTTAATTTCTAATATGTCTATGTATCTAACTTTTAGCTTAGCTTTATTATGTTGCAAACCGGAGAAACGTTAATTAGTACACCTGCCGAAAGGTATTTATTGATTTACATGATTGGTGTACTTTTTATAGTATGTACATTAATTATAGTATTCTTTATGGTGTTTCAAAAACGAAAGAATAAGTTGTTAATAGATAAATTTAATCAGCAACGGTTATTCGAAGAAGAAATTTCAATTACCAGAATAGAGATTCAGGAACAAACTTTAAAGAATATAGGACAAGACTTACACGATAATGTTGGCCAGTTATTATCTGTAGCAAATATGCAACTTAGCATTTTATCAAAACAAGTTGGGCCAGAATTAGAATCGTCGTTTTTAGAAAGTAAAGATTTAGTAAAGAAAAGTTTACAAGAGTTGCGTTTACTTTCAAAATCATTGAATAGTGAGGTTATCGAGCGTCGTGCGTTAGAAGATTCTATCACCACAGAGATTGAACGATTTAATAAATTAGGATTAATTGATTCTGAATTAATTGTTGAAGGAGATTCCAGTCGGTTTAACAATGGAAAAGATGGTATTATCTTATTCCGAATTTTTCAAGAATTTTTCGCGAATACAATTAAATATTCGAAAGCATCTCGTTTACGCGTACATATTGAATATAAAACCGATTTAGTAATAATAAACGCATCAGACGATGGTATTGGATTCCATGTAAAAGACGTTGAAAAAGGTTCGGGATTAATAAATATGGAAAGCAGAGCCGCATTAATTCATGCCGATTTTAATCTGACTTCAAAGCCCGGAGAAGGTGTAAATCTAATCGTTACATATAAGTATCGCTCGTACTAATTAAAGGCATGCGTCCCAAAGCGGATCTTTTGGAAGTGGCGCAGAAATGCTAATATTTTCTTTGGTTACCGGATGAATAAATTCGATATGTCGGGCGTGTAAATGTATGCTAGCATCCTTATTGCTACGGTCTGCACCATATTTTAAATCGCCCCTAATAATACATCCAATATTTGAAAGCTGACATCTAATTTGGTGATGACGCCCCGTTTCCAATTCAATTTCTAGCAGCACATAGCGATCTAGTTGCTTAAGTACGCTATAATGTAAAATTGCTTTTTTACTATCTTTTATCTCCTTAATATAGGCAGTAGACTTGTTGTTTTTAGGATTCTTTTTTAACCAATTTATTAAGGTGTCGTTTTGTTTTGGAGGCATACTATGTACAAGTGCCCAATAGGTTTTATTTACATCCTTACTCACAAACATGGCATTTAATCGGGTTAATGCTTTACTTGTTTTTGCGAATATAACCAGTCCAGTCGTTGGTCGGTCTAGACGATGTACAACACCTAAGTATACATTTCCAGGTTTATCGTATTTATCTTTTATATACTCTTTTACAACGTCGCTTAAAGGTTTATCTCCAGTTTTATCGCCTTGCACAATATCTCCAGCACGCTTATTTATTATAATAATGTGATTGTCCTCAAAAAGGATCTGTAAATTGGATTTATTGGATAGTAATTTCATGACTTAGAACATAAGATGTTTTAATGTATTTCCGCGATGCATTCAAGTTTGAAGATGTCTTCAGAAATACATTTTAAATCTTTAACGATTAGTAATTGTGCTTCAATAAGGGCCGAACACTTTATAAGGCCTATTTACCTTAACTTAATACTGCTCCTTGTCGCTCGGGAAGTCAACAGATTTTACATCGTCTACATATTGCGAGATGGCATTCGTCATATCATCATATAAATTTAAATAACGACGTAAAAATCTAGGGTGGAATTCTTTTGTCATTCCTATCATATCATGAAGTACTAAAACCTGACCATCGACACCGTTACCAGCTCCAATTCCAATAACTGGAATATCTAGCATGTCGGCAACTTNCGTAAAAATCTAGGGTGGAATTCTTTTGTCATTCCTATCATATCATGAAGTACTAAAACCTGACCATCGACACCGTTACCAGCTCCAATTCCAATAACTGGAATATCTAGCATGTCGGCAACTTCTTTAGCTAATTTTGCAGGTACTTTCTCTAAAACAAGAGCAAAACAACCGGCTTTTTGAAGTAATAAAGCATCAGATTTTAATTTTTCGGCTTCTTGTTCTTCTTTAGCACGTACACTAAAAGTTCCGAATTTATATATAGATTGTGGCGTTAATCCTAAATGTCCCATTACAGGAATCCCAGCATTTAAAATGCGTTTAATAGATTCCTTAATTTCTTTACCTCCTTCAACTTTTATAGAATGCGCTCCACTTTCTTTCATAATTCTAATGGCAGAACGCAACGCTTCTTTAGGGTCGCTTTGGTAACTTCCAAAAGGTAAATCTACTACAATTAAAGCACGGTTTACACCACGAACTACAGAAGACGCATGATAAATCATTTGATCTAGTGTGATAGGTAATGTTGTTTTATGACCGGCCATAACATTACTAGCAGAATCACCAACAAGAATTACATCTATGCCTGCACCATCAACGATTGTAGCCATGGTATAATCGTAAGCCGTTAACATGGAAATTTTTTCTCCATGAGCTTTCATATCATTAAGTGTTTTTACGGTGACTTTTTTATAATCTTTTTGTGCTACAGACATACGTTTCTATATTTTAGAGGGTAAAAATACTGAGTTTTTACAGACTATTAAAGAATATATCTATTAATTCCTTAAAGAGATGCAAAATATTAAGACCTAAATAATGAATAATTGAATTGATTATTAGAATTGGAAATAAATGAAGGGTTGGAAGTCGCTTGAAAACGCTTGATAACAAATTACTCCGGTTAACACGGCAAGTACGATCTTAATAAAAACAGGACTTTTAGAATACTGTATTTCAATACGATCCTTTAAATATTGAGGCAGCCAATGTGTTAAATATCCTATGGCCATAACCCAAAATACAGCCTGATAATGCACTAGAATATCTAATGCGTGTGTCCAATCCATATTATTGGCGACTTGCGAATACCAGCGTGAAATATGGTCCATACTTTCCCCTCGGAAATAGATTCTTGTAAAGGTGATAAATATAAAAGTAACCGCTATTTTCCAAGCTCTAACATACCATTGGTTTTTAAATTCGTACGGACTTATTTTTCGCCAGAATTTATAAACCACTATTCCGAGTCCGTTTAAGCCTCCCCAAATCACGTATTTCCACGATGCTCCATGCCATAAGCCACCAATTAGCATAGTAAGCATTAGATTAATGTTTGTGTTAATTTGATTGCGAACTTTACTATTGTAAAGCGATAAGATAAATAGAGCGAGTAGTATTGATAGCGTAGAGAATACAATAAGTAAATTTCCGAAAGCTAGGATGACACCAAGTAATATAACACTTAAGATAATGTAAGATGCTACGGTTCCTTTTTGGTTTCCTCCCAACGGAATGTATAAATAATCGCGTAACCATGTAGATAGCGAAATGTGCCAACGTTTCCAAAAATCGCCTGCATTTGTGGCTTTATAAGGTGAATTAAAGTTCTTAGGTAATTCGAATCCCATTAATAAAGCTAAACCAATTGCAATATCGGTATAACCTGAAAAATCACCGTAAATTTGAAGCGAATACCCAATCATGGCCATAACATTGGCAAAGCCGGAGAACATCTCTGGAGCATCGAAAACCCGATCTAGAAAATGCATCGCAATAAAATCGGCAAACAGCATTTTTTTTATGAGTCCTTTTAAAATAAGGTATGTTCCTGCATCAAAATTATGTTTTGTTAGTATAGTAGGTTTCGAAATCTGAGGCACAAAACTTTCAGCTCTCACTATAGGACCTGCAACTAATTGCGGAAAGAAACTAACATAAAACCCAAAGTCTAATATTGAGCTTAATGGTTTTAGTTTTTTTCTGTAAATATCTACACTATAACTTATGGTTTGGAAGGTGTAAAATGAAATTCCTACAGGTAGTATAATTTTATCAATCGTGAAATAATTCTGATTACTAAAACTATTTCCCCACTGTGCTAAGACATTTAAAACCTGATAATTGGTGCTAAAGAGTGTATTAAAAGCATCTGTGAAAAAGTAGGCGTATTTAAAATAGCTTAGTACAAACAGGTTAATGCAAACACTTAATGCAACTAATGCCAAACGCTTGTGTTTATGCTCAGTTTTGTAAATATTTCGGCCGATAAAGAAATCGACCAGCGTGCTAAAAATTAAAATTCCAATAAACAGTCCGCTTGTCTTATAATAGAAAAAAAGGGAAATTAGGAATAAATATGAGTTACGAAGTGGTACTTTTTTATAAAGTAAAGCGAATATAAAATAGGCAACCGCAAAGAAAATCCAAAAATTTACTTGCGTAAAAATTAATGGAAAATCTTCCGAGAAGGTGAAAATGTCGTAAAACCTATTCATTCAAATTTTTAAAATGCGTTAATAAAACATCTTTGTCTCGGTGTGTTGCTTCTGCCCAAGCATCGACCATTGCTTTTAAAAATAAATCGGCTTTTATACTGTAACCTAATTTAGTAAAGTGAATACGATCGCGGGGCATGAGTTTCGCTTTATACCAATTGTTAGACGATCCTAAACCTCCCATCACACTAAATAAATCCCAAACAGCCATGTTATATTTCTTGGTCAATTCCACTATTATGCGTTGTTGCACAGCGGTATTCGGATTCGGAATTCTTTTCTGATAATAATCGTCGTTTGGTACGGTTAACAAAATGGCGCAATCTGGATTAGCACGTTGAATTATTTGAATAAAACTTTCGTAATACGCCCTAAATGCATTGGCATCAAATTCGTCTTTAGGCATATAAGCATCATTAGTGCCTACAGAGATAATAAACATATCGGGTTTATATAGTTGAAGCTGTTTCTCGAAATATACCGAGCGGTCGTACCATGCAAAACTAGCTCCGTTAACACCAATTGTGGTGTATTCAATCCCTGGATCGTCGTTCATAAATTCCATTCCCATCAATAAAAATTCAGGAGAAACGCAGGTTGTATCGGTCATTTTTAGGTTCAACACCGCAGCATCTACAGTTTTATTAAAGCGAAATTCTTTATACATTCCATCGTAATTAATCGTATCGGTTACTACCAGCGTGCTATCTAAGATGTCTAAATTGTAATCTTCCATCCAAGTATTGTAAAAGACTCTTAGTTTATTAAATGTATAGGGTTTCTTTGTATAGTTTTTATAATTGGCTTTTGCGTAAATCTGATCTTCACGACCTCTAAATGCAGCACTTACTCCCGATAAGCCCCAGGTAACACTGTCTTTTTTTACCGAGCATCTGTAGCCTTGCCATTTATCGTTATCTGCTTCAATTCTGTAATTTAAAGGGTTATTGGTATGTGCCAAATGAAAAGGGTAAACAAAACCCCGTTGTCCTAAAGACACATCGTTCATGTTTTGTAAATATGTTCTAATTTTATTCGAATAGATGTCGGCTTGAATATGAGAGCCTCCAATATGAAAAATGTGCATCTTTTTCTTTTTTCCCATATAGATGCTGTCTAAGTCAGCAAAGAATTTTTTAAAGGCTGGTGATTCTGAAGCGTATTGAAAAGTGTTCGCTTCAAAGTTTATTAAATGGCCATATTTTGGCGTAATACTATCTAAAATATAGTCTTGTGCAAACATTGACATCGACATAAAAAGAGAAAGTACTAAAATTTTAAGTTTCATTAGTTTTGTGTTAAATCCATGTATAAAGAGAGAAAAAATAATTCAGAAATTATTTTAGTCCCCGAAAGTGTAAAGTGTGTGTAATCGCTACCGGCCAGTTTCTGATCTACCCAATGTTCCATAGCATTTTCGCCACCCATAGCTTTAAATGTGCTCCAATATGCGATATCATTATTATAGCACATTTCTCGTAACAAATTATTTAAATAGGGTAAAAGCGGATACGTTCGTAATGCACCATTTTCTGTAGTTGTCATATCTGAAGGTCCGATAAAAATAATGCTGGCATCTTTTGTTTTTCGTCTAACCCAATTGATATGATTTTTTAAATACCCTACATATTGACTTACTTCTAAAGAGTCTTTTACATACGGTACAGCGTTTCCACCATATTGAAAAATTAATACTTTGGGATCTAATTTCGAATACATTTGGGAGAAGTTTTCACTATTTAATCCCGCAAATACAGTTCCAGAAGCACCGCGCATAGCTACATTATCTAACTGAATGCCTGCCTCTCCATCAAGGGTTAAACCATAAACATCAGGGCTCATTTTTCCTTCAAGTTCAAAAACAAGTTCTGTTGCCGGTTCGGCTAATTTTATATTATAATCATGGTAATTTCCATCGGAAATTAAATGTCCTTCTTTTATTAGCGCACCATTAGAAAATACTTTTATGGAAACAGGAAGTTGAGAGTTACCGTAATGAAAACCAATCGTGGTAAATTGGCGCATATTGGTATATGTTTTTGTTGATGGTTTTACCGAAATACTAGCCTTTACCAGAGGTATAGTATCTAAATTGACACTATCCGCGATAAACTCGAAATAGGGTGTAAATCTCGAAAACGTGGTATATGCACCATATTTTTTATGGTCGTAACGTTTTTTTGAAGGATCGAAAGCGGCATGACGTGTCCAATTTTCTGAAGTTGTAATTACAGCACTTATGTTTTCATAAACTTGAGAAACAGGTGTAAATCCAGGACCATTTCCGCCGTATAAATTTTGAAGTTTATTTCGGATATAAGACGACATGCGATCGCCTTCAATCTGAGAATCTCCGTAGTGAATAATTCTACTTTTCGGAGCTGTAAGTTGTGCTTTTAAATGCGAAATAAATTCCTCTTTGTGTGAAGGGTACGAGATGCGTTCAATCTTAGAGGTGTCTATTTTAGCCAGGTTGGGAATCTTAGGAACAAATTTTTTTTTGTTATCAGCTTTAATGTCGTCTTCTGTATCGACTAAAGCCTCTATGTTATTAACAAGACTATCTAAAGATTTGAGGTTACTTTTTGATGCCTTTTTGGTTTCTAAAAACGAAGCTGTTGTAGGGTATTTTATGGTCTGTCCAAAAAAGGAAAAGCCATCCTTAGAAGTTCCATTCGGTAACCGGTTTGAAGTACTAAAATATGTAAGTCCAAATAATATTAGCAAGGTCACGCAAATGCTAAGACATATTTTAAATGGGCTGTAATTCATATAGACGGTAACCGCGCGTTTTTATAAGCACAATTATATTATAAATATATTGCGAACCCTTAATATAATCAAACTTAAGTTACAGTTTAACAATCGGATAAGTTCACCCCAACAGCTAAACCACCTTCCGATGTTTCTTTATACTTAGAATTCATGTCTTTTGCCGTTTCCCACATCGTAGAAACTACTTTATCTAAAGGTACTTTTACATTATTAGGATCGGTTTCTAGAGCAAGTTCGGCTGCATTTATAGCCTTAATAGCTCCCATAGAATTACGTTCTATACACGGAATTTGAACTAAGCCACCAATAGGATCGCAAGTTAGACCAAGGTGATGTTCCATAGCAATTTCGGCAGCAACTAACACTTGTTCTGGAGTACCGCCTAAAAGTTCGGTTAATGCGCCTGCAGCCATTGCCGATGATACGCCAATTTCGGCTTGACAGCCGCCCATAGCAGCAGAAATAGTGGCTCCTTTTTTAAAGATACTTCCAATTTCTCCAGCAACTAATAAGAACTTTTTAATGTGTTCGAAATCTGCCTCATGATTTTCAATAACTAAATAATACATTAGTACAGCAGGGATTACCCCGGCGCTTCCGTTTGTGGGTGCAGTCACCACACGACCTAAGGACGCATTTACTTCGTTTACAGATAAGGCAAAACAGCTTACCCATTTTAAAATTTGACGGAATTTAACTTCGGTACTACGAATAGATTCTAACCATTCTTGCGGATTATTATAAGGAATGTCGCCATGCAACTTCTTGTGCATATCAAAAGCACGTCTGCGCACATTAAGTCCGCCAGGTAAATTCCCCTCAGTGTGGCAACCCGTATACATACATTCTAGCATGGTATTCCATATGCGGTGTAGTTCGAAATCTATTACATCAGATTCACGTAAAGATTTTTCGTTTTCAAGGACAACACTAGAAATTGGTAAATTAAGCTGATTGCAAAACTCTAATAATTTCACTCCCGTATCTACAGGATAGGGCAGTGTACATTGAAAAATAATTTTATTCGCTTTAGAATTTACACGTTCTTCTTTTACTACAAAACCACCACCAATAGAGTAGAAAGTCGATTTATACTTTCTTCCATTAATTAAAGCAGAGAAGGTTAATCCGTTTGAGTGGAAAGGCAGAAATTTTTTATTGAAAATAATGTCTGTTTTAAAATCGAAAGGAATTTCCTTTTCGTTATTTAAAGCAAGTATCTTGGTGTTTTTTATGGATGAAATAATTTCACTGATAGAGTCTGTAGGAATACGTTCAGGATCGGCACCAGTAAGACCTAGCATTAAAGCTAAATCTGTGGCATGACCTACACCTGTTAAGGATAAAGATCCATATAAATCTACTGTTACCTTTTCAACTTTATTAAATCTGTTTGATTCTTTTAGTTCTTTAATCCAACGTTCGGCTGCTCTCCATGGTCCTAAAGTATGAGAACTAGAAGGACCAACACCAATTTTTAACATGTCGAATACTGAAATTATCTCCATTTACGAAATCGTTTTAATCGAAACAAATATACAAGAACTTTCTCGTGAATAACGCGATAAAAGTGCGATAAATGCTAAATATATGCCATAAAAAAAGTGTGATTGAAAACCAGAAATTTAACTGAGAGCAATCACACTTTTTATTAGATTTTTACTATTTATTTTCTTCCAAATCCATAATTAGATTTGCTATTAAAGCTGTCCAACCCGTTTGGTGAGATGCTCCTAATCCGCGACCGGTATCTCCATTAAAGAACTCATAAAAAAGATGTTGCTCTTTAAAATGTTCGTCTTTAGTAAACAGTTTTTCTGCATCATCGGTGTGATACTGAAATCTACCATCTGTATTAGGTTCGAAAAGTTTCACTAATCGTTTTGTAAGCGCGTTGGCTATTTCATTAAGATTAAGTGTGTTTCCAGAACCTGTAGGGAATTCGTAAACATATTTATCGCCGTAAAACGTGTAATACTTTCGTAGCGATTGAATAATCATATAATTAATAGGAATCCAAATTGGGCCTCTCCAGTTAGAATTTCCTCCAAACATATTCGATTGGCTTTCTCCTGGCTCATAATGTATCTCATGATGACCATGATATTCGAAAACAAAAGGATGTTTTGCATGATATTTAGATAGCGAACGGATACCATAATCTGATAAAAATTCTTCTTCATCTAACAAGCGTTTCAAAAGATGCTCTAATCTATAACCACGCATAATCGAGAATAAGTAATTCCCTTCTTCATTTGTTTTTTCAATATTCGATATTAAAGATGCTAAATCTGGGCGCGTTCTTACAATCTCAGCAATTTTAACTTTAAATCTTTTTAGCGAATCGAAAAGGTCTTTATTGATAACTTCTACCGCGAACATAGGAATTATACCCACTAAAGAACGCACTTTTAGACGATCTGTGATGCCTGAAGACATTTCGACTACATCGTAATAAAAACTGTCGTCATTGTCCCATAGTGAAATATCTTTTTGTCCTATATGATGCATCGCCCAAGCGATGTTTAAAAAGTGTCTTAGAAATTTAGCAGCAAAATCTTCGTAATTTGTATTGGTTTTTGCCAACTCCAGAGACATTCTAAGTAAGTTTAGGGTAAACATGGCCATCCAACTTGTTGCGTCTGCCTGCTGCATACGAGTAATACCTTCAGGCATTTGGTTACGATCGAAAACACCAATATTGTCTAACCCTAAAAAGCCACCTTCGAAAAGGTCTGTACCATTTTTATCTTTTTGATTTACCCACCATGTAAAATTGATAAGTAATTTTTGAAACGATTTTTCTAAGAAATCGGTATCTCCAACACCGCTTTTGTTTTTATCTTTTTCGTACACATTCCAAACCGCCCAGGAATGAACCGGAGGATTCACATCGCTAAAATTCCATTCGTAGGCGGGAATTTGTCCGTTGGGATGCATGTAGTTTTCTTGCAGAACCAATAGTAATTGTTCTTTTGCGAAATAGGGGTCTATTTCTACAAAAGACGCCATATGGAACGCAAGATCCCAAGCGGCATACCATGGGTATTCCCACTTATCTGGCATAGATATTACATGCCTATTAGTTAGATGTTGCCAATTAAAATTTCTTGAATTAGCGCGGTAGCTCGGTTTTTCTCCAGGACCACCAAATAGCCATTTAAAAACATCGTAGTAGTAAAATTGTTTGCTCCACAACAATCCAGAAAAGGCCCTTTTAGCAATATGCTGGTGTGTTTCGGGAATGTCTTTTTTAATAATGTCGTTGTAAAACGCTTCACATTCGGCTATACGTTTATCGAATAGGTCGTTAAAATCGGTCCACGGTTCTGCAACAGGTTTTTTACTAAGTCGTATTCTTACACTTTTTTCTTCTCCAGCTTGTAATTCAAATTTTTGCCAGACAGCCATTCGCGATCCTGTTTTTTCAGGATTCACAGTAGGTTTGGAATCTACAACATAATCGTTAATACCATCTTTAACATAGTCTACTTCGTTGTCTACATTATAAATTCGTTTGTTATTTGTTTCGTTGTCACAAAACAGTTGCTCCCCTTTTTCGTGATATAAAAAATATCTACCATTTCTTCCACTTTTAGTTTCAACACAATCATCGGCAACAGAATTTATGCTAGGGCGTGTAAAACGCTTATTGTGTTTCCAGAAGTTGCGATACCATAAATGAGGAAGTACATGTATCTCGGCAGGTTTATTGCCTCTGTTTACAATGGTAACTTTCATTAAAATATCGTCTACATCTGCTTTTGCATATTCGATAAAACAATCGAAATAGGCATTGTCTTTAAAAGCATCGGTATCTAGTAATTCGTATTCTGTCTCTTCACGACTACGCTGTGTATTGACTAATTGGTCGTAAGGAAATTCGTTCTGAGGATATTTATATAAGTATTTACAATAAGAGTGTGTGGGCGATGACACTTGATGAAAATAAAGTTCTTTTACATCTTCACCATGATTCCCCTGATTATTGGTTAACCCAAATAAGCGTTCTTTTAAAATGGGATCTTTTCCATTCCAAAAGGCCGGAGCCAAACATAATATTTCTCGAGAATCACAAAATCCGGCTATACCTTCTTCACCCCATCTGTAAGCATTACTTCGTGCATTATCATGATTTATAAAATCCCAAGCATTTCCATGTTCGCTATAATCTTCGCGAACCGTTCCCCATTGTCTTTCGGCAAGATAAGGACCCCATTTTTTCCAATTTTTATAAGTATCAGAAACTGCTAATCTTTCTGCTTCCTGAGTTTTTTTGCTCATTTATGCTTCTATTTTTGTTGGAATTAAGTTTTCAATATACCTATTTTAAGTTAAATAGCATTTCAGTTTGAATAATATCCCTTTGAAAGTCTAATTTATGAATAGGTGATTAGTAAAAGTAAGGTTTATTTTAGCACAGGATAAGAACGTATATAAGTATTATTTAATTTATATTCTTAGAGGAATATTGTTTTCATTTTCGTAAAAAGGAAGAACAAAATTTGTAAAACTCATAGCAATTAATAAAATAAAATAATTTAGGATAAGTAAAATAGGCTCGAAAAACCCTTAATATTCATCTATAAAGCGTTTAAATATACTAGAGTCCTGATGTTTTTAAAACGTTTTATATATATAAATATAACACGGCATCTCTTTTTGGTTTTACCATACAATAGGGCAGGAGGATAGAGTGTTAGTAATTTTAGATTGTAGATTTGTGGAAGTACTAATTGCTAAAGCGTAGCTTCTGTTTAGTTGTTTGAGTGAAGATGTGTTTTAAACTTTTTTTAGAAAAAAAACGCCTTCATAATATGAAGACGTTTTAGAAAAATTGACATTAATATAGTAACTATTCAACTACAATTTTTAAGGTCTTGCCTAAGCTTGTTTTAGCCAGATATGTCCCGCTATTTACATTAGGAACAGTAAATGTTCTAGTGTTTTTTTCTGAAGCGATTGCTCTCCCTTGAATATCAAACAAGGTTACATCTAAGGTCTGATTAAAGTAAATGGTCTGATTAGACTGTACCGGATTCGGATAAAATTTAAGCGTATTTGCATCTTTTTCAACAGTTTCAACGCTTAATGTAATGTTATCTAACCCGTATACACTAATTGTAGAGCTTACTTCGTTAGCAATCACAACTAAACCTGTACCTAAAATATTGTCTTCTGGAGCGATATAAATAATACCTTCTGGTGCTAAATCTCCACCTTCATCATCTCCAAGAGTACGATTGTTCATGTATTTAATGAATGTTGGATTTGTAGGGTCGGTAATATCATAAGTCATAAATCCACCAACACGTTCTAGCGTAATAAACGCATAGAATTTATCTCCAATTTTAGAAATGGTGACACCTTCTGGCTCAGGACCTTTATTGTCACTTCTATTTTTAAAATTGTTATTGCTATTACTTACGTTAAATAATGATCCGTAAGTAGGATCTGTAGCCGTGATACGTTCAAAATCATCGCCACTATCGTAAACTAAAGCTCCTGTGGAAGCATTTCTTATACTAAAAGAACGTGAACCGTACATGTGGATTTCGTCGAAATCACCATCGTTATCTTTGTCTCCTGTAGTATTAGCGACTGCTAAACGTCCTATATTTTGCTCTAGTTTTAATAAATCGGCGTTTGGAAAAGCAATAGGGTCTAATACATAATCGCCGTCTCCAACTTTAGCTTCATCTACAAAAGTGTCGTATTCTCTTGCGTCACCTTCGTTTGCTGTAACCACATATCCAATGCCGTTTAATTCGTAATAAGCAATAGCATCTGGCATATACATGCCTTTAACTGGCCAATTTGCCATAAAAATAAAGTCCGTTTCATCAGACGCATCAAAAGTATTTCCAGTTAAACTAAAATCTTTTAATCCTAAAGGAAGAATATCTGTAATGGTATTAGATTCTAAATCGATAACCGCTAATGCATTATTTTCTTGTAAGCTTACCCACGCTTTTTTAGAATTGTCTGAATACGTAATATATTCAGGTTCTACATCCTGAGATACTGTCGCATTCGGACCAGTAATTCTAACACCGCTAGCTTTTAATTCGTTTAATTGCGCATCGAAAGCATTGAAATTTATAGTTGTTACATCGGCTTGTGTAATGTTTCCTAAACCAGCTGTAGCCGTAATTATTGAAATGGTTCCTTCTGGATCGATGCTATAATCGCTATTTGGCTGTCCCTCGTTTGCTGTTAGTATTTTTGTTCCGTCTGGAGTAAAACTTACATTGTCAGGTAAGTTTCCAACAGTCACCATAGAAATATGGTCACCATTAGTATCCATAAACAATACCACACCATCACTTTCTGGTCCGTTAGACACAGAAGCAGTCACTATGCCGTTATAAACAGCAACACTTGTAGGGCCTTCTGTTCCGTAAGTTGATAAATCGATTGTTTTAATGGTTGATAGATTCTCTGGATTAGAAAAATCTAAAATCTCAATAGTTTTTCCGATAGAGTTTAAAACAAAAAGACGTTTTGTTTCGACATCGTAAGCACTAATTTCTGCAGACCCTGAAGCATCTACTAGATAACTCGTTTTAAACGTAATATTTAATGGGTCGTTCGGGATATCTAAAATATGGTCGTTATCTATAATATAAACACCTGTAGTTTCGTAAGCTCCTAAAGTAGCATTAGTAGGATTTGAAATTTCTAAAATGAAAAGTTCATCAGTTTCAACTATTGAATCATCTGAAAGCGGAATTGTTAACTCGTAAATAGTTGTATTCGCCGGAATCGTCACTGATTGACTTTCGAAAATGAAATCTGTTCCAGGAGAAGCAGTTATTAATTCACTCACTAAGTTTACATCGAAAGTAACAGCTGTATCCGTAGCGGTAGATAATTCTAATTCAATCTTAACTTCGGAAACATTTTCAGAAACATTATATGTAGATGTAGCAAAAGAAAGCTGAGGTGTAACATTGGTAACAGCGCTAAAAGTTCCAGGAGTAGCGTATACTTTAAAACCTAAAGATTCTGCCACTTCGTTAGTAGAAGCTACCCAGTTTGTGCCATCGTTAAAATCGGCATTCGGATTTAAAAGTTCAATAGACGGTCCGTCGCCATCGGCAACTGTTGGCCAAGGCTCCTTATCGTCGTATTCCATAGTGAAAATGATTTCACCTTTTGTATTTACAATGTCTAAAACTTCGCCACCGTTTCCTAAAGCGTTAGAAATACCTTGTGGCATATCTAAAAAGCTTACGCCATAAAATGCATCGGCAGTAGTTTTGTCTGTTGCTAATAAGACAGTAGTTTTAGAGTCTACATTCATTTCAGGGAATGTAAAGATAAAGTTACCCTCGTCTTTTACTTGAATTCCTCCTAAAGCAATAGCTTGGTCGGTGGTGTTGTAAATTTCTAAAAATTCTAATGCATCAGAATCATCTGAAGGCGCATTGTACATAATTTCGGTAATTATTAAACCTTCTGTTGTGGTATTGTAATATAAGGACTCGCTAGTGTATTCAGAGCTTTGCGTATTTCCTTTTATATCTTCAACATTTGCAATTGTTAATACATGAGCAACACCGTCGTTATAGGCATCGTGGATTAAAGTTGCAGTATTTGAAGTTTCATCATAACTAATGTTCGAGATATTAAGAGCAGGCATAAAGTTATAGTTAGATACAGCTTCTGCGGTTGCCTTAGTAATGGTTTCAGAGAAGATAACATGTGTTGTGCCTTTATCTACACTTACAATGTTTACAACTGAAGGCGCAGTAACATCTTCGGTAGATACCACAAAAGCAGTCGTATTGAAAGTAGATTCTGGAGCAATGCCATCGTTATGATCGTCTTCGTCGGTGTCCTGAATGTCGTAATTAGACATGTCGTTAAGCGCCAAGAGGTAGCCATTAACATCTAGTCCTGACTTAGGACCGTTATACACAGCGATATCTGTACCATCTGGACTGTAGGTTATAGCAGTCAGGCCAGGTGTTAATCCTGTATTTGTTAAATCGCCAAAAGCACCGGTTGCATTTGCAACAGCAGCAATAAATGTTGTTGGAGTTTCTAAATTTGTACCTAAATAAGCAAAAATGGCTTCGCTTCCAGAAGATAAACCTCCAGGTTCACCGTCGATGGTTCCGAAGTTAACTGCAGGGATGTTACTAATAGTATTAAACGTAATTACAGAACCCGCAGGAATGAGTAGGTCTCCGCTTAACCAAGAATACGCGGCTTCTCCGGAATTAAATTCGGTGCCAGTCCATTCTTTATCAGCAAAATGAATTGTGGTGTTTTTAGGGATGTCTACAAATGTAACAACGGCAAAATCGTCGTCTCCATCGGCATTCATGCCAATAAATGCCATATCGCCTGTTTTAATTTGAGCATTAAGGTAGCTTCCTATACATAAAGCTAAAAGAAGTAAAGGTTTTTTCATTTCTATGATTTTTTAGTTGCACAAATGTATAATGGGGTATGTACCGTAAGTGTCATTTAAAGATTACGAAACTTTAAAGCTAAGGTTAGGCATGTTAAATAATTGTTTCCGTCAGTTTATACACGACAAAATTAATTTGTGACAGCTTGTCAGTATAAAAATAGTTGGCACAATGATTGAAATAAGCAAAGGGAAATAAGAATAAATTCAACAACATTAAAATATATAGTAATTATGAGTAAAATTATTGGAATCGATTTAGGAACTACAAACTCTTGTGTGTCTGTAATGGAAGGTAACGAGCCTGTAGTAATTCCTAACGCAGAAGGTAAACGTACAACTCCATCTGTAATTGCTTTTGTAGAAGGCGGTGAGATTAAAGTTGGTGACCCTGCAAAAAGACAAGCAGTAACTAACCCAACAAAAACGGTTTCTTCTATTAAACGTTTTATGGGTAACAAATATTCTGAATCTTCTAACGAAGCAGAACGTGTTCCTTATAAAGTAGTAAAAGGTGACAACGATACTCCAAGAGTAGATATTGATGGTCGTTTATATACGCCTCAAGAATTATCAGCAATGATTCTTCAAAAAATGAAAAAAACTGCTGAAGATTATTTAGGAACTACAGTTTCTGAAGCAGTTATTACTGTACCAGCTTACTTTAACGATAGTCAGCGTCAAGCGACTAAAGAAGCAGGAGAAATTGCAGGTTTAAAAGTACGTCGTATTATTAACGAACCAACTGCAGCTGCTTTAGCTTACGGTATGGATAAAAAAGGTACTGACCAAAAAATAGTTGTATTTGACTTTGGTGGTGGTACGCATGATGTATCTATCCTTGAATTAGGAGACGGTGTATTTGAAGTATTATCTACAGATGGAGATACACACTTAGGTGGAGACGACGTAGATGAAAAAATCATTACTTGGTTAGCCGATGAGTTTAAATCTGAAGAAGATATTGACTTACGTAAAGACCCAATGGCTTTACAACGTTTAAAAGAAGCTGCTGAAAAAGCGAAAATTGAATTATCATCTTCTGCACAAACAGAAATCAATTTACCTTACATTACAGCAACTGCTAGCGGACCAAAACACTTAGTTCGTACATTATCTAAATCTAAATTCGAACAATTAATCGACGATTTAGTAAAACGTACTATCGAGCCTTGTAAAACAGCTTTAAAAGCAGCAGGTTTATCAATTGGTGATATCGATGAGGTTATTTTAGTAGGAGGTTCTACACGTATACCAGCAGTACAATCTGCAGTAGAGAAATTCTTCGGAAAATCTCCAAGTAAAGGTGTTAACCCAGATGAGGTTGTATCTTTAGGAGCAGGTATCCAAGGTGGTGTTTTAACTGGAGATGTTAAAGATGTATTATTATTAGATGTTACACCTTTATCTTTAGGTATTGAAACTATGGGTAACGTAATGACTAAGCTTATTGAAGCGAATACAACGATTCCAACTAAGAAATCGCAAGTATTCTCTACAGCAGCAGATAATCAACCATCAGTAGAGATTCACGTATTACAAGGTGAACGTGCTATGGCAGGAGATAACAAAACAATTGGACGTTTTCACTTAGATGGTATTCCACCAGCAAAAAGAGGTACTCCACAAATTGAAGTTACTTTTGATATTGATGCAAATGGTATTATCCATGTAACTGCAGGAGATAAAGCTACTGGTAAAACTCAAGATATTCGTATTGAAGCATCTTCAGGATTAACAGAAGAAGAAATCCAAAAAATGAAAGCTGATGCTGAAGCTAACGCAGAATCTGATAAATTAGCTAAAGAAAAAGCTGATAAATTAAATGCTGCTGATGCCATGATTTTCCAAACTGAAAGTCAACTTGAAGAATTTGGAGATAAATTATCGGCTGATAAAAAACAACCTATCGAAGATGCTTTAGCTGAATTAAAAACAGCTTTCGAATCTAAAGATATCGCAGTAATCGATCCAGCTTTAGAAAAAATTAATGAAGCTTGGAAAGTAGCTAGCGAAGAAATGTACAAAGCGCAAGCAGAAGGACAAGGTGCACAACCAGGACCAGATGCAGGTAGCGAAGGACAATCTAACGATGGTAGTAGTGATGTTGAAGATGTAGACTTCGAAGAAGTTAAGTAATCTAAAACACTTTATATAGTATTAAAAGCAACCTTAACGGGTTGCTTTTTTTGTTTTTGGAGTTTACTAAACAGAAATTTAATTGTTTATTGATTTGTAGATGATCATGGTTGATTCTCGACACCACTCCAATACCATTGTAAGGCTGTTTAAGTGCTCAGTACTTAATCTTTTATCTTTCCTTTTATGTCATATTTTAAACTATGAATTACTAAGTTATTGCAGGGTGTTCGAGCGTAGTCGAGAACCTAAGTATGTAGCACTCTTTAATCTTTAGAAGAGCATTTAGTATCTATTAGAACGTGAAATTAATGCTGTATGAAACGATTTTAATAACTAAAAAAGAGTTGAATCTTTGATTGTGTGAGAATGATAAATTGCCTTTTCATTCAGGTAATATGTGAAACTGGAGAAATCCCAAGTTAATATGTGGCGTTCGAGCGTAGTCGAGAACCAATGTATGTAGAACTCTATTATTTTGAGATGAGCAATTTGTATCTATTAGAACGTGAAATTAATGCTGTATGAAACGATTTTAATAACTAAAAAGGAGTTGGATCTTTGAGTGTTTGAGAATAATAAATTGCCTTTTCATTCAGGTAATATGTAAAACTGTAGAAATCCGAAGTTATTGCAGGGTGTTCGAGCGTAGTCGAGAACATAAGAATCAGTAGAATCTTTTCGTAATTAATTAATCATATAAATGTAAAAACGCAACAATCAGGAATAATACGAAGCTATAGCGTAGATGAGTCGTTCTAATAGTTTAAGCCTAAGGATTTGTATAACATTGCAGATATTGTCTAAATAGCAGGCATAAAAAAACCGACTCTTTTCAGAATCGGTTTTAATTTATAAGCGAAATGTTATACAATTAGGCTAACGCCTTATTTTACTTTATCTACTATTGCTTTGAAAGCTTCAGGGTTGTTCATCGCTAAATCAGCTAAAACCTTACGGTTTAATTCGATTTGGTTAGCTTTTACTTTCCCCATGAATTGAGAATAAGATAATCCGTATTGTCTAGCTCCTGCGTTAATACGCGTGATCCATAGTGCACGGAATGTTCTCTTTTTATTTCTACGGTCTCTGTATGAATAAAGCATTGCTTTATCAACCGCGTTTTTTGCTACTGTCCAAACGTTTTTACGACGTCCGAAGTAACCTTTTGCTTGCTTAAGAACCTTTTTTCTTCTGGCTCTTTTTGCTACTGAGTTTACTGATCTTGGCATTTCTTAAATGTGTTTTGTAGTAGGCGGTCTAATTAAATATTGACACTTTTTATGTTTTGGCCTAACTCCAGGGTTATTAAATTGTTTTAACCGATTAAAACGATATTACTTTAAACGTAACATTGTTTTAATACTGCTCTCATCAGATTTATGTACTAAACCATCATGAGTTAGCTTAAGCTTACGCTTTTTAGACTTCTTTGTTAAGATGTGACTCTTAAAAGCGTGCTTTCTTTTAATCTTACCAGTACCTGTTAACTTGAAACGTTTTTTGGCACTAGATTTTGTTTTCATTTTAGGCATCTTGTTCTCCTAGTTTTAAATTATTTCGCTTATTATTTTTAAACCTGATTTACAGGATTTACTTTGATTTCTTTGGAGCAATAAACATAGTCATACGTTTACCTTCCAATCTTGGCATTTGCTCTACCTTACCGTATTCTTCAAGATCTTGCGCTAAACGCAATAATAAAATCTGACCTTGTTCTTTAAATACAATAGAACGTCCTTTAAAGAATACGAAAGCTTTAAGCTTAGCACCTTCCTTTAAGAATTTTTCTGCATGCTTCTTTTTAAATTCATAATCATGATCATCGGTTTGAGGACCAAAACGAATTTCTTTAACTATAACTTTAGTGGCTTTGGATTTTAAAGCCTTATCTCGTTTCTTTTGTTCGTAAAGAAACTTCTTATAATCCATAACCTTACAAACAGGGGGCACCGCTTTAGGTGAAATCTCAACAAGGTCAAGCTCTTGCTCTTCGGCAATGGCTAAGGCCTTCCGAGTTGGGTATACTCCAACTTCTACATTGTCACCTACTAATCTAACTTCTTCAACTCTAATCTTAGAATTAATTCTATGCTGATCTTCTTTTTCAACCCTTCTCGGGGCTTGTTTTTTTCTACGTATTGCTATGGCTGTAAAATTTTAGTTAAACTTATTTAAAATTGTTTTAATGTTTTATTCGTTTCTGCTTCGACAATTTTAGCGAATTCTTCAATAGAAATACTTCCTAAATCTTCTCCACCGTGTTGACGTACAGATATTTTGTTTTCTTGCTCTTCATTCTCACCTATAATGATCATATATGGAATTTTTTTCATCTCCGCTTCACGGATCTTTTTTCCAATAGTCTCATTTCTATGATCTACAAGGGCGCGAATTTCGTGATTTTCTAGCACATTTAAAACTTTTTCAGCGTATTTTTCATATTTCTCGCTAATAGATAATATAATGGCTTGATCTGGCATCAACCAAAGTGGGAAATTTCCTCCTGTATGCTCCAGTAATATGGCGATAAAACGTTCCATACTTCCAAAAGGAGCACGGTGTATCATCACTGGACGATGCATTTCATTATCACTTCCTTTATAGGTTAATTCAAAACGTTCAGGTAAATTGTAATCTACCTGGATGGTTCCTAATTGCCATTGTCTACCTAAGGCATCCTTCACCATGAAGTCCAATTTAGGACCGTAGAAGGCGGCTTCTCCAGTTTCAACAACATAATCTAATCCTTTCTCTATAGTAGCGTTTAAAATCGCTTTTTCAGCTTTTTCCCAATTTTCGTCACTACCTATATATTTTTCTGGATTGTCCGGATCTCTCAAAGAAACCTGAGCTGTAAAGTTTTCAAAACCTAACGATCCAAAGACGTAAAGGACTAAATCAATAACTTTCTTAAACTCTTCATCTAACTGATCTGGAGTACAAAAAATATGAGCATCATCTTGAGTAAAACCTCTTACACGTGTTAAACCGTGAAGTTCTCCACTTTGTTCGTAACGATATACTGTTCCAAATTCTGCAAAACGTTTAGGTAAATCTTTATAAGACCATTGCGCACTGTTGTAAATCTCGCAGTGATGCGGGCAGTTCATAGGTTTTAATAAAAACTCTTCACCTTCTTTTGGCGTTTTAATTGGCTGAAAACTGTCTTCTCCATATTTAGCATAATGTCCAGAAGTTACATAAAGTTCCTTTTGTCCAATATGTGGCGTAACCACCATTTCGTAACCTTGCTTCTTTTGAGCTTTCTTTAAAAAGTCTTCTAGACGTTCTCTTAAAGCAGCACCTTTTGGTAACCACAATGGTAAACCTTGACCAACCTTAGAAGAGAATGTGAATAATTCTAATTCCTTTCCTAATTTTCTATGGTCACGTTTTTTTGCTTCTTCTAATAAATGAAGATATTCTGTTAACTCCTTTTGCTTAGGGAATGAAATTCCGTACACACGAGTTAATTGTTTGTTTTTTTCGTCTCCTCTCCAGTAAGCACCTGCAACAGATAATACTTTTACCGCTTTAATTATTCCTGTATTAGGGATATGGCCTCCACGACATAAGTCTGTGAATGTAGAGTGGTCGCAAAATGTAATGGTACCGTCTTCTAAGTTTTCTATTAACTCAGTTTTGTACGGATTATTTTTATAGGTTTCTAAAGCTTCAGCTTTAGAGATCGCTCTCAAGTTAAAGTCATGTTTTCCACGAGCGATTTCTAACATTTTGTTTTCAATCGTCTTAAAGTCTTTATCAGAAACTATGTGATCTCCAAAATCTACATCGTAATAAAATCCGTTTTCAATAGCTGGTCCAATTGTAAGTTTTGCGCCTGGATATAATTCTTCTAATGCTTGCGCTAGTACGTGAGCAGAAGAATGCCAAAATGCTTTTTTACCTTCATCATTATTCCATGTATATAATACTAAAGATCCATCGGTGGTTAAAGGCGTAACGGTTTCTACGGTTGAACCATTAAAACTTGCCGAAATAACATTTCTAGCTAACCCTTCGCTAATGCTTTTAGCGACATCCATTGGTGTTACGTTTTCTTCAAACGCTTTAATACTACCATCAGGTAATGTAATCTGTATCATATTGTAAATTGAAATTGAATCTACAAAGATAAGAGTATATAAATAGAGACACAATATATATGTGTAAAAATAGACATTAACATGTGGTTAAATATTTGAATTTAAGTAATACGGCTATTACAGGTTACTCAGACTTGGATTTGAAGTTGAAAATTAGATTGATTTTATAAGATTAAAATGGAGTACGTTGTATTCAACCGAGGTTTAAAGCGTGAAAAGAGTTGGAGTACGTTTTTGAAGGATTTTGGAGAATGTAACATGTGATTTACTAAAATGACTAGAAAAAATATGGGTTTTTAAGGGGGTGGGGGATCTAAAAAGAGGATTAGATTGCTACATTAATCTGTGTTTAAACGTAAGTTTCACACTAATTTGAGGTTTTATTGAATTGCCGTAATTGTCGTTGTAATTTTATGATATTAAGTATATTGTTGTGTTAATGTTGGTTATTTTGTAATACTATGTGATATTTTATATATATTTGAATTTATAAACGTGTTTTTTACGTTTATAAAACAAGCAAATTAAACTAAGAGCATGAAAACCAAAAACAATCAACCAAGAAATAAGTCTGCCTTTAAATGTGGTAGCTGTAAATGTGGAAACCTATTACAAAGCAGGTCGTTTAAATATGTTGCTTTGGCATTATTATTAACACTTAGTGTAAATGTGGCTTCGGCACAAGAGGAATTAAGTGCGGACGACTATAATCCGTTTCGGATAGGAGCTCACTTAAAGAATATGCATTTGTGGCATGGCTTTGTTGTGCATCCTGGAGCTGTTATCGCAACAGAACTTGAATATAATTCGAGAAACAAGAAGTTTACATTCGGACTTTGGGGTGGTGCTAGTTTTTCTAGTACAGATGTATATAATGATAACACAGGAGAAAATGTAGGTGCTTATTATAAGGAGGTTTCTATATATACTAAGTATCGTTTCTCTGAACGATTTTTTGTAGAAGCAGTGTCTCACAATAATTTTACAGGCGTAGAGGAGAGAGGAGATGATTTGCATTACTGGAGTTGGGATAAAACACAGGGGTATAATTTTGTAGATGTAAGTTTCGGTTATAAGGTAACCCCAAATACACTATTGTACTTAGCAACTATAATAGGAGGTGGATCTGGAGATTATGAAGTAGAAGCCGATGGAACTTTAAAAAATTCGTGGACACAGTATTTTGAAGTGAATAGTGTCGTTTGGAAAAATCAAAATTCTAATTTGTCTCTTTTTGTAGGAGGAGCGTGGTCGTTTTTTACCGATAAAACATTTTACACTGAAGGCGCTGGAGGTGTAGTTAATGTTGGAGCTACATTTAATAAAGATTTGTATATAGTGAAATATAAAGTCCCTGTTTCGGTTACGGCTATGTGGAATCCAGAAGAAGAGAAAACAGTATTGCAATTAGATATAGCGTTATTCTAAAGTACTTGTGATTGATGAGGTGAATATTGGTCATGGTTTACTATTATGTATAGGACAGTTGTTCTTTATATAGTAGGAGGAATGAAACGACGTTAACATTTCGAATTGTATTGGAGTCTGTGTTTATATGGATACCTAAGAAGAGTTTGTTGTACTGTATATATTATAGGTAGTTAATCTGAAGGTAGTCCCTATTATTATTAACGAAAGGGTGTAGTATGATAATACATCTTAGTCTATTATATAAGGTATAAGAATAAAAGGATATGAGACGAATAGCTTTGTAAAAGTGTTAGTAGTTCGAAGTGTTATGTATAAGTGGAGATTGTTTGATTGAATTACTACTTGTTGTCTTATTTAGTATAATAGAGTTGTGTGTTGGTAATACTATTGATTTGAAGCTATATCTATACTATATAGAGCAGGAAAGTAGATGTTTTATTACCGGAAAGAGTCGATGATTTGTGATTAAGTTTGAGTTTATAAAATAATCACACATATAACTATCTAGCAACCTATTATTTACGATTTATTTCAAAATAAACCATAAATAAATTAGTTATATAGAAATAAAAGGTGGTATATTTGCACCCGCTTAGCGACACAACTACGGTAGTTTAGTTAGGCAACACGTTCATTAACAGAGTCATATTTATCGGATTTAGATTAGTTTCAAAAAAAGATAAAAAAGATTTGTTAGTAGCAAAAAAGGGTGTAAGTTTGCACCCGCTAAAAACGGCAACGTTTTTAGAAAACAAAGTTCTTTACAGGTTGTTTTAATGGAGTTAGAAACGTTTTGAAAACGAGTCTAAAAAAAACTTCAAAAAAACATTGTGAGATTAAAAAAAGGGTTTTATATTTGCACCCGCTTAACGAGGAAACGAGTTAAGAAACAAAAAGAGAAATAAGTTCATTAACATATTGAATTGACAGCGTAGATAATAACTGGAAACGGTTATTATCAACAAAAAAGAATAAACCATTTTGAGTACCAACATTTAATTCCATTAGTT